>JAKAUO010000007.1 GCA_021827715.1 bacterium | reverse complement strand
TTATATCACAACTTTTTTAGGCCTCGCGTCTCAAAAACGATACATTTTTTCGCTTGCTCGGCCAATCGGTCGCCCATTCATCCCCGGCCTTAAAAGGCGCGCGGTTTTCTGGGGCGTTTTGAATAAATTGATATTATATAAAGAAATCAATCATTCTCGACATTATAAAGAATCGGAAAATCTTTTTTTGGATGACTATGAAAATTGTTTTATTAAACTCTTTAAGAGCATATTCCCTCCACTGTTTAGTTACGTTCTTTTAACAGACTTTCCACCTGATTTAATAGCCCATTATAGAAACATCTTTGAATTAATATGGCAAAATCTATTATTTGAGCACGAGGTAAAACGGTTACGTAATATTGATGTAATTACCCTTCCAAGACGCACTAAGCCTACCCGCTCTATCAAAAAAATACCTGAACAAAAACAACCACCGTGTGATATTACTACTGAATTAGTAAAATTTATGTCTGAACCACAAAAAAAAATTAAGGTGGTGTCTCCTGCACTCTTTGCTTACTTGAAGCATTCAATACAAGATTAAAATGTGACTTTACACATCTTGCAAAACGTGCAACTTATATTTTGCTATAAAGGCATTTTGTACCGGCTCTGGTAATCCCGCAAGTGTCTTTTGAATATGATTTTTACTGATTTTTGATTTTAATGATTGTTCATAAGCAGCATTATCAGGGTGTTGCTTATGCAAGTGATCAAGGCCGATTAAGAGCCATCGCTCATAGTTTTTTTGAGATAGTTGTTTGTTATTAATAATTTTATCTTGAAAATAGACTCTTATCGTATTACTTTCTTGGGTGAACCCAGATGTATCTGTTATATCCCACATGCGTATTGCTCCATCGCATGAACCAGAAGCCAGTAAAGATGGATTATGCTGATTAAAGGCTAATGACTCAATTAACCAACTTTCTTTTAAAACAAGAGGTTTTTTGTTGGGTTGATTAATATCACCCAAGTTAATTCTTATAAAGGAAGCGACAGCAAACATAGTTGGATTATTAGGGTTAAATTCCATCGGACCTGTGCAATGCACATTACCTATTGAAATTATACGTAATTCTCGCCGTTTATGAATATTCCAGATACGTATTGTTCCATCATTTGAACAAGAAGCTATCATCATGGGGTTCTGCCTACTAAATGCCAATGAAAGAATGCCTCCATTATGACCCTTTAAAATAATAGGATATTTTCGTGGTTGCTTTATATCCCATAAACGTATGGTATTATCATCTGAGCCAGAAACAAGCATGCTTGGATCGTGTTGATTAAATACTAATGAGGTGACTATGCCTCGATGCCCCTGGAGTATAATTTGATTTTGGTGAGGCTTACTTATCTTCCATAAACGTATAGTAGTATCATCTGAACCAGAGGCAAGTAAAGTTGATTCGTGTGGGCTAAATGCAAGCGCATTAACCCCGCCCTTATGTCCCTTTAAGACAATAGCTTCTTTTTGTGGTTGACTAACATCCCATAAGCATATGGTATTATCATTTAAACCAGAAGCAAGCATAGTAGGATCATGCAGATTAAATGCTAATACGCGAGCCGCACCATTAGCCCCCATTAAAACAATAGGCACATTTTGAGATTGATTAATATTCCATAGGTGTATTTTACCATTTGAACTGGAAGCAAGCATATTTGGGTCATGAGGATTAAATGCTAATGAAAGAATTTCATTATAAGGACCCGCATAAGGTCCCGCTAAAAGGGTGTACTTTTGCCATCCAGCCACTGTCTCTTTGGCACTCATAGCCTTAACGTGCGCGACTGCACATAGAGAAAGAACGAAAAAAATTGATTTAAATAATTTTATTAAAATCTTCATGCAATTCTATGATAGTGTTATAGACCGCTGATTTTCAGATATATATTCTAAATCTAGGATGCATACCTTCTGCTGACTTAAAAGTTTTTCAATAACTTCAGGCCATTCTATAAAGATATAGGCTTCTGGATCGTTAAGATACTCATCAAACCCTGCATCAATAAATTCTTGCGCACTTTGAATACGATAAAGATCAAAGTGATAAAACTTGTGACCCTGCTGATTAGTATAGATATTTACATACGTAAATGTGGGACTTGATAGTACCCCTTGTATACCGCATGCCTGAAAAAGTGAGCGGACAAGAGTGGTTTTACCCGCGCCGAGTGAGCCTTTGATGGCAAAAATACGATATTGTTGCATAAGCTTTTGAAGCTGGGTAATAATCGTAGGTAATTCTTCAAGGGCGTAGATTACTGTCTTTGTCATAATTTTTTTACTAATTTTTTTAATTTTTTTTCTTTTTTTGAAAGTTTTTCAGGGTAATTCTCTTGTTGAGATTCAAGCTCTTTTTCATACCCGTAAAATCCAGATTCTTGCATAAGCTGATCTATCTCTGGAGTGCTTGAATATCCCGGAATTTTATGGGCAACACCTTTTTTCATAAAAGCCGCCTCTGTTTTTTTTATATCTTGCTTCATTAAAGTATAAAAATCCGCAGTGCCTAATGCGGCAAACCCTGCAGCAGCAAGATAATCACACAACTGCCTGTCATCAGAAACCAGTAAGGTATGCTCTGAAGCATAGTGTAACATCTTTTGCTTAATAACATCATCGGCTGAAAGTTTATATCCAGAATGGATGATCGTTAACACACCCACATGTTCAGATTCAGGGCGCGAAAGGGAGCCCCCGTCATACACCAAATAAATTGCATGACCCTTAGCGCGGGCAAATTGGTTGAGTTGGTCCATAAATCTCTCTTTTTGTTGCGCAGAGACTTGGGTGACTCCGTGTAATTGTTTTAAAAGATTATAAGCATCTATAAATATATTCATTTTTTTCTAGTATACTCATTTATAATTATTTTTAATTATTAGGTTTGCTTATGTCTCAACTTATTACTATAGCAGAACGTATTAAAGTCATTACAAATATACAAAAGACAACGCATGCTATGCAACTTATTTCAATGTCAGCTCTTTCACGCATTGGGTCAAAAAAAAAGGCATTAGAAGCGTATACCCGACAATTAGAAGCCCTGTCTGAAGAATTGGGGCTTACCCGAACATCAAATACACCCTTACAGGGCTTAAGAAAAATATATCTTATTATGGGCTCTCAAAAGGGTTTTTGCGGCGGATTTAATAATACCCTTTTTACCTTTATAAAGGAACTTAGGAAAAAAGATAGTGGGACTTTTTCTTGCATTCCTCTTGGCCCTTACGCCTATGATTTTTGCAAAGAGCAGAAAATGAATCTTCTTACTGATAAAATTACCTATTCATTAATGACTATAAGTGAAAAGACCAATCTGATTTTTAATGAAATTATGGCGCTCAAAGATTCTTTTGATACAATTTCTGTCATCAGTAATTATAGCGCTTCTATCTTTTTACAACGGCCGCATGAAACTATTTTGCCCTTAAGCTATTCTTTTTCAAGCAATAAAGCCCTGCAAACGAGTGAATACACCCTTGAGCAACCCGTTGAAGAAATTATTGATTATGTAAGTAAGCTCACCTTAAAGACACAAATTTTTCAGTTACTCCTTGAATCATTACGTGCAGAAAATGGCGCTCGCGCACTTTCAATGGACAATTCTACGCGCAATGCTAAAAATCTATTATCTGAAATGAAGTTGATATATAATAAACTACGACAAGCTAAAGTAACCAAAGAGCTTACTGAACTTTCAAGCTCGTTATTAGATTAAAAAGTAGCTTGTTTGTATTCATGCTCAGATATTCGATTAAAAATCAGCTGCTGCTTATTATAAGTTGTTTCCAATAAGGCTTTTAAGTTAATTTCTTCCTTCCAATTAATGAATTTAGGAAGATATTCATAGCGCCCATAGATATAATAAGATTCTCCATTATGCTGGCAAGAAAAATAAATTTTAATCTCATTGTTATCTACTTCGATTTCTTTGGTATCTTTGGGTTGGGCGATGATGACTATATTATCTAATGCATTTATAGGAATAGCAGCATATTGCGAATTTTGCATATATCTTAACGTGTAACAAACCTTTTGAAGAAGTACTTTTTGTATAAAGAATTTTTTAGTGCTGCTCAAGCTATAAAGTGGCGCAAAAAGAGAATAAAGAAAATCAAACTGTTCATTTGCTGAATGATGATGAGCATCTAAGATTATCTCTTTAAATTTATGGAATGCCGAGCCAATATGCATAGACGATATCCTGGCAGGAGCATATCGACTGATAAACTTAAAAACAAGCGGAAAATTGATTTCCGCGGGGTGCAGTAAAATCATTGTTGTTTCAGAGGGAACTACTAATGGTTTTTTTCGAGTTTTACCTATCACATGTGATATGACCAATACTGATTTGTTGGGAGGAGTAAGTGGTAATAATAGATCACTATTTTTAGGCAGCACATGTAAAACATTGGCTGCCATTTCTGTGTAATCAATAAAATTTGCGCTGGCAAAAGCGCTAAAATAATCTTTAGTCTTATGCAATGCTTTAAAAAGGCTTTTTAAAGCGGAAGGGCATGTCTTCATAAAAGAGCTCAGACCTCCAGCACTTACCCCCGTGGTAACGGTATCCCCTACTGACTCAAAAATAATATCAAAAGGATATTCTTCGGGAACCACTATCCCTTCATTGTGGTATGCAAATAATGATGGCGTATTGGCTTTCAGAAAGCATGATGCTAGGAACATACATTCGACGTTAATATTTTTTTTGAAAAAATGTAAAACTTGAGAAGCTTTAATGACATTCATACCAAAGGTTGATTGCTCAGAGATATTTCGACCTCGCGCCCATTGGCCATGGCCAAGAATATGGATATACCAATGTACTGATGTAGAATCTTTGGATATAAAAATATTGGGCAGAACATCTTTGGCCATATCATAGGAAAGATTAAAATTTTTCCATTCTTTAAACCCTTCACTAAATTCTTTTTTTAAATCAATAGTTTTAAAATGTTGAAACTTTAATCCATATTTTTTCTCAAGATCACTTATATGACTTTCGGGTAAAAAAAGTGAAACTTCCAATTCTCTAAAAAGGTTTCTAGGCAATAAAAGATAAAAGTTATATACATCTTTGATAACAAATCTTTCTTCAAGCAATTTGAGCATCTTTTCAAAATCACTCGCCGATTCTTGTTCACTCGGCGTCGGGAAAGCTCGAACAGATTCACCGGGTTTTGCCAAATAAAATCGTGCGTTTTTATTTGAATGGATATGTCGAATAAGATGATAGAATAATTCCTTGGAGACAAGAATAGGGAAAGCATCATCAGCTATATTACAAAGGAGCTGCTGTGTGAGCGCACCGTCCTCTTTCAAGATATATTCCTGTGTATCAATGAGTATGGAAATATCCATTTTTTCCTGTCCACAAATATAATGCACAGAAATAAAATAAAATGCGATCAAAAAAATATTTTTTTTCATAATGTTCCCCCTTTATTATCCAGCATAAAAAACGTTTGATAAACAAAGCAATGTTTTTATAGACAGATATAAAATAAATATGCAAAGCTATACGTGTTATGAAGTATATACAAAAAGGGGACAAGCCATGAATAAGTTATTAAAAAAAATATTTTCTAAAAAATTAACTTTTAGTTTATTAACCATATTCATAAACATTAATGGCGCTCAATTAGCCGGCCCTGAAAAATTAGCTGCAATCATTGAGTGGCAAATGACCCCGCCCTATAATAATCCGCTTCATATCAGCCTTTTTAATTTTTTGGGTTGGCAAAATATCGGCATGCTCGATACGGCTTTGCCGCCGGCACTGAACAATATTCAACGAGTGACTGCTTCTGCGCAAGGTCTTGATATTTTACTTCCTATAGCAATAACCAAAGATTCTCTTTCTACAATAGCACAACAAAGCTCTTTATCTGCTGCTCTCAGAAGGTTATTTACTCAAAATCCGCCAACACCCGATAACCCATGGTATATAGTATTGACTATTAAGCCTGACGATAAGCTTTATTTTTTACGACAAAATATATTAGCTCGATTACCATTTGAAGCAATTCAAAGCAAATATACAAAAATAACTCCTTTTGAAAAACTGGTTGAAACTCAATGTGATTGGAAGCCGCATATTACGCTCGGAAGAATAGTGCATATCAACAATCTTACACTTTTTGAACAGGAGTTTAGAAAGGCGATAAATATAGCAACAGCAGAGACGCCTTTTGTGATTGATGCTTCGATGATTTCTATCAGTACGCGAACAACGGGTAAAAAAGGCAAACTTCTTAAAATTGAACTTTTGCAGAATAACCAACCGATACTTTATCGAACATTCAGGACTATTAAAAATGCTTTTTGGGGAACGCCTGGAGTACCCAGCTTAAAAATTAATTAAGCAAATCTTTCTGCTACCGCGTATATTCATGCTATTTCGGATTTAACCGTAATACGCGCACCAAGTTTTTGCAGGGAACCGCATAAATCTTGATATCCACGCAGTAAGTGATGAATACCAGACATAGTAGATGTCCCTTGGGCCGCAATGCCTGCAATCACTAACGCTGCAGAAGCGCGTATATCACTGGCAATAAGTGAGGCACCATAAAGAGTATCAACGCCTTTAATTTTAGCTACCATGCCATCAAGTTCAATATGTGCACCCATTTTTTGTAATTCACGCACATGCAACATACGGTTTTCAAAAACCGTTTCAGTGATAGTACTTACTCCGTCTGCCAAACATTGCGCGACAAGCATAGGCGCTTGCAGATCAGTCGGAAATCCTGGGTATGGCATCGTTTTAAATGATACAGCGCGTGGGGAATGAGTTGCCTTTAAATGGATGCCAACACCATCTATGCCAATATCAATAGAATGGCCCATTTCTGAAAGTTTTTCTAAAAATACTTCAAGTGAATGGCCAGGTCCTTCAGGTAAGGTTATCTCGCCACCTGTTACAGCTGCTGCAAGCAATAATGTGCCTGCCTCAAGTCTATCCATAATAATAGTATGAGTGACCGGTTGAAGTTCTTTTACCCCTATAATTTCTATAACACCCGCTGGTAATAAATTAATCTGCGCGCCCATCTTTTTTAAAATAGCAACTAAATCAAACACTTCAGGCTCAAGAGCGGCGTTTACTATGGTAGTTTTACCTTCTGTTAAGGTAGCGGCCATCATAATATTTTCTGTGGCGCCCACACTCGGGTAGGCAAGAATAAACCGCTCGGCGGTCAAACGTTTTGCTTGAGCATAAAGATAGGTTCCATCTAATGAAATTTCTGCACCCATGCGAGCAAAAGCATTTAAATGCATATCAATGGGCCGGTCACCGATAAGGCAGCCGCCGGGTAAAGCAATAGCTGCTTTGCCAAAGCGCGCGAGTAAAGGCCCCATCACTAAGATTGATGCCCGCATTTTTTTCATGATATCTGCATTAACTGAATAATACATTATGCTTGAAGTATCAATAGTTAATGAATGAATATCTGCCTCAATAACCACCTGCGCTCCCAATGATTCAAGCAATGAAATCATCTGAAAGACATCATGAGAAAAGGGAACATTATGGAGAGTGCTTTTACCAGCAGTGGCTATCAATGATGCCATGATGACCAAAACAGCATTTTTTGCTCCACTTAATTCAGAAATTCCCTGCAAGCAAGGCGATTTTTCAAGAACAAGAAAATCCGTATACATACAGTTACCTTAAAAGGTCAATAGCATAATCAACTATAATAGTGGCAATAAGCGTAGTGTAAAATGCAATTTTGTTAAAATCTTTCTTGAATAATTTAAAGATTATATTTGAAAGTGCAAGTGCAATAAGCGCCGGATATAAAATTTGCACTAAGGGCAATGCAAGTCTCATGATACTTTCAAATCCATAATTGGCAAAAACAAAAGCGATCGCAAGTGTTATACATAACGCGACGTGATAAGAAATAGTTTTCTTAAAAAAGTCTCGTGAAAGATAATCTGCAAAAACCGTAGTTAACGCAACCGCTGTGGTCAAACAAGCAACGGCAATAGTGATACTTGCAAGTACCCCACCAGCTTGACCTAGTAAATGGTCCGCTAACCAACTTAATAATTTCTCTTTAGGAACGTCCTGACATAAACTTGACTGCAGCGATGATACAATAACAAAGCCAGCATAGACTGATCCTAAAAGAAGACTTCCTAAGAGACCGCCTTGCAACACCATTGAAAATATCTGTTTATCATTAAGATTTTGATTGTCAGTTTTTCGCTTAAGACCAATAAGAATAATATTAGTAAAAAAGAAAGCGCCTAATAAATCTAAGGTGCCATACCCATATAAAGCACCATTCATAATCACGCTCGAGGCCAGCAACGGGCAGGTAACTGAATGCGCAGCTACAAAAAAACCTTTAACAATAACAGCGCTTAATAAAAAAAGCTTAATAGGTCCTAGAATTTTACCTAAAATATTAAGAAGTCCTGATTGTCGAGTGGTCAAAGAATAAATGATCACGGTTACTAATAAACTAAATACAAAAATTGAAAGCTGTGGAAATATCCAACTTAATGCACCATGAGCCAAGGAAATTGAGCGCGGAATCACGCAAAAAGGACCCACAAGAAGCATACAGCAAAAAATAGCAATCTTACCCGGAACTTTCCCGATGGTAGCAAAAAAATTCTCATAATTACCATCATATAACACCATCACAATAATCCCTAAAAGGGGTACAATGGCAGCGGTAATAAAAAAGCCAGCCATAGCGTACATGGCCATCGTGCCCGTATCGCGCCCAAGGTTTAAAGGAAGAACGATGTTGCCAGAACCAAAAAGCATTGCAAATATTGCCAATGCAACAGAAAGAATGGAAGATTGAACGAATGATTGTTTCATAGAAAAACTTTAAGTTATATGATTATGCGATCACCCAAACCGGTACCTTTAGGGTAAAGCTAGGCTACTTTTCAAGGACCAGTCTACACTATATTGCTAAAAGCGTAAATTGTGTTAACCTAAGGTAGACGTTAGAAATCTGAAAAGATCTTTAAAAGTCACATTGTTTTATTTTTTTTAAGTGAGTTTTTTTATGAATATTTACGTTGGGAACCTCTCCCGAACAGTTACTGAAGATGCGTTACGTAAGCTTTTTGAAGCATTTGGCGCAGTCTCATCAGCTAAAATCATGACCGACAAGTTTACTGGAGAGCCACGTGGTTTTGCATTCTTGACTATGGAAGATGAAGAGCAAGCTCAACAAGCTATTAATGCTCTTGACAACTCTGATCTAGAAGGCCAAAGAATTCGCGTTAATACTGCACGTCCACCACAACCTCGTACTCCTGGTCAAGGCGGCGGCTTTAGAAGCGGCGGCAGCAGCCAAGGCGGCTACAGAAGCAGCAATGGCGGTGGCCAAGGCGGATTCGGCGCTTCACGCGAACGTACTCCTGGTTTTCGTTCAAATTCTGGCGGCGGTTTCCGTGGAAACAAAGATCGCTACTAGTTTTTGAGTTTACTCAGAAATTTAAAGGGGCTGGATAATTCCAGCCCCTTTTTGGTTTACATCTTTATATGCTCAATTATGCACATACTCAGAATACTTCTGGATAGCAGTATAGGGATCTTTTGGTCTATGGAGCCAGGTAAATAGCTTAAGGGCAGCCTTGAGGCATTTTTCATGATCTGCATTACGGCGAGAATCATCAAAATCGATTAATTTTACCCGCTTTCCCTGTACAATCATATTTCCTATAACAGGGTCATTATGGTCGATACTTAGAAACTTTTTAATATTAGAGCGTAAGACCTCATTGGTAGGATAAACTACATTAAGCATAATTGCCGTAACCAGATTAATGCCTGGCACCCAATCTGAAGTCTTTTTATGAGACCCTTTGATCAATTTCTTTTCAGTAAAGGTACTTACGATAGTATATGAGGGTTGATGTGATTGGGCGTTAGAGCTCATGCACCAGCGCGCTTTTCCCAGTGAGGTTTTCAGATTTTTAAAATAAATACGTTCTTTACCTTGGCCCAAAGATTCCTGGTAAAAAATTTTTTCTTTTTGTTCTTCTGTAAGGAAACGATCAACATACCCAACCGAAACATCAATAATCAGATAGTCACCTAAGGTGAGTAATGCACTCAAAATGTAGGGGTTTTTATCAAGCACCAGCCAATCATGAACTAAGGTAACATCAAAATGTTCACAAGAAGCTAATTGCACCAACGAGGATGTTGAAAATTCTTTTGGATGCAGGAGCACACTATTAGAATAATCTTGAACTTTTTTCTTGAGAGTATCTATTTTTTCTGATTGACATAACAGAACAAAAACTCCTTTATAGCGGTGTGCATATGAGAGTGAATTACATTGTTGGGTTCCTGTTATTTCCAATACTGTTACAGGCCGTTTAAATTGAAAAAGAAAATCTTCTAAATATGCTTGAAGATTTTCACACGTTATTAAAAAAATTATCCCATAGTATATATATTTCATCATTTCAAACTCCCCTTATGATACAATTCCCTTACTATAAGGGTAGCATCTTTAAATACAAGAAAAAATAGTATTGAAAAAAATAGCAAAAGAAAGGTAGTATTCAACTATGGATAATCTCTTAAAAAAATTATTAAAAAATCGTCTTAAACAAGATTTTTATTTGCGCGAAACACCTTTAGTCGCTCAAGAACTTCTGGGCAAACTTTTAGTTATAGCCCACGATGATACTCTTTTAATAGGCAAGATAGTAGAAACTGAAAGTTATCAATCCAACGACCCGGCAAGCCATTCTTATAGAGGAAAGACTGAGCGTAACAGTGCTATGTTTGGTCCTGTAGGACGGGCCTATGTGTATATTAATTATGGTATCCATCATGGATTTAATATTGTTGCACGAAACATTGAACAAAATGCCGGGGGAGTTTTGATTAGAGCTTTGGAACCTTTACAGGGTATCGAGTCTATGAAAAAAAATAGAAAGCAAAAATTTTCTGATCAAAATATCCATGATCTTACCAATGGGCCTGGGAAATTAACGCAGGCTTTGGGAATCACCAAAGAATATAATCATTTTAATCTGAGCAGGTCATCGCATATTTTTATCACAGACGATATTCTTACCAACCAGCAGACATTCGCCATAGGAACAAGTTCTCGGATTGGAATTAGCAAGGGGAAACAGTATCAATGGCGGTTTTTTATAGAAGATAATCCTTTTGTTTCATATTTCAAAAAAAATAATTCATAGGACAAGAAAGGTTGAATTATTAAGAAAAAGAGCAAGCTAAAGACCAAATTCTTGAAAAGTCCCCTATAAAAATAGTTACACTGCTAGAAGTTATTATTAACCACACACTAAAAAGGAGTGTCTTATGTTTCATTGTTTTAATTGGCATACGATCAAGTTGTTTATTATATCTTTTGTAGCATATGTTGCTTTAGATTGCCTATGGATTTGTTATTTAATGAAAGATCTTTATAAGGATAAACTCTCCCCATTTTCTGATATGAGCGAATTTAATATTTTTGATCCTCGCTATTTAGCTGCCTTAGCTGTATGGGCATTAATAGTCAAAGGAATTATTCTCTTTGTCCTTCCAAGATCACATGGTTCATATCTGTATGCTCTAGTAAAAGGTGCCATGTATGGTTTAATTGTATACGGTGCTTACGAGCTGACAAACTTTGCCGTTCTTCCGAACTGGCCAAAAGAATTGGTAGGTTATGATATAGCTTGGGGTATGGCGCTTTGTGCAATTATTACTGCTTTTGCTTTAGCTGTAGCAGACTGGTGCGGATGCAAAGATATGTGCGAACGGAAAGGGAAAAAAACATGTCTATAAAATTAAATAAACTTGCATATGATCATGCAGTTGAAATAATTAAAGATGGACTTGAAGTTGAGCATGATATTTCAAACTGGGAAGAAGTAAAACCTTCTCAGGATGAACAAGTTCGTCATCTTAATACTCATACACTTGATGAATATGGCCTTTGGTTTCTTGGTATAGACACCGATGCTGACACCAATGACAAGTCTAAATTTGTCTATCCTTATGGCGATTTTAGCGTTTTACATAAAAGCGCTTTAATAGCAGCTGAACAACAAGCAGGTCAAAAACATCATCAAGAAATTAAATCAGCAGTTCAAAAACTACTTGCCATGGTCGGCAACAAAAAGTAACGCGCTGAGTTTCAATACCATAAAAAGGGACTCTTTCTGAGTCCCTTTTCTATTTCTTAAGAAATCAATTTAAAACGCAGAACATGTTCACCATTAACGAGCACATACTCTACAAACATAGAAAGTGGCCGTAGCCAAAGAGCGTTATTACCAAACTCTGGATCATCATATAATGCTCTATAGACAACATATTTCTCTAAAGTCTCAGTATGCAGGCCCACGGCTATAATCTCATACTGTTTGCCTTTATAATGTTGATAGATTTGTCCAACTTCAATCTCTGCAGCAATTGCCATAGTTATCAGTGCTCCTACTAAATATTTCACAAGCTTTCCTCTTTTTAAAAAAGGCCCCAGCTTTTAAAAGCTGGGGCTTAAAATATATATCCTGGCGCTCTCTACTTTTCCAACTCGTTACCAAGTAAGTATCATCGACGTTGTAGACTTAACTGCCGTATTCGGAATGGGAACGGGTGTGACCCCACAACTATACGCACCAGGAACTACCGCACAAAGTGCAGCAATTTTTTAATGTGTTATCGATTCACTTTTAGCGGCCATTCCTCGACCTAAAATTCTGATATTGGTTGCCTTGGGCTTAAAATAATCCAAAAGAACCTCAAGTCCTTTTTCAGGTAAGGCATTTGTACCACAGGTAAAAATATCACAGGCAACAAACCCATTTTCTGGCCATGTATGAAAAGCAATATGAGATTCAGAAAGAATTACCGTACCGGTCATGCCTTGAACCATTTGACCATTAACCATAACAGGTGAGAATTTTTCAATGGTAATATTAAGAACCGTCGCTGAAGCTTGCTGTGCGGCTTTACGCAAAGTCTCTTCTATATCATCAGTATAGTGGCATAATTCACATTCTTCTAGATCTGCAATAACATGTCTTCCTGTTGGTAAATGAATTTGTTCTTCGCTTACTACATCATTCGATGTTTGCTGAGCGCTCAAAAAACTAACCATTAAAAAACAAAGCAAGAAATTTAAAAGACCATTTTTCATTGATACAGACCCCTTTGTATAAACAAAGTACAACAGATAAACACCTATAATTTTGCATTACGTACTATACCCACTAATAACGTAAAAAAAAAGCCTCAGTTATTTAGTAGCTGAGGCTTAAATTTAAATCCTGGCACTACCTACTTTTCCAACCCGTTACCAGGCAAGTATCATTGGCGTTGTAGACTTAACTGCCGTATTCGGAATGGGAACGGGTGTGACCCCACAACTATACGCACCAGGAAATCTTTATGGCTTAAAAAAACCAAAATTTCAACTTACGCTTTGAAATATTTGTAATAGTAAAGTAAAGATAAAATTTTTATCGTTAATTAAAATTTATAGTGTGATTAAAACTTTCGATCTATTAGTACTGGTTAGCTTAATACATTACTGCACTTACACCTCCAGCCTATCAACGTCGTAGTCTTCAACGGATCTTATTGCTAACTGACGTTAGCAGGGGTATCTAATCTTGAGGCGAGTTTCCCACTTAGATGCTTTCAGCGGTTATCTCTTATGAGCGTGGCTACCCAGCTTGCTTATGGTAAACAACTGGAACACTAGAGGCTCACTCATTCCGGTCCTCTCGTACTAAGAACAACTCCTCTCAAATACCCTGCGCCCACGACGGATAAGGACCGAACTGTCTTACGACGTTCTGAACCCAGATCACGTACCGCTTTAATTGGCGAACAGCCAAACCCTTGGGACCTTCTCCAGCCCCAGGATGCGATGATCCGACATCGAGGTGCCAAACCTCCTCGTCGATATGGACTCTCAGAGGAGATCAGCCTGTTATCCCCGGCGTACCTTTTATCCATTGAGCAATGGCCCTTCCATTCGGAACCACTGGATCACTAACTCCTGCTTTCGCACCTGCTCGACTTGTAGGTCTCACAGTCAAACTCCCTTGTGCGTTTACGCTCAACCGACGATTTCTATTCGTCTTGAGGGAATCTTTGAATGCCTCCGTTACAATTTAGGAGGCGACCACCCCAGTCAAACTGCCCACCAGACAATGTTCTCCGCCCGGATTACGGGTCGAAGTTAGATTTTCAAACGGATAAGGGCGGTATTTCAAGGATGACTCCATGTCAGCTAGCGCCAACACTTCAAAGTCTCCCGCCTATCCTACACATATCAATCCAAAAATCAATGTCAAGTTACAGTAAAGGTGCACGGGGTCTTTCCGTCCAGTCGCGGGTAACGGGCATTTTCACCCGTACTACAAATTCACTGAGTGTATCATTAAGACAGCGCCCAACTCGTTACGCCATTCATGCAGGTCGGAACTTACCCGACAAGGGACTTCGCTACCTTAGGACCGTTATAGTTACGGCCGCCGTTTACTGGGGCTTCAATTCGAAGCTTTGCCTTTCGGCTGACATCTCCTATTAACCTTCCAGCACTGGGCAGGCGTCAGACTCTATACATCCTCTTTCGAGTTAGCAGAGCCCTGTGTTTTTGTTAAACAGTCGGTTGGGCCTCTTTGTTGAAACCTAAAAAACGCTTCTCAGATTACTCTAATTACGCTCTAGGCACCTCTTCTCCCGAAGTTACGAGGCTATTTTGCCGAGTTCCTTAATGATAATTATCTCAACGCCTGAGCATTTTCAGCCCGTCTACCTGTGTCGGTTTGCGGTACGATTACTTGTTAAACTCGCTAGAGGTTTTTCTGGTCAGCGTGAAATCAGTCAAATGCACCTCGCTACAAGAGCTCAGAACACTCATCACATCTTGAAGTAGTGACAATGCGGATTTTCCTACATCGTCCTTCTTGATACTTAAATTGGCAATCCATAGTCCAATTTGACCTATCCTTCTGCGTCACCCCTTTACTCAAACGCTTACAAGTAGTACAGGAATATTTAACCTGTTGTCCATCGCCTACTCCAATTGGCCTCGGCTTAGGTGTCGACTAACCCTGAGTGGATAAACCGTTCTCTCGGAAACCTTAGACTTACGGCGAATAGGAATCTCACCTATTTTTTCGTTACTTATACCAACATGCTCACTTCTTTGGCCCATCACCTGTCTTTACAGTCAAGCTCGTATCTGCCAAAGAACGCTCCCCTACCCCTGTATCACTTAAGATACAAGCCATAGCTTCGGTAATCTATTTGAGCCCCGTTCGTTTTTAAGCGCAACAACACTTGACCAGTGAGCTATTACGCTTTCTTTAAAGGATGGCTGCTTCTAAGCCAACCTCCTGGCTGTCAGTGTATTATCACTTCTTTTACCACTTAATAGATATTTAAGGACCTTAGCTGATGGTCTGGGCTGTTTCCCTCTCGACTACGGAGCTTATCCCTCGCAGTCTGCCTCCTGTCTTCTAAAATTACGGTATTCAGAGTTAGTAAAAATATGGTAAGCTTACGCCCCCAAAATTTCAACTGTGCTTTACCCCCATAATTGATTCGACAAGGCTATACCTAAATATATTTCGGGGAGAACCAGCTATTTCCCAGTTTGATTAGCCTTTCACTCCTACCCACACCTCATCCCAGCAGTTTTCAACCTACACGGGTTCGGGCCTCCATTTCATGTAACTGAAATTTCACCCTGGACATGGGTAGCTCACTAGGTTTCGGGTCTATTACATGCTACTAAACGCCCTATTCAGACTCGCTTTCGCTGCGGCTCCGTTCTTTCTAAACTTAACCTTGCAACATACAATAACTCGTTGGCTCATTATGCAAAAGGTACGTGGTTGCGCATTACGTATATCGCGCTTCCACCGCTTGTAGACAATTGGTTTCAGATTCTATTTCACTCCCCTCCCGGGGTTCTTTTCACCTTTCCCTCGCGGTACTCGTTCACTATCGGTCATCAGTTAGTATTTAGCCTTACCCAATGGTCTGGGCAGATTCCTACAGAATTTCACGTGCTCTGCAGTACTCGGGAAATAATTACATGGCTTACTTATTTTTCGCTTACAAGGCTTTCACTTTCTTTGGCTATCCTTTCCAGAATATTCAACTAAATAAGTAAGAAGCATGCCAAAATCTGCAATTTTGGATCACTAAATCCCACAACCTCCCTAGTGCAACGCTTGCAGGCTATTACACACTAAAGATTTAGGCTTTTCCCATTTCGCTCACCACTACTACGGGAATCACTTTGTTTTCTTTTCCTAGCGCTACTTAGATGTTTCAGTTCACGCCGTTCGCCTCTTTACCCTATGTATTCAGATAAAGATATCTTAGGTTCACTAAGATAGATTTCTCCATTCGGAAACCTTCGGATCATAACTCGATTGACAGCTCCCCGAAGCTTATGGCAGCCTTCCGCCTCCTTCATCGCCTACTGATACCTAGGCATCCACCAAAAGCCCTTTTCAATTAATCACAAATTTTATTAACTGAGATAATATGCTTTTCTTAATGATGTAGTTACTTAAAACTACTTCAGCTACTTTACATTACAAATATTTCAAAGAACATAAGAATTTCTTACATCTTACACGATATATACAGATATTTTTTAAAAATATAGTTTCGAATATTGGTGGAGATGATCGGAATCGAACCGATGACCTTCCGCTTGCAAAGCGGACGCTCTACCAACTGAGCTACATCCCCTTTACAGAGGACAGACTAGACCCTGGCCATGCCGGCCGTAGTTTGCCAAGCCGGAAGACCTGAAAAACGTAGGCTGGTGGGCCTAAGTCGACTCGAACGACTGACCTCCCCGTTATCAGCGGGGTGCTCTAACCAGCTGAGCTATAGGCCCAGTCAAAACTATCTAAAATTAGCATGATTTATGAATTCTTGCGATCACTCAAACACACCTTAAAATTAATTAAGATTAAGAATTGCCAATCGTATAACGATTGGCTAAAGAATCTCCCTCGAAAGGAGGTGATCCAGCCGCAGGTTCTCCTACAGCTACCTTGTTACGACTTCACCCCAATCACCATCCATACCTTCAGCACCCGCCTCCTTTACAGGTTAGCTAAGATGATTTCGGGTACAAACAGCTCTCATGGTGTGACGGGCGGTGTGTACAAGGTCCGAGAACGTATTCACCGCGTCGTTCTGATACGCGATTACTAGCGATTTCAACTTCATGAGGTCGAGTTGCAGACCTCAATCCGAACTTAGACTTACTTTATGGGATTAGCTCCATCTTGCGATTTGGCAACCCTTTGTATAAGCCATTGTAACACGTGTGTTGCCCTAGGCATAAGGACCATGCGGACTTGACGTCATTCCCGCCTTCCTCCTGGTTTCCCAGGCAGTCCCACTAGAGTGCCTCATCACTGAGTTGCAACTAGTGGCAGGAGTTGCGCTCGTTAAAGGACTTAACCCAACATCTCACGACACGAGCTGACGACAGCCATGCAGCACCTGTAAATCTGTCTATGCTTTCGCATAGAAAACTATGTTTCCATAGCGATCAAAAATATGTCAAGCCTAGGTAAGGTTTCTCGCGTAGTGTCGAATTAAACCACATGTTCCACCGCTTGTGCGGACCCCCGTCAATTCCTTTGAGTTTTAATCTTGCGACCGTACTACTCAGGCGGATTACTTATCGCGTTAGCTACGACACTAGTTCCGCATAACGGAACTAACGTCCAGTAATCATCGTTTACAGCGTGGACTACCAGGGTATCTAATCCTGTTTGCTCCCCACGCTTTCGTGCATGAGCGTCAGAAATGGACCAAGAAGCTGCCTTCGCCATCGGTGTTCCTCTCGAGATCTACGCATTTTACCGCTACTCCGAGAATTCCACTTCTCTCTTCCACCCTCAAGAACACCAGTATCTACCGCTGACTCCCGGTTAAGCCGGGAAATTTAACAGTTGACTTAGCATTCCGCCTGCGCACCCTTTACGCCCAATCAATCCGAATAACGTTCGCACCCTTCGTATTACCGCGGCTGCTGGCACGAAGTTAGCCGGTGCTTTCTCTAATGGTACCGTCATCTTCCCGCTGTATTATAACGGAACATTTCTTCCCACTTAACAGAAGTTTACAATCCTAAGACCTTCATCCTCCACGCGGCGTCGCTGCGTCAGACTTTCGTCCATTGCGCAAGATTCCTCACTGCTGCCTCCCGTAGGAGTCTGGACCGTGTCTAAGTTCCAGTGTGGCCGTACACCCTCTCAGGCCGGCTAACGATCTTCGCCTTGGTAGGCCTTTACCCCACCAACTAGCTAATCGTACGCAAGCTCATCTTTCAGCGACAGCAAAGAGGCCATCTTTCTCCCGTTAGGGACGTATGCAGTATTAACTTCAATTTCTCGAAGGTATTCCTCACTAAAAGGTAGATTCTCACGCGTTACTCACCCGTTCGCCGCTTTACTTAGTCCGAAGACCTTTCACGCTCGACTTGCATGTGTCAGGCACGCCGCCAACGTTTATTCTGAGCCAGGATCAAACTCTCCATCACAAAATATATTGTATGGAGTTGATCGCAAGAATTCATAAATCAAATTTTTAAGAATTGCAAGTTAACTAAACTTGCTTATTATCTGTATATTTCAAAGACAAAATCTTTTTTATTACTACTTCAGTTTTTTCAAGAATCAGCCACTAGCTAATTCAAATTGTGTTATTAATTGTACCGATTAAAATGATCTTGTCAACTCTTTTTTTCAGATTTTTTCTCGATTTCTTGAGAGAAATTTCGATTTCCTGTTGCGTTGTTTCGATGTCGCTTAATTCAAATACTGAGTTAATTATACCTACCCTAGCAGTAGTGTCAACAAAAATTATTAATTTTTTTTCAAAATTTATAGCCCCGCCAAAAGCTTTTTTTGAATAATGCGATCCAGACTTGCTTTTAAGCATTCATGAAAGTTACACTATAGTATGGTTTTTTCTGGTTTTTTAAAGCTTATTGGAGATAGAATGGTAAAAAAGACTTTTTATACGGTATTATTACTTATCCTGCCTTTGCACGCTCTTGATCATTACCCCTATTGCTTATTGCTCAGAGGATATTCTGATAATGCCCTTGAACCAGATATTGATGCAGCTACTATGAAGGTTCATTATGAAGGGCACCATGCCAGCTATGTCAAAAACCTGAATGATACCCTAAAAGACCATCCTGAGTTTCAACACTACTCGTGCAAGCAACTTCTGACCATGCTTGATAAACTTCCAGAAAGGATACGTACAGCTGTACGCAATAATGGAGGGGGGCATGAAAACCATACCTTCTTTTGGCAATGCATGACCCCAAAACAGACCAAACCTTCCGCCAAGCTTCTTAAAGCAATTAAAAAACACTTTGGATCGCTTGAAGCCTTTAAAGAAAAATTCAATGAAGCTGCCAAAAAGGTGTTTGGTAGTGGATGGGCATGGCTGTGTCACGACCCACGTACAGGGAAATTGGTTATTATAAGTACCCCTAACCAAGATTCACCTTATACTGAATGGCTGACACCGCTCTTGGGGCTTGATGTATGGGAACATGCCTATTACTTAAAACACCAAAATAAGCGCGCTTCATATATAGACGCCTGGTGGAACGTAGTTAACTGGACTTTTGTCGAAGAAAACTATAAAAAAGCCTCACCCTTTATTTAATTGAACCTATTTCCCCTTTTAGCGTATGATCACATGCTTGAAAAAATCTTGCTCCAGCCGCCGTTGCTCTTCGTCAGTTAGCCTGGTTTGATGGGGGGTCCTTTTTTCTTGAGTCCACTGATGCACTACTTTATAATAGCGACCTTGTCTTCTTGAAAGAACACACCCTGCGTTAAGACACGTAGTGTATATCATGAGATATAAAGAGAGTTTTTTCATGGGAAATTCTTTCGCGAATGGGGGTAACTTAATCAATAATAAGTAACATTAAAAATGATAATCGGCTCATATACTACCATAAAAATTTATTTCATAGCATAGCTTAATCGTCACACCATACATCATAGGTTGTAAGTGATCGCGCTTGTCGTGCAAAAAAATTCCAAAGATCCTTCTTTTTCTCTCTATAAGGGTGAATTATATCTAAAGCTCCTTGTATTTCTTTAGTATCAATTGCTTTAAATTCAAATAATTCATTCTCTTTTTTATGAGCAATAACCAGTAATTTATTTTCTGGCTGGCAACGAACAACTATATCCAATAGAGCAAGCAATGTTGCTTCAGGATGATTGCGTAAGAACATTTCAAGATTCGTTATATAATAACCTGGGCGATACCCTGCAGTTGCCCTTTTTTGAATATATTCAAAGCCTTCTCCTGTTAGAATCTCTTTTCGAGTTTCTTTGTGCTTCAAAGCAAATAATGTGACCGTAAAAGTTTGAATGTGGTATAATACTATAACTATATATAGAACCAATCTACCTAATTTTCCCATACGGCTACCCTTGAATAAAGCGTTTTCTCTATTTCTTTCTACCAACTCTTAATTTTTGCAACATCAAGAAATCTTTTACCTGATAACCCTCAACCTGCATTAATTTCTCTATATCCTGTTTTGTTATACGCACTACTGCTTTATCTGCCGTTATCTTCAACATACTACCTGAAGAACGATCTAAATGAACATGCTTTAAAGCGCAGGTTACCAAAGCATCACTTATTTTTGATGAATACCAAACGATGAGTGCGGGCTCTTTGATATATAATCCCAAAGAGCCTCGGACAAAAATAAACTTGCTAAAACATTCCTTGATAAAAGCATCAAACATACCATCTTCATAGGAGGGAAGAGTATCTTTGACAAGTAATTCATCTTTTAAAACTTTTTCATATTTTCTTTCGGCCTTTTTTAATTCAGCAGCCCTTATATCGCTCAAATAACCCTGCAACATTGCCGCAGCAATAAGCTCTGTATCAGACATGCTTAATAACCCATTACACCCAAAAATGAGAACATATATATATAAACGAGATAGCTGCATAATAATTCTTTCTCTTATAAATCTTTCTCGATAGAACATGATATTGTATACTTACTAGTATAACCCTAGGATATATATGATTATAGATGATCTAAAAGAGCAATTAAAGTCTTCTGAACCTGATTTAAAGACAATTCAAACATTCTGGGAAAACTCTCAGAATGAAAAAGAATTCGAACGTCTTTCAGCACTTTCTCATAAAGAAGATTTTTGGAAAAACCCTGAGCAAGCAACCATTTCCCAGCAATTACAAAAAATTAAAACATTACGAGAATCATATAACACTATTATTACTACGCAAAAAGAGTTACATGATCTTTTAATACTTTTTAAGGATGACCCTGAAGTTTTAGAATCAATGAAAATTGATATCGCGCGCCATTGCAGAAATATTAAAAATTTCAAAATCGCGCTTCTTCTTAATAAAGAAGATGATGATTCAAATTGCTTTTTAAGTATTAACGCAGGAGCCGGCGGCACTGAATCACAGGATTGGTCAGAAATGCTTCTGCGTATGTATGTACGCTTTTGCGAACGTGAAAAGTTTTCTTGTTCCGTATTAGATTATCAAGTAGGTGAAGGCGCAGGTATAAAATCGGGCACTCTGTATATTAAAGGCAAAAATGCCTATGGAATGCTTAAAAATGAACAGGGAATTCACCGGCTCGTTCGAATTTCACCTTTTGATTCTAATAAAAGAAGACATACCTCCTTTGCTGGTGTTTTTGTCACACCAGAAACTACCCAAGCTACCATAACTATTAATCCTCAAGACTTGCGCATTGATACCTTTCGCGCAGGGGGCGCCGGCGGCCAGCATGTCAATAAAACAGAATCTGCTATACGGATCACCCATATTCCTACGGGTATAGTTGTCCAATGCCAAAATGAGCGCTCCCAGACTCAGAACAAAGAGACGGCCATGAAAATGCTGATGGCTAAACTAGTACAAAAAGAAAAAGAAGAAGCACAAGCAAAACTTTATTCAGCTGAACGCAAAAAGATTGAATGGGGCTCTCAAATACGTTCCTATGTTTTGCATCCTTATAAAATGGTTAAGGACCATCGAACCGATTTTGAATCACCACAACCTGAACTGGTACTTGATGGCGATTTAATTGATTTTATTGAAGCAGAACTTATCAGATCGCAAACAGAAAAATAATATGCTAAAATATTTTTTAATATTAACAAAATCCTTACAGAGGTATCTATGAAAAAAAGAATAGTGTGTTTATTAGTAACATTCAGTTCATTGAATGCTGACATTTCTTATAAGAGCTTATATGCAAAAACTGCAACTATAACCGCAAGCCTTACTGCAGCAGGATATTTATTTTCCCTATTATGCGAAGATAAAGAAAATGTTCCCTATGTTCAAGGAATTTTTGGAGCATTAGGAGTAGCAGCAGGTGCCTATTATTATAAACATTGGAACCCTGAAAGCAGAATGTACTGCAACCAGAATAATTTTACGATGGTAAAAAACAGTACTCTTCTTACCATCATTCTCAATTCAATGAATGATTCAGAAACTATTGTTACTACGGCATTAATGAACAACTTATTTATAGAATATATAGATATTAGAAATCCTTTTTATTACGCATTTGAAGATATAAGAATACTGAAAAAACAAAGCGAAGCAATTCTCAATGAATCACGCCAACTGCTCCGTTTTTATAGTTCTTATGCCTACAAAAATAACGATTATTGCGCGTTGCTTGAACAATACATTATTGAAACACAACTTATGTTGGAAGTAATAACCGGGGCACTCCTTGCAATAAAAAATACTCCCGAATATAAGGAAGCGTTAGCACTTCAAATTGAAATTGAAAAACAGGAATCTCTTGAAAAAATGGCTTATGCTCAACAAACTCAAGCGATTAATAGCTTTTCAAGACCAACCGTGATCGTACAAAAATAATTATTCTTAATTTTAACTTTTAATAAAAACGGCTTGTTTCAATGAGCCGTTTTTTATTTACCACCACTATGAATTTCAACACTCTATTTTTAACTATTATTATACCTACTATCGTATTATCAAATCCTTCCTTTGAACAATCAAAGTATGCCAGCGCAGGAATATTGGTGGGCAATTGTCTTACTCATGGCATAAAAATGCGCCATGGTCCTTTTACTCATAGAGATTTTACGGAAATAAAATTGGTAAATATTCCTGCCTTGGTGAGTGTTCTTATGGCCGATAAAGCTCTTTCGACCACCCATACTACTCCAAGCTCATGGGTAAAATGCGCACAATATTTCTTCTGTGGCGTTGCACTTGGTTCATCAGCGCATGTTCCTATAAAATATACTTTTGATAGTGACAACATAGATGCTGCAGATATTATCACTCCGAGCGTTATTACAGGGGCTAGCATATTAGCTGCAAAGATGTGTGCTCTTTTAGAATAATGTTTTTAAAAGCATAAAAAGGGCACTTGCGGCAAAAACGCCCGACCAGAATGGCACATAATTTTCTCTATTTTTCACCAAGTACGTTGCTAATCCACCAATAATAAGTAAAAGAGAAAAATCAATAGGTAATAATAGACCACCCAGTACTAACGTAGAATTAATCCGTATATATTTTAGACCAAAACCGCATACAATGCCCAGCACCATAACAAGATAATCAAAATGTGAGGCATTAATTAACAATGCTCGGGCCTGACAGCGTTGTACAATTAAAGGTGAAGAAGTGCCAAGGCCAAAATGGCTAATGAGGAGCCAAAAAACTATGCCTACTAATAAAGAGCTCGCTATAAGACCCGCAAGCTGATAATAGATTATTTTTTTACTATCTAATTGTGCAAGCTGAGCCATCTTGCGACCAAACAAAGTATCAACTACTACCATGCCGCTTATTTCAACAAAGGTTGCAACTACGGTAATTTGTACTGGATCAAAGCCAAATAGGAGTAAAAAGGGAACCATTACCCAGGTTGCAAATCTTCCGACCGGTGCAAGACCAGTTTTACTCCCAATAATAGCAATTTGATACGTGCAAAGCGCAGTAAACAGCAAAAGATAGAGCTGAGAAAGGATTGAAAAGTTTAATTGCCACAGGAAAATAAAAGTAGGTATAAAAAGAAGAATAATAATTCCCCAATAAGCAAAATTCACTGGCAATGAGGCAAAAAAAGTAGTACCTCTATTCTTTTTTTGTTTAAAAAAAGAATAGAGGTACTGGGGCAATTCAATTAAACTCATAAAGGTACTTTGCAACACAATGCCGCTACAAAAGGCAAAGAAAAAATCATCAGCCTTTATGGTGCAGAAAAATTGTTGATGTATAGGATCAGCCATTAAAAATTTAATGACCACACCTATAGCAAGCGGAATAGCTATAACGTGTCCTGTCACAAAACCTATTGCCAAAAGCATTAAAACCCATTCTGAACGTACCACTAACGTTGGTATGGTCCACCAGCTTATCGTGCGCGCCTGCCACACTACCATTTTTTTTGGTAAAACGTCGGTAAACAAATGTATACCATTAAAAACTAACGCTAAGATCAAACCTGCTATAAGCTCATAGGCTTTTTTTATACTACTGGTAACACTCATTAAACTATACGTCATCTGACCAATAGGAAAACTCATAGTAGTATCAGCTAAAAATCTTGGCGCACATATATGTGCCATTAACATTCCAAAACCACCTGCAGTCAATATTAATCCTCCAAGAAATGTTACAAATGTCACGGGAGCATGCAAAAGTTGCATAAAAACATCCGGTTTTAAAAAATAAAGTGTAGGGAAGGCAAATCCACACGCGGTTGCAACGCTGCCACCAATTGAACTAGCAGCAGTTGAATAACCCAGCACTTGTGTCGTTTTTACCAATGATAGATTTCTGAAAAAAATCTTTACTAAAAACATTCCTAATAATACTAAGGTTACATCTATCCAAGGGCCCACAGGTGACGCCATGGTTATAAAACTCATGACACCTACGGAAAAAAAAGTAAGAAAAAAAGTTAAAAGTACAATAAAAAAAGTGACCATATAATCCTTAAAATTTTCACGTTATATGGCCTTTAGTATACTGTTATATAAATTTTTCTCTATATTTTTTGTTCATGCGAATAACCGATTCTTCTTGGGTGAATTCTTCAATTTTGGCATAAGGCACCCACGCTAAATTATGTGATTCTGAACTGACTAAAAAATTACCATGATTCGGCTTTAACAAAAAACGAACATCATAATGGTACTCACACGCATTGGGTATCGCATGAATATCAATATCAAAAATGCCCGAAATAACAAAAGAAAAATGCTCGATGCCCGATTCTTCTTGTGCTTCGCGCACAGCGCCGCTGGTAACATCGGGGTTATCGTCGCAATGGCCACCCAACTGTAACCATTTATTTAACTTTTTATGATGAGTTAGTAGTGCCGCATTATTTCTAGGGTTAATAATCCAGGCAGATGCAGTAATATGGCCGCCTGGTTGCCTGCCAAAACAATCAGGTTTTTCTTTAAGCAATTGTGAAAAACGCTCAAGTACAGATACCTCTTGAGTGGTGATATGACTGCTTCTTTTATAGTCTTCTAATAGAAATGGTAATAATTTATACATATTTTCAATCTTGATTTTAAAGTAAATTTACGTGAAAAGAGCGCATTAAAATGCGCTCTTTTCTTTTTAGTATAAACATTCTAAAAAATTTATGCGGTTCTTATCGCTATTAATAATTGATTGATATCAGCTTCTATCTGTCTAAAGGTATTTTCAAGAAAAATACGAATATCTTCAATATCTTTTTTTGTTAATGATTTTATGGCACCAAGCGCGCTTATAGAATCACGTGCCATTTGACGATAGGCGCTTAATGCTTTTTTATCTTCTTCTTGTACGACAGGAACAACAATAACACCTTGTTGAAACCAATATTTAAATTGTTTTTTTAATCTGGCCAAACTCCCTTTCAATAAATCGTTCTGGGTTTTTAATACCTCTTTAACTTTTGCTTGATTATCACCTTTTAAAGTTTTTACCAGTTTTTCTATTTTATTTTCACGATCAGAAAAGCTTTTTTCTGAAAAGGTACTCACAAAGATATTATCTGGCGCATATCGTTGACTTCCCATTTTATTTCTTAATTCTTCAGTAAATCTCAATGCATCTTTTTTTAATTTTTCAAAGGTTACGATCAAAAATTGGGTTATTGTATTAATATCACTACCTTTAGCCGCATTAAGATTATTAAGCCGCCCCAAAGAACTGGTAATTCTGTTTATTACATCTTCACTCTGTATTAAATAATTCTTAATCACTGAAGAATCGCGAGGGATCAGAGTAACTCGATAATACCTAGATAAGTTATCTATATTATTTTTTAAATTATTACTCTCATCAAAGATAACGGCTCTTGAAGCAACATCAGCATCTTTAAGAAAATCGGTTATAGCAGTAAGCCACCCATTGTACTCATCAGCGGCTACACCCGTTTTAACGAGATAATCTTTCCCAAATGCAAGGTTATGATTAGATGTTACAAAATTAAGCGCCATTTTAGGATCTTTTTTGACTTTTCCATCAGGCGCCGTGGGCGCGCCGCAAAAAAGTACTGCAGAAAAACTCATCAATAAAATTATTAAACATACATAAGATTTATGTATAAACATCTAGGCTCCTAAAAATAGAGTAAACAGCTAACATTTCTCTATTGCTTATAAAATATTAGCTGTTTATTATACAAGAGAATAAAAAAAGTTATTTCTGGATCGTGATATTCTTTAATTTTTCTCATAAGGTAAAGCTCCCGTAAAATAGTACAAGTCTAAAGTAGAATTTAGTAGGTTTAAAAAACGAAAGGTTCTACGATGAAAAGATCGAAATTTACAGAGAAACAGATATTGCAAATTCTGCGAGAATTTGA
>JAKAUO010000051.1 GCA_021827715.1 bacterium | reverse complement strand
TAGTTTGAACATCCCCAGAACGAGCCACCGCGCCAGCGACGTTCTACTAAATCTCCACCATCAAGTAGACATTTAACGTCAGCTTTTTTCTGCTTAATATATTTACACTCAGGGTATCCTGAACATGCAATAAATGGTCCAAATTTACCTATTATTTGGCGTAAAGGTTTGCCACACAGAGGACATTCTTCATCCAATAATTTTGGTCCTTCTGTTTTCACAATTTCGATCACACCTTTTTCATCACGCTTAAAGTTGCTGGTGAAAGAGCATTCCGGATAATTAGGACAACCTAGGAACTCTCCTGCTTTACCAAAACGAATAACCAAGTTTGCTTTTTTACATTGCGGACATACAATATCGGTCGGCTCAGCTAATTTTTTACCATCTTTGCCTTTAAATTCTTTTACTGCTTCTTGGAATGCTGCATAAAATTCACGCAGTAAAGTATCGCGCTTTAAAGAACCATGCGCAATTTTATCAAGATCTTCTTCCATCAGCGCAGTAAATTTAAGATCCATAATCTGTGGCAAATTTTCTACTAAGAGCTTGGTTACCGTCATGCCCAGCTCAGTTGGTGTAAATCTTTTTTTGGCATCAAGGGCGGTGTATTGGCGCGCTTGAATAGTGCCCATAATTGTGGCGTAGGTACTTGGGCGTCCAATGCCTTCTTTTTCCATCTCTTTTACCAAAGATGCTTCAGTATATTTTGGTGGTGGCTGAGTAAAGTGCTGTTTAGGCGTAATTTTTTTAAGATTAACATTTTCTTTAGCTTTTAATCCCTGCGGGATAACTGCCCCTGTCCCGCCGGAGCCTTGCGCAGAGGCGGATTCTTTTTCGTCTTCATCGGCAGCATATACGGCCAAGAATCCATCAAATAATAATGTTGAACCGGTAACTTTAAAGGTATACTTGCCGCCTTTAATAACGACTTGGCGCTGTGCATAGAGCGCTGATTCCATTTGGCAGGCAACAAAGCGCTTCCAGATAAGCTCATATAATTTTGCCGCATCTTTAGGCAAATATTTGCTTGCCATTTCAGGCGTAATGTTTACATCAATAGGACGCACCGCTTCGTGCGCATCTTGGGCTGCAGCTTTGCCTTTTCCTTTTGCGCGTTCATATAGATTTACTTCTTTAGGAAGATATTTTTTATCAAAATTATGACCAATAAAATCACGCACTTGCTTTAATGCAGTGTCAGATAGACGTAATGAGTCAGTACGCATATAGGTGATTAATGCAACAGGAGTAGCTTCATCTTGGAGCGGTATACCTTCATACAATTGTTGTGCCACTTGCATGGTTTTTTTAACGCTAAAACCAAGACGGTTAAATGATGCTTGCTGCAACGTACTGGTCATAAAAGGAGGCAGCGGATTTTTGGTACGTTGTTTATCAACAATGGCATCAATAGCATAATTTTCTTTTTGCAGATTTTTAACTAATGTATCAGCTTCTTGTTGGTTTTTAATTTCTGCTTTTTCTTTGCCTATTTCGGTCAATTGTGCTTCAAAAGTATCTTTGCCATATAAGAATTGGCCAACAATGGTCCAATATTCTTCGGGGTTAAAGCTACGAATAGCTTCTTCACGATCAGAAATTAAGCGGAGTGCCACAGATTGTACGCGGCCGGCGCTGAGTCCCGGTGATAATTTTTTCCATAAAATAGGACTAACTTCATAGCCCACCCAGCGATCAAGCACACGGCGTGCCTGTTGTGCGGCAACTTTATCTAAATCAACTTCACTCGGGTGTTCAATAGCTTCGATCACGGCAGGTTTGGTGATTTCATTAAAGCTGATACGATGAATTTTTGCTTTTTTCTTAGCGACTTTGAGAATTTCTTGCTCAATGTGCCATGCAATGATTTCACCCTCGCGATCAGGGTCAGGCGCTAAATAAATCTCATCGGCCACAGAGGCAGCTTTGCAGATTTCTGCTATTGTTTTTTCTTTACCCTTAATAGGAACATAATGAATATCTATGGCTTTATTAATAGTGACGCCCAATTCTTTGGTAGGCAAATCCATAACATGGCCCATGGTGGACATGATCTTAAAGTCTTTACCCAAGAACTTGCTAATCGTTTTAATTTTAGCAGGCGATTCTACAATTAATAATTTTTTCATAAGTTGACCATAATCCCTAATTAAATGCCCTAAAAAAGGGGACGACTCCATTTACTGCTGTCATTTAGAATAGTAAAAAGTATTGTATATTTGTATCATGTGAGCTTTTTTTGTCTACTACTCTTTTTTATAATATGAGAAAAATTTTCTAAAAGTCAAATAACAAGAAGGTATACTGTCCTTTTTGCCCATCATATCACGATTTCACTGAAATATGCTCCCTATGTATTTGGGGTTGGGGTTTGTGGGTATTTCCCCTGTTTATAAATGTTTCAAATTGACAATTTTTTCAATAAAGATATCATTAATAGTGTGATGAAGTATAAAAACTCATAAGAATACCGATTCCCCTATGTGGGTTTTCGGAATTTAAAATTTTTTAATGGAGGAATTATTATGAAACTTATACGTACTATATCATTATCTCTTGTATTGTTGCTCTCAGCAGGTTCTGCAAACGCAGGCCTCGGTTTGTTTGATCTTGATGTTTCTCAAGTTTCGACAGCAGTTCAGCAGGCTGAAGTAGGTCAATCTCTTAAGCAAAATGCAGAAGAACTTCTTGAAGCTAGTGAAGTGCTCGAAGAATTAACCCCTAAAATGGTTGCATCAAAGAATTTCTTCTTAGAGTATGCATCTTTACCGTTTTCATGGCTTTCAACAGGCTATAAGCACGCTACGCAAATGTTTAGCGAAGCAGACTATGAAAAATTGTCTGGAGCTGCAAAGCGTTTAGGCATGGATATGAACGAAGTTGTTAAACGCTATGGTAAAAAAGCTATGGAATTACCTGCATTTGCCAAAAAAGCTTTAGAAGAACAACAAATCTTCAGCAACAAAGTTACCAAAATTGCAACCGTTGCCACGGTAGCAGTTGCGGCCGGTGTTGTTGTCTATAAATATGATTTACATAAAAAAGCATACAATGGATTAGTTGCTTTAAAAAACAAAGTATTTGGTAAAAACGAAACTAAGTAAATTAATAAGAGGCGGATGGCTTTTTGGTTGTTCGCCTCTATTTTATAAATGGAAGGAAATATATGAAAACTATAAAAACTATAACATTATCAGTAGTGTTGTTACTCTCTGCAAGCTCTGCAAATGCTGGCATATTTGATAGCCATACTATTACTCCGGCAGTAGAGGCAGCTGCGCAAGTGATGCAGACGGGGGTTGAAAATCTACAGAATATTACTGCATCAACATTTGAAAAAGCAGCAAAAGCTACAGACGCAGGATTTGTTGAAACAAAAAGAATTCTTGGACAAGCAGGAGAATTTACAGAGGCAGGACTTACAGAAGCAAAAAGAGCTTATGATTATTCTATGCAGCTGTTTACCCGTGCTAATTTTGAAAAACTGGTTGTTGCAGCAAAACAAAAGGGTATGACAATATATCAAAATGTTGAGCATTATGGTAAAGATCAGATTGCTAAATTACCTGAATGGGCGCAACAAATCTTAAATGATGAACGCATTTTCAATGCTAAAAATACCAAGGTTGCAGCAGTAGTTACCGCAGCAGCTATTACCGGTGGCGTTGTATATAAATATGATTTACATAAAAAAGCATACAACAGATTAGTTGTTTTAAAAAACAAAGTATTTGGTAAAAACGAAACTAAGTAAATTGCTAAGCTAGTTTTAAATTTTAAAGGGCTGCGGTAAAACGCGGCCCTTAATTGTTTAAATACTTCTCGTTTTTGTATGGTATGTATATAATCATCATCATCATCATATTTCCCCCTATTTAAAAGGATAATTCCCCCTCATGAAACGTATATTGTTTTTATCACTATTTTTAATTATTGGCTCTTTTGTACATGCAAGTGAAAATAAAGCTCTGCTTGTTAGCGTGTCAAATGGTTCTAAACTGGACGCATTAAGAGAAGAAATAGCACGATTAGAGAAAGAAAATGAACATAATGCTATCGTGATAAAGAAATGTATTGCGCAGTTGAAAACAATGGTTCCTGTGCCAAAGCAGAGATCTGATTGGCATGCTGCGATTATGAAGAACCCCGCAGCAAAAAAAGTGTATTGGGAGTTGCGTGTTATAAATGCACTTCATAAAGAGAATATAAAACAGTCTTATCGTCTTTTGAAACAGGTAACTGATTGGAATAAACTTTTAAAAAGTGGCATTGAAAAATAATTATAGATTTTTTATATTTCTTTAGAAGCAGAGAATATTTTCTTATTTTGAAAGGTTGCAGTATGAAACGCCTATTATTTTCTGTAACACTGTTTTTTGTCGGCAGTTCTTGCCTGCAAGCATCTGAAAATGAATCATGGATCTCAGGTTTGGAGTTAGGAAGCGTAGTGAGTACGCTCTTCAGTCGTCCCACTTATTCATCGGATCAACTTGTGTTACAGCAAGAGATGGGGAAATTGGATGAAGAAAGAAATCATTATGCCAACTTAAGAGAGTGTTATATTAAACAGCTACAAACAATAGTGCCACCAAAAGATTCTGGCGTTGAATCTTACTATTTACATCTCTATAAAGTAAGCGGCGAACCAAGCCAACATGCGAAACAATCACACGAAGCATGGTTGGTAGATGTTATGAACAATCCAGAAGCAGCAAAAATTGCTACGCGTTTAAATGGCATAGAAAAACTTCGCGTGAAGAATAGAATGCACTGGCATTCATGCGACAAGATGTTGTCTGGAGATAAGCATTCAATGGTAGAAAAAATAGCTAAAGATCTTGCCCAACCAAAAGTAGTTTATCACTTTACCGGTTGGTTAGCGGGCGAACGCTAAGAATAACATGGTCAGGTTCTGTGAACCAAATTTTATCTGATCCATCTTAAAGCTATAACGAAATATAAGAATTAAAAAAGAACATTGACTACGGGCTGTCATTCTGAACTTGTTTCAGAATCCATTTATATAGCAATAATCGCTAAGCACAAAACATTTTACTGCGTTGATTAACATTGAGCCATCAGGATTGTGTCTTATTTAACGCTGCTTGCTATAGCAAGCATAATTTTTTTAGAGACCGCATGGTTCGATACGATTTCTCCGAAATCACTCACTGATTGTGATCAAAGTCAATAAAAAATTAACCAAATTCCTAAAAATGGAAGGGCATAAATTTTTGCTAAAAACAAAAGCCTATGCCTGATT
>JAKAUO010000024.1 GCA_021827715.1 bacterium | reverse complement strand
TAGCGTTTGTAACAGTGGATTCAGCAATGCATTCTAAGCTCGCCCCTGGTATAAGTAAAAAAGTTTTAATAGCAAAAAGAAAAAAGTGTATTTTTTTCATTCTATACTTTCGGGCGTTGATGACATCCACCACTTTGTTCCCATAGCTATAGCATAACCCATTTCACACCATCCTAAAGAAAAATGAGGCTCGTGTACCTTTACCGCATCGGTAAAAACTTTAAGAGCCCCAGTTGGTGAAATATTCTTGTAATCTTTTGTATGCAGTGCTTCCAAAAGCATTGCTAAATCGACTACTTTTGGGGTTTGCGATTTTTTCAAAATGATCTTTTTATCTTCAGCCCATTGGCAAAAAGGCTTTGGTGGGGGAGTGCCCTTTTTTAATAATAATTGAATCTCTGATAGTATTGCTTTTTCCTGATCAATAGCTTCTTGCAGCACACATTCTGGTGCATTTAATGCTTTAATAAGAATTAATGAGAATATTATTTTTTTAATCATATTACTACACTCTAAAGTTATATGGCTATTATTTAGTTTAATCTGCTGGTAATTTTAAAGGCAAGAGTCACTCTTTTTTACCAAAAGAGGCGCGAATGAATAAAAGAGTAGCAGCAACTCCTACTCCCGTGCCCAAGCACACCGCAATCGTTGCCCCATAGGAAAATGTCGAGGGTAGACTACAGAGTATTAAAAACCCTGTCAATGAACCGATCAAAGCGCTTGAGGCATAACTTATTTGTGTCCGTACATGATCCAAATGGTAACAACCAGCCGAAAATGAGGTCATAATCATAGCATCAGTAATAGGAGAAAAATGGCTTCCTGCAACTGCCCCAGAAAATAATGCGCCCAGTAGCGGGTAGAGGTTATTTAAAAAAGTAGGAGAACCCAAGGCAAGTTTGTAATATAAGGGGATCGCAAGAGGAAGCATCAAGGCGATAGTTCCCCATACTGAACCGGTAGATACAGAAATACCTAAGCAGAAAATAAACATCAAAAAGGGAAGATATGCCACCGGAAGATCATGGGGTAATAGTTCAGCAAGGTAGGTGCCGGTGTGAAGATCATTCTTTAAGAGGGTACTTAAGGTCCATGCCAGAAGAAGAATTATGAGTGAATTTTTCATAAGCATAAAGCCGTTCCAAAATGCTTTGCCGATATAATAAAAATTATGAAGTGAATTTTTACTCAGCAATACTATAAGAGCCATAGTAACTCCGAGCATGCTCGCAACCCATAATGACCAGAAAGGGTCTGCCTCCTGGAGCATTTGCATGAAATGCGCTTGGCCCCCAAAGATAACGCTTTTTCCCGAGTATGCTATAGCTGCAAGGAACCCCAGAATAAAGGCTGAAATTGGCAGGATAAAATCTAATAAGGTTCCTTGAAGTTGTTCGTGGGCTGTGTTTGCCACATGCAACGGAGGTTTGCCCCCATACAAGTTACCCGTTTTTTTGGCTTCAGCTTCCTGTTTTCCCATAGCCCCAAATGAAAGGTTGAACAACGTGATCACCCAAACAGAAAAGACAATTAATATCGGGTACATCAAAAAAGGGATGCATGCTATATAGACAAATAAGGCGTCTTGTTGAATGAGCGTATCAGGTGAATCACTGTTAGTGATGCCTGAAGCTTGCATTTGCGCCAATATAAAAGCCACCCAGCTACTTGCCGGAATAAGCATACACAGTGGACCACTCATAGAATCAAGCAAAAAAGCTAATTTTGCACGAGCGATCTTGAAATGGTCAGTTACTGGGCGCATAATCGCACCCACGGTTAAATTATTTACATAGTCATCTATAAAAAGGGTGCTTGAAAGGGCCAAAGAGGTTTGTTGTGCCCTTTTGGGCGTTTTAATAAATTTGAGTAAAAAGTGCGTATAGGCCCGGATGCCCCCTGAATGGTTCATGATCTGGATCAATACCCCCAAAAGAAAGAGAAAGCTAAAGGTGTACACATGGTCAAGGTTGTTGCCCGTGGTAAGTCCGGAAATATGGGTTTCTTGAAAAAGGCGCTGTGTTGCAAGGATAACTGCAGAGAAAAGATTGAGGTTAGTGGCTATCAGGCAAGCAGTGAAAATACCACTGGCAAGAGATATTATAACGTTTCTGGTAAGAATAGTGACCAGGATAACTACTAGGGGTGGCAGGATGCATAACCAAGAATATATCATAAAAAGCCTTTTAAAAGTTGACCAATAAGCACTTTTCTACTACAGTGAATAATACCCCTGTAAGTTTTTAAGCAGTATAACAAAAAAGCCTCTTCTAAGGTACTTAATTATGGATATGAATAGAACATTTTTCTTACGTAGTGAAAAACATACCCCAAAGTGGCGTGTTATTGATGCTCAAGGCCAAGTAGTTGGTCGACTTGCAACTGAAATTGCAGATATTTTGCGTGGTAAAAACACGGCTCAATACACCCCCCATGCTGATGGTGGTGATTATGTTATCGTGGTTAATGCAAGCAAAATTGTATTTACCGGTAATAAATTAAAAGATAAAAAATATGAATGGTACACCGGTTATATGGGTGGTCTTAAATCTCTTACTGCAGAACAGATGCTTAGCCGTCATCCAGAAGATATTTTAATTAAAGCAGTTAAAGGTATGTTGCCTAAAAATAAACTTGCTGATGCCATTATTAAAAAATTAAAAGTGTACGTTGGTTCTGAGCACCCTCATAAGGCTCAAATTGCCAAAACTGCAGATAATGCGTAAAAAGTAAAGATACTTTTTAAAAATAAAAAGCCCCGATAATTCGGGGCTTTTTTCTAATATATGTGTCATTCTACCTCGCTCATCCTGCTGTGTCCGCCATAGCCTTTGGCGACAGTTGGGAGCATAGTCGAAGGGTTGCATAGGCAGTGGCAAAATCTTTTTATATCTTTATCGTTATTCTTTGGTATGGAGTATATCTTCTATAAGGCCCGGGTCCATATTTTTAAGTCGTTCCCTGCATATTTTCTGTATGATTTCACTTGATGGATAAGAGAGTATACATTTTTTATAAAGTTTTTTTGCTTCTCCCTTGTTTCCTTTATTGAGTTCTAAATCTGCCATGCGGAGTTCAAATTGAAAGTAAGGAAACCTATTTATTTCTGCTAAGCGTTCAGCTATTATTGCTCTAATAGCAGGGTCTTTGCTCATAATAAAAAGCTCATATTCCTGACGCGCCTCTCTAAATTTGCCTTGTTGAAGCAATTCGTCGCCTTTTGCTAAAGTTTTTCTAAAAAATGAAGGCTCGTTCGATTCGCCAGAATAGAGATATGCAACACAAAGAAGCGTTAATAAAATAAGTTTGTTTTTTATCATAATTTACTCACTATTTTTATCTATAATTACCTTACTATTTTAAGTATAGGTTAAGGGGCCTTTTAAAATCAATAAAAACATAGCATTGAATTTTAGCCATTGAATCGGTTAATCTTAAATAAAATAGTGCAATTAAGGGTTGAGTGTGTTTATTAATAGGTTTTATATACTGATATTTCTGATATTTTTTTCGCAGGTAGAGATTTTGGGTGCCGTAGATTCAAAAGATCAGACATTGGCCCATTTTGATTTTAAGGCTGTGGGTGATTCCGTAACCAATAAAACTTTTGCAGATTTACTTAAAGAATCTACTGAGCAAAAAAAGAATTTTTTTATTATAGCGGTAAAAAATGAAGGTGGCTCAGCGTATGATTATTATAACGCGAGCCATTTTTTAGAGCATTACTTTGGCCCATCCGGCCAAGATTCTCGTGATGCCTTTGAAGATCTTATTCTTATGGGAAATTCTGAATTTAAAGTCTATAAATATGAAGGCAAGGCGACTGCGGAAATAAAAGATTTTACGCTCAAAGGAACCTATAAAACGTTTTATGATCTTCTTGCCGATTCTGAGAAATTAGGAGCGCCTTTTTCTGATACCCTTGACGAATTCTTAGTGCGCTTAAAAAAAGAAATTTTTAACTTTAATCGTGCCCCTTTTACTGATATTGAAGCCGCGCTTGAAGTTTTAAAAGTTAATACTGCTCTTTACTATGTAACACTTCTTGCTTTTCCTGCTTATATAGATTCCAAAAATTATTCTGAAAATACGAAAAAAATGTTAAAAGATGAAGTTACAAAATTAACCCAAGAGATTAAAAAAGGCGGATCAGCCAAGGCGCAGGCAGATGCTGATACTATTTTAAAGGCATTGGATGAACTGGAAGGCAAAGCGTCAACCGCGGCTCAACCTGAATCAGCAAAACCAACTGCTGCTCCTAAAAAGGATGATTCAAAAGCTAAAACTGACTCAAAAAATAAGAAAGGCTCCGATGTTAAGAAATAATATTGTTATGTTGATTGTGCTCCTTTGCTATTCTCCCCTAAGTTTAAGCAATGAGATTGATTATAACTCTGGTAATACTTATCAGGGGCAAGAAATTACTGCTGAAAATATCTTACAATTAACACCCGAGCCGCCCCATGAACTCGAGGCAAAAGTTCAAAGCTATTTAAAGCAGAAGCCTATTTTAGCAAATATTATTTCTGGGGCAGACTATTATAATAAGATTATGTTTTTTGATAAAGCACCCTTTACTTTAGACTTTCAACCGGGTACGCCAGATAGACCCATTGTGGATTTGTATTTTAAAACCATGGAATCCTATATTCGACAAGCAGGTCTGCCTACAAAACCTGGGCAAAATTTTGTTATACCCCTAGGTGACCATATTATTAAGGCAAGTGGTTTTTTTAATCGTCGAGAAAATATTAATGCCTATCTAAGACAAACAGATCCAACGCAGTCCTATGGTAAAACTATTCTGCCTGCACAATTAGAAAAATTTAACAAAGAAGTGGGGAAAACTTATCAGACTATAAGCCGGGTCGCCTATTGGTTGCGGCTTAAGGAGCTAAAAGAAACATTGAATCTTGATCGCATCTGTCTGCCCGATAAATATTTGGTCCATATCCCCGGTAGACCATTGCAGGTAGATGACACGAATTATGTGGTGGCAGAAACAGCATTGCATGATGCAGTGCCCTTTGATCAGACAGATTTAGTTGAAGACCCTGAAGTGATTCAACAATTAACGCAGGCAATTGGCTATGCGCATCTTTGGGACATTAATTCTCGTAATATTCTGGTATCTGGCGATAAAGCATGTATCGTGGACACTGAACAGCCAAATGTTGGCGTGCCTACGAAATTTTTCCTGAAAGATTTAAAAGGTAAAAAGGATGAGCATCGTGGCGGATGGGATGAATTAGAGACCAATATCATTCGACCTTATGCCAAAAGTCACCCAGATATAGATTTATCTAAAGTTCGCGCGGTAAAGCACTTAATGCAAGAAAGTATTAAGCAGGCATAATAAAATTAGCGGAATTCATAAGATGCTGAACCCCGCCTGTTGGCTAAATAATTAAAACCATTCTCCGCCCAATCTTCAAGCCCACGATTTATTCAAAACGCCCCAGAAAACCGCGCGCCTTTTAAGGCCGGGGATGAATGGGCGACCGATTGGCCGAGCAAGCGAAAAAATGTATCGTTTTTGAGACGCGAGGCCTAAAAAAGTTGTGATATAA
>JAKAUO010000053.1 GCA_021827715.1 bacterium | reverse complement strand
TCCGATCCGTATCATGTTACCATGTCCATTATTGGGTTTACCGATCAAATGCCCGATATTATGGCCATGTCAGATCTTCTTATTACAAAAAAAGGTACCGTAAGTGTTATGGAAGCTGTTCATGCACAGATTCCGATACTTCTTGATTGTACTGCCCGCGCGGTGAGCTGGGAGGCGCTTAATGTAGATTTTATTGAGTCTCATGGTTTTGGGCAGGCAATAACAAGCCTTTCAAAGCTTGACGCTTTACTTGAAAAATATCTTTTTGATCGTGAATTCTATCAAACCTGTAAAGATAATCTAAAAAACTTTAAAAAGCCCTCTTTTTCAGAATGCCTGCCGCTCCTGGTTGAACAATTGATGTCCGCCTCCGCCGCAAGGGCTATGGCGGAACAAACCACCCCTACTCAATCGTAAAAGTTTTATGCTCACTGTGTTCAGCGGTGGTTGCTAAAGTGATCTTGCTATTAAATTCTTTTTCTAGTGCCAATAAGGCATTATACTGGTGACTAATCAAGTAATTAAACACCTGAATATGCACAGAAAGAGTCACGAGACCTTGTAGCCTTTTTGCGCGTAGTTCATCTTCAAGATGGCGTAAAATAGCATAGCTTTCTGTTTCAAGAGATTTCACCATTCCCAAGCCATGACATTCAGTGCATGAACGCATCAGTTGTTGCGCTAATGTCTTGCCAGAACGTTTTCTAGTCATTTGGACAAGACCAAATTCAGAGACACGCAATACCACAGATTGGAATTTATCACGTTCTTTGAGAGTTTTTTCTAAGAATTTAAAAAGTCTTTGGCGGTTCTGATGTATTGCCATATCGATAAAATCTATGACAATAAGCCCGCCAATGTTGCGTAAGCGCAGTTGGCGCACGATTTCCTGTGCAGCTTCTAAGTTTATTTTTAAAATAGTCTCTTCTAAGCTCGTTTTACCGATGTAGCGTCCACTATTTACATCAATCACGGTCATTGCCTCTGTGCTTTCAATAATAATTGATCCACCTGAATCAAGGGAGACCTTTTTATTAAGAGCAGCTTCAATTTGACTCTCTATATCAAAATATTTAAAAAGAGACATATCGCCTTCATAGAGCTTGACAATATTGGCATATTCAGGAGCGCTATTTTTGACAAATTTATACACTGCTTGCTGAGTCTGCTTATTGTCACAAATAATAGCTTCGACATCTTTATCAAGGTGGTCTCTGACAATTTGCAGCCCCATTTCTATATCTTCATAGATCTTTTGCCCTGGCTGAGCCTTTTGATAGCGCTCGTATATTTGTTGCCAGGTTTGAACGAGATATTTTAAATCTTGTAAAATGTCTTCTGCTGGCTGTCCTTCAGAAGTGGTGCGTATAATCGCGCCCATGCCTTGCGGAAGGTTGCTTAAAAGGAGCTCTTTAAGGCGTTGACGTTCTTCACGTTCTTCAATTTTTTTGGAAATACCAATACGCGGTATATTGGGCATTAATACAATAAATCTTCCGGGCAGAGTAAAGCAGGTCGAAAGTTTTGCGCCCTTTTCGTTAATCGGTTCTTTGATAACTTGAACCAGTATGGTTTCACTTTCTTTAAATATTTTATCAATGCTGATAGGCTGAGACAGTGATTCTGCTGAATAGGCGGTAGTGGTTTCATCAATTTCATCAACATTGTCTTGGTCGTGGTCACTATCGGTGTGACCTAAGCGCTTAATGGCAAGTTCACGATCTATTTCAGAGATATGCAGAAATCCTGCCCGTTCTTGCCCAATATCAACAAATGCTGTCTGAATGCCTGGTAGTACACGAGTAACCGTACCTTTAAAATAACACCGCTCGAGGTTATTACTTGTAAGGGTATCAAAATATATATTCTGTAAAAGGTTTTGTCGTGTTATGGCAATGCGTTTCTGCCATAAAGTATCATTAATTAAAATTTTTTTCATAAAGTTCCAAATATATCGTCCAATCTTTCTACAGGTCTTCATCCCGGACTCGATCCGGGATCCAAGTCCTTAGACGATCAATAAATTCTTTTACTTACAGTATACTACCCTATGCGTAAAAGAATAAGTAGAAAAGTAAAAAAAAATATGATAAAGTCTGTCAAACCCGCAATTTTTTATAATCGAGGAGAATTAATGTACAAATTGAAATTTAAATCTTTACTATGCTTAATATTAGCACTTTTAATGGCGCCGGCATGTAAGCAAAGAAAGGCTCACGTGTCTGGGGTTAAGAGTTCAGTGACAGATGTTGAACCAGAAAAATCTGTCTCGGTATATGATAATGATCTTGAAGCCTTTGTCATAGATGAAGACGAATCTGCTTTTGGGCCACAAGATGGTTTTGCCTTTATTGATGAGTTTGAAGATGATTTAATAATAGAGCAATCCAGACATGGTTTTATGCCTATCTATTTTGAATTTGATGCAGATTGCATGAAGCCAGCACAAATGGGAGCAATGGAGAACAACCTTGCCCGTGCTAAAAAATTAATCGCAGAAGGTAAAAAGATAGTTATTGAGGGCCATGCCTGTAAGTTTGCAGGGTCACCGGAATACAATATGCATCTTTCTGAAAAACGTGCCCACTGTATTCACCATTACTTTGTTAAAAATGGTATTCCTGCTGAAAAGATCACGGTGGTTGGTCGTGGAAGTGAAATGTGTGTTGTGCAGAATGGCAACAAAGAGCAACAGGCACCTAACAGACGCGTTGAATTTGTTTCGATAGATATCGCTTAAAGCTTATTTTTTAAGCTTTTTAATGAGAGATTTTGCATTTAGAAAAGTAATGGTTAATCCTTTATATTGACGTTTAAATGTGGTAGTTATATTACTTGCAACAACCAGATTTTCGCCATCAGGGTACATGCTGCGAAATGCTTCAAAGTTTTTACCTATTTTAGTGATACTTACTGTATCCTTAGGTATGTTAAATTTACACTCTATAGCAGTCAGCGAATTGTTTCTTCTATCACTTACTACAAAATCTATCTCATAATCGCGCTTATTCCGCCAATAGTTAATGGAGCGAGTTTGTAGGTGTCCCTGTATTTCATTCAAAACACAATGTTCCCACATATATCCTAAATCTTCAGCGGGAAGCTCGCTTTTGCCTTTGACATAGCAGATAAAGCCGGTATCAAAGCCATATATCTTAGGCGCCATAACAATTTCGGTTGATTTATGTGTTGAGTAGGGTCTAATAACATGTACAACAAAAGTTTCCTCTAATATATTCAAATAATTTGCGATAGTGTTTCGGGTTACTTCACACGGCGCGGTATAACTGGTGGCCTCAAACATGCCACCGCTATTGGCTAATAATAACTCTGCAAATTTTTGAAAGGAGCTTCTTTTACTGACATTAAATAATTCTTGAATGTCTTTTGCCCAATAAGCATCGATCCATTCTTGAAAATCAATCTCTGGCAATTTTTTTTCAACAAAAAAAGGTGGAAAGCCGCCAAATAAAAATCGATGCCTGAGATTTTTGGTACCAAAAATCTCCATCTCTTCTAGAAGCATGGGTGTTAACCATACCGATCGTTTACGTCCGGTTAATGTGTCTTTAAATTTAGCGCTTGCGCCTAAGGTAGATGATCCGGTAGCTATCATTTTAATGTCCGGATAATGATCTGCTGCCAGTTTTAAGATTTCTGAGGGATTATCGAGCCTATGTATTTCATCCAGCGCGATAATTTTTCCTTTTCTTTCTTCTAAAAAACTTTCAGGGTCAGAAAGTAACTGTCTGACGCTGGGGCGCTCGCAATCAAAATATTCAATATTTCCCAGGCTATGGCAAAGACTTGTTTTGCCAATACGTCGCACGCCCATGAGCCAAATGATATTTTTTTCATTCCAAGCTTTTTGAATAAGTTTTTTCCAAAAGGGGCGATTTATGAGCATGATTATTTCCCAGGTTTACTCGTTACTATGTGTAAGATGTATTTTACATATATCTATACTAAGTGTACTGTGCACCTTATATATAGTCTATAGTTTACCTGAATGATTATAGAACGGGGCTTTTTATAAAGCCAAGCCTTTTGCAAGTACAGCCTGTTCTTGTGCTGCCCATCTGCTTTGAATTGTAGTCAGCTGCGCCTGTTCTTTTTTGCGCTTGAAATAAGCTTCTATCTTATCAGTAATGTATTTATAAGCATATTTATATGCATAATACATGCCGAATGCTATAGGGACTGCCAGAGCCTTGGATGTAATATCAATGTCATTTTGTTTAACATAGTCTTCACCAAAAAGAATCGTCAGAATTCTATATGAATCGTTTGTTGTTAATAAGGGCATAGTTAGAGCTTATCCGAAAATTCCCGCTAGCTTAAAATTGTGAATAGCGGAAGCGAAATGGCACATGGCCAAAAAGGCGAATTTTGTTTTGTTCCAGCATGTTTTTATGCCTCGATTCCACTGCTGAATTCCAAAAATTTGTTCAACGCGCCAGCGTCCTTTTGGGCGATTTTTCTTCTTATTTTTTGATCGTCTAACATTAGTTGCTGAGAAAAGTGCAACATTGTAAGCGGCAAAAATTTTCCTGAGTTCTTCAACATCCCAAGCAGAATCTGTGGCTAACACCATAGATTTTCCAAAAAATTGTTTTATGTTTTCAATATGAGGCGTTAATAATTGCGAGTCATGGCGATTGGCGGAATCAACTATCACTGAAAGAATAATTCCCTTCCAATCAATAACAATTCCTCTTTTGACGCCATTTTTTGCGCGATCTGTAGGATTTTTTCCGCCAAATTTAGCGAATGGGGACTTGCTGGAAGAAGTATCCGATTGAAGCGCCTCAGGCACTCCAATATACTTAATTGCAATCTCTATCGATTTATTAAAAAGTTGCGCTATAAATCCCTTTTTAGTCCACAACATAAACTTGCTGTTGATCGTCTTATGTTTCCCGTAAACTTTCGGTAGATTGCGCCACTGCGCGCCAGTTTGCATAATGTACCATATTCCACTTATTGCGAGCCGCGCATCGTGTGGTGGTCTTCCTACTTTTGATCTTTTTTCAAATAAATAACTTGTTTCGTTCCAGATTATTTCTGGTATCATAAGCATAGATCGTCTCCTTTTTTTTGTTCACCCGCTATTTTAGCGGATAAATCTAGAAGACGCTCTATTTATTTATAGCAAATCTCAATCATGACGCTACTCTTCAAAAACGTTAAGAGCAGTCTCATAAAGATTTTGTGAAAAATATGGCAATAATTTTCTAATTTTATTTTTTAAAGAGAACCAAAAGTGTTCAATAGGATTTAAATCAGGTGAATATGGTGGCAAATAAAGTGCTTTACATCCAACACTTTCTATTAACTCTGAGATGTTTCCACCATGATGAAATGCCGCATTATCGAGCACGATAAATTTGCCGGGAGAAAGAACTGGCAAAAGTACTTTTTTTAAATAAGTTTCAAAGACATTTCTATCACAAGATCCTTCAAGCATGGGCCTGTAAATAATTTTGTGTAAACGGCATACTATAAGTAAACAGAAAGGTTTACATTATGTCGTTTAAGAAAGAAGTGCTAGATGAGCTGCTAAAGGGCTACAAAAATCCTGAAGATATGACGGGTGAAAAT
>JAKAUO010000036.1 GCA_021827715.1 bacterium | reverse complement strand
AAGACGCTCTCAATCAATTTGCCATTGTTTTTGGCGAACGTGTTACAGAATTGTATTAATCATGATTTGCTGTTTACACAAAATTGCTGACACGCTCTTAATTCTGGATGAAAAAGTCGACATTTAAAACAGATATATATCTTACTTAAGGTGAAATTTTAATTAATTATCCTTATAAGAATAGCATATTTGGATAAATATTAAAAATTTCACTTTCAATGCTATGCACTTTAATCAATTGATCATGGGCATAATGAATTTGCTCATTTAAACTATGTAATTCTTTATGATAAGGTCTTAAAAGTTCTGCTAATTTCACTTTGTAAGTATGCAGCTGGTTATAGAGCCGCATAAGTTGGCATTTAACCGTCTTGCAAAGATCAGTTCGTTTTTGGTCATTATTTTGAAATTGTTCAAAGAGTGCGCACCATTCAGGCTGTGAGTCTCCCTTACATAGAGAATCTACAAGCGTTGCCTGTTCTTTGTGAAACTGTGCTATTCCTCGTTGGTTTTCAAGGTCATGTATTGCTTTCTGAATGTCCATAATTTTTTCTAAATAATGAGTTTTATTATCAACTCTTTGAATGAGGCATTTTTTCCCATTACAATTTTTCTGAAGGATTTCCATGAGATGGTGCGCCGAAGGAATATCAACCCCTTCAGCTTCCAGCGAACCGGCGACCATAATGATAATACAGTATATATATGAATATTTTCTTAACATGGTAATCCTCGGTATTATTATTTATCTTACCTCTAGCTTATTTAATTTCTAATTGAAATTGCAATATTTATTTTGATAAAAGTTTAAAAGGTTAATTTCTTGCGATTTTTTCACCAATTCACTAAGCTAAAAAAATCATCAAAACCACATATCGGGATAGTCGGCGTTATTATGAGTAATTTTAAAATTCAGAAAAAAGTATTAAAGAATGGACTTGTAGTATTAGTATTAGAAAATCACACTATTCCTAAGGTTTCTTGTCAACTATGGTACGGTGTCGGTTCCAAAGATGAAAAATCCGGGCAGAAAGGAATAGCCCATTTTATTGAGCATATGATTTTCAAAGGCACTGAAAAGCTTTCTGAGTCTGATATAAATTTAATTACCCATAAGCTTTCCGGCTCATGTAATGCTTTCACCTCGTATGATTATACAGGCTATCTCTTTGATTTTCCGGCAGCCGTGTGGCATCAAGCTTTGCCCATCATGGTCGATTGCATGAGAAATTGTACTTTTAAGCAGCAATTTTTAAATTCTGAAGTAAAGGCTGTTATTCAAGAATTAAAAATGTATAACGATGATTATGAGTCAACTCTATTAGAGAAAATGATAAGTACTATTTTTCTTGATCACCCTTATCATCATCCAATTATTGGGTATAAATATGATTTATGGAGTATGAATAAAGATTCTTTAATTGAATTTTATCAAAAACATTACATACCCAATAATGCTGCATTGGTGGTTGTTGGAGATATTCAACCAGAGGATGTTTTTTTACAAGCCGAGCAGGCTTTTGGCGCCATTCCCCCTGATTTAACGTATGAATCTGAGGAATTTTTTCATACGCCCGATCTAAATGGGGGCGCCATAACGTTGTATCGTGAAATACAAAAGCCGTTTTTTATATATGGGTTTGTTATTCCTGGTCTTAAAGCGCGTTTGGATTATGTATTAGATTGTCTAACCTGGATTTTAGGCGCAGGAAAGGGCTCAAGCCTCTATAAAATACTGGTAGATAAAGAAAATCTGGTAAGCGATGTAAATTGTTTTGTGTATGATCTTTTTGACCATAGTCTTTTATTTATTCAAGTTGATCCTTATGATAAAAAAGACGAAGAACGCATTAGAGCAATTATTATTGAAGAGATTGACCGGCTGTCTCAAGGCTTTTTCAATGAGGAAGAGCTCATACGAGCAATAAAAAAAACTGAGATGGATTTTTTATCTTTGCAGGAAAATAATCAAAAGATGGCGTATATAATAGGAAAATACTATACGGCACTCAAAGATGAAACCTATTTAGAAAATTACACTCAACTAAGCATGGATCAGATTAAAAAAGAGATTCGGCATATAGCGCATAATTATCTTACTTCTTCATTAATGTATATTGGTAGTGTTCTGCCGATACCTGATAAGGACAAAAAACTCTGGTTATCCTACCAAGAGGTATCAGATGCTCAAGATGTCAAGATTTTAAATGCCATCACACGAGAAGCTTCAGTGGAAGAGGGTTCCCACGTTCACACTATTCCAGAATATTCTGTCGCTGATTTTGATTATCCTCAAGCGCATAAAGCAGCTCTGTCTAATGGCCTTAAGGCCCTTTATCATCATGATTCCGCTATTTCAAAAATTGAGATAGTTGTAGATTTTCAAGGAAAATATTTTTATGATCCTGAAGATAAGCAGGGTCTTGCGATGGTTCTTTTTGATATGCTTCAGGAAGGTACTGCATCATATACTGCTACAGATCTTGCAGGCATCATAGAATCACGGGGTATGTCTTTGGGAACATTTCCTGGTGTAATAACGCTGAGCATGTTGGCCACGGATCTTAAAAAAGGCTTGGAAATTCTTAAAGAAATAGTATGCTATCCCACATTACCTGAATCTGCATTCAAACATGTACAAAATAGAATATTGGCCGATGTTGAAGATTTTTGGGACGATCCGCAACAATTTATTGGCCAATTAGTCAGAGAAAATGTCTATGATCATCACCCCTATCATAAAAATATTTTCGGTACCCGCCAGACGCTTACATCAATTACTCATAGTGATGTTAAAAACTGGTACAATCGCATTATTACGCCGGTAGGGGCTCGAATTGCAGTTGTCGGTAATTTAACGGGCTATTCCATCATGGATGAGCTTGAACAAGTTTTCGGTTCTTGGAAAGGAGCACCACTGACCCCACTTTCATTTCCTCAATTGCCTGAAATAACAGCTCATGAGATTAAGTACCCTATAGTTCGTGATCAAATAACCTTAGCATTTGCAGGAATTTCAGTTTCCCGTAAAGACCCAGATTTTGATAAACTACTGCTTTTTGATCAAGTATTTAGTGGCGGGGTGTTAGGATCAATGAGTTCACGTCTTTTTGAATTAAGGGAGCGCTCGGGATTATTTTACACTATTGGCGGATCTCTCATTGTTAATGCTGACCAACAACCAGGAATTTCTTTTATTAAAACTATTGTTTCTCCTGATAGGCTCAAGGAAGCTGAAAAAAGTATACGACAAGTTGTTGCTGAAGGCGCCCAAGGATTAACGCAGAGCGAGCTTAATCAGGCGGTAATGGCAGTGGTCAGCTCAATGGTTGATAATTTTGCTTCAATGAAAAAAATGGCCTCAACGTTCTTGTTTATGGATACGTTTGATTTGACGCCAGAATTTTTTAGAAATAGATACGAACATCTTTCTAAAATTACTATTGAAGAAGTGCAGCAAGCAGTCAAGAAACATTTGGACCTTTCAAAAATGGTTACTATTATTGTAGGGCGCATGTAATTATTTATGATGCAAGATTTATCAACTTTTATTACCACTGTTTATACTCATTACGCACAGCATAAACGTATATTTTCTTGGCGGGAAAACATTACCCCTTATCGCGTAGTCGTTTCAGAAATTATGCTTCAACAAACGCAGACCGATCGTGTTAAGTATAAATTTGAACAGTGGCTAAATAGATTCCCTAATTTTGAATCTTTGGCTCAGGCAAGCACTGCAGACGTTATAGTTTCCTGGTCAGGGTTGGGTTATAATAGACGTGCACTTGCATTGCACGCTATTGCTCAACGGGTAATGCTCGAATACCATGGTCACCTACCAGATAACCCTGAGGTATTGGTAACCTTTAAGGGAATTGGAATTAATACTGCAGGTTCGATAGGAGCTTTTGCCTTTAATAAACCAACTGTCTTTATAGAGACCAATATTCGTGCGGTCTACATTCATCATTTCTTTCCTCAGGAAGAAAAAGTGCATGATAAACAATTACTGCCTTTAATAGAAGCAACAGTTGATAAATTTAATGCACGTGAATGGTATTATGCTTTGATGGATTACGGGGTAATATTAAAAAAAGAACAAAAAAATCCAAGCCGTAAAAGCGCGCACTATACTGTGCAGTCAAAGTTTGAAGGCTCAGAACGGCAAATCCGTGGCATGATTTTGCGCTCATTGGCCGAGTATGGCAAACTTAACCTTGATGATCTTACTGCTATTATTCCACGCGATTCGCGTCGGATAGAAAAAAATCTTTCCGATCTGATCTCAGAAGGTTTTGTAAAGAATAATAACGACCACTATTATCTTTAGCCGCTGACATGTAATTGACCCCATTTTTAGTAGGAAAATAAGTTACAAAATTTTCTTATTCTTGACTTTGCCTTTTAATAAATGGGGCCGCTGTAATCTTTATTGCAAATACAAATATTTTAAATATATAATCAGAAAAGAGCCGTATGTGGGAAATCTACAGGGATGGTTCTGTGGAGGTTTATTTAATTAATCATACGCTAAAAGGAAAAAGAATATGAAAAAATTTGTTATTACGGCTTTTGTACTGTGGGCAACGGTACAAAAACTTTGCACAGAATCAGCCTATACGATAGCCCAAGCTCTTGATGTTACCCCAGTGGTTCTTCATACGCTTCAGCACGCAGACGATGTTACTTCAGCAGTATTTTCACCCGATGGCAGCAAAGTGGTTACTGCATCTGATGACAACACTGCTAAAATATGGAACTCGGTTGCGGGAGTGCCTCTTTATACGCTTCAGCACGCAGGCCCTGTTCGTTCAGCAGTATTTTCACCCGATGGCAGCAGAGTGGTTACTGCATCTCAGAACACCGCCGCTAAAATATGGGGTTCTCATGCATTATTGATAAAAAACTATTTCAGTAACAAAAAGTTGCCTCTTGCACAACAGGCGCTGCTGGTTACGCTTAATACCCTTTCAGGAAAAAAGAGTGGTGGATTAATTACAAAAAGAGATCTTGTTGATGATATAAAGCTTAATTGGGGACAATTTTTGAATATTAATACATCAATCTTATTTACCGGAATTCCTCCTGAGGTAATCCAAGCACTTAAAATAATTTATAATCTTGATGATGATATTTTTTAAAAAAAAAGTTAGTACATATTTGAATTCGTGCGTCTGTATATGATACACTGAAAATTAAGGGAATTAATCGTAAAAGGGGAAAGTATGAACCGTTTCAAATTATTGTTTTTAATTATAAGTATATATACATTCGATCTTCAAGGTCCTAGTGGTTTGAAAAACTATGGAAATATCTGTTACATGAATGCAACATTACAGGCATTGTTTGCCTGTCGTCCTTTAAATAATGAATTAGCTCGCTTGAATTTATACAATAAGTTAGAGGGTGATAAACTTGCACAGAATTATTTTTCGTTATTTAAGGAGTATAGAAAAAGCAATGAGCCTATCATTAGCCCGGTAGAATTCATGAACTGTGCGCGTGAAATAAATTTATTGCCCGGGCAAAATATAAATGCCCAACAGGATGCAAGTGAATTTTTAGGTCAATTTCTCGATCACCTCAATAAGCCTACGTTACAGAAACTTTTTAGGATTTCAATAAGAACCTATTATGAATGCAGTGATGAGGTGATAGATAATAAGCTTGAGAATTTAAGTAAGTTGGATTTGGATTTTCCTGATATGCATGACCAAAAGAGTATTAGGCTTGATGATCTTTTTAAAAAGTTTTATGAGCAGGAGATATACACAGATTCTGCGCCAAAATGTTTTTCAAATAAATCAAAAAATTTAACGCGCAACTGGAAAATGTTTACGGCTCTGCCCGAGGTTTTGATTATAGTCCCCAAGCTTTTTGGAGCAACATTAAAAAATGGTGTATATAGTCCCTTTAAAATACATAATCCTATCTTATATGACTTAAGGCCCCTTGCTTTGAGCCTTGAAAAGACCCAAACATGGTATAATCTTTTTGCCTGTGTAATACATACAGGGTCTATCAATGGCGGCCATTACGTTTCAGTTGTCCGTTATGGCAATCAGTGGTTTTTCTGTGATGATACGCAAGTGACTCAAATAACTCATGAGAAAGCGCGTGATTATATGGAGGGGCGCGACGGCAGAGTAAATGGACAAGGGTACATTTATTTCTTTGAGCGTATATAGCGCTATCTATAGTGGATATCCTCCTTACTTTAAATGATTTTTTAAAGAAAATTTTTTTTTGGCATTGCGTGCTTCTTGGGTATGATCAACAATTGGTTGTGGATAATCTGCAATCTTTATCTCAGTTTTATAAAGAGAGTGAATTGTTTTTGCCGGCAAGTTTTTAAGTTCCGGAAGCCATTTTTTTATATAGATACATTCTGGATCAAATTTTTTCTGTTGCAGCCAAGGATTAAATACTCTAAAGTAGGGTTGAGCATCACAACCGGTTGATGCCGCCCATTGCCAATTGCCATTATTGATGGCAGGGTCATAATCCACCAATTTTTGGGCAAAATATTTTTCTCCCCACTGCCAATTAATATGCAGATCTTTTGTCAAGAATGATGCAACTATCATACGTACACGATTATGCATCCAGCCTGTACTATTAAGTTCTTTCATGCCAGCATCAACAATAGGAAATCCTGTCATCCCCTTGCACCATTTTTCAAAAAAAATTTTGTTGTTTTCCCATGAGATTTCTTTATATTTTTCTAAAAAATTATGACCAAAAATAAAGGGAAAATGTGCGGCAATATACGTATAAAAATCTCTCCAATACAGTTGTTTTAAAAGAGAACTCGTAATACCTAATGAATTTTTAATGGTGTAATATTCTTCGCGTATAGAGATGGTCCCAAATTTATTATGTGCAGAAAGCAAGCTTGTTTTTAAATAAGGAAAATTTCTGGTTTTCTCATAGTTTTTTAATGCCGGTATATTTTTTAAAAGTTTAAGTCCATTTTGCCTGCCCCCCTTAACCACTATATTTTTATTATAGGCACCGATTAATGCCTCCGGAGAGTACTCAGGTATTAATGTTCCTGTAAAATAATTTGTATAATTATTTTTTTCGGGTAAAGATACTTTTTCCTGAAGTGCCCTTTTAAAGTAGGGAGTAAATTTAGTATACGGTTTTCCCGTTGTTGTCTTTAAAAGATTAGGTTCATTGAGTAATGCATCGTCATACACATGCATAGTAACAGAAAGTTCTTCACATACTTTCATCAATTTTTGATCTCTTGAGTAAGAATATGGAGTATAATCACTATTAATATACAGGGCAGAAAAAATTTTTTTATCGTGGAGCTTCTTTATTACTTGCCAGGGAGTACCATAGAAGAAATAAATATGTCCCCTATTTTTTAGTTGCTTTTTCAAATCCTCAAGGGATTCGATCATGAATTGAAGCGCATTATTACTTCTATAGACATTTTTATCATTTACTTGTTGCGGATCTACTATAAAACAAGGGATCACCTGTTTTGAATTTTTTAAAGCATGTATTAATGCAGTATTATCATCTATTCGTAAATCTCTTCTAAAAATAAATAATGAGCAAGAATATTTTTTTTCCATAATTTTTTTTGAATGGTTTATTTCACATTCTTACATTTTTTTTACCATTTTGACAATCAATATTGAAATATGCCATCAGTTATTGTTAGGGTATCTTTATATACGTACAATACTCAAGGGAGAATCGCAATGGTCTCACGTATAAAAAAAAATATTGATATAGTATCAATTGGTTTACTCACTGGACTTTTTTCTGGTTTAAGCAGAGCAATGTATTATCAAGGAGAAGATTGGTACATGACACTTCTGCTGCCTGCGCTCACACCGGCCCATTGGGTTTTTGGTGTGGTGTGGTCCTGTCTTTATATTTTTTTTGCATGTGCACTTACTCAATTGGTGCGGGGTTATAAACATACGGTTTATTATCGTTTAGTATTACTTCTTTTTCTACTTACTGCATTGTTAAGTCTTGCTTGGTCATATATTTTTTTTGTGCATCGCAGTATTCCCGGTGCGTTAGTAGATTGCATAGTTATTGAATTTCTTCTTATCACCATTATTAATTTAACCTGGAAAGATGCCAGATCCATTGCGTTGTTAGTTTTACCGATTGCTCTTTGGATAGCTTTTGCACTCTATATTAATTATAAAATTTTAGTTTTGAATTAGGAGCACAAAATGAATATAGCTTCAATTGTTGGACATGAAATCTATGATTCTCGTGGTTGGCCGACATTACTTTGTGCGATACATCTGGATGATGGTTTTGTGAGCTACGCGTCTGTTCCAACGGGACTTTCTAGAAGTAAGCATGAGGCGCGAGAATTGCGTGATGGTGATAAAAGATTGTGGGGAAAAGGGGTGCGCAAAGCAATCGAAATGATTGAACAGGTTATCGCTCCTGAATTTATTGGTCAAGAACCCAATGCTATCGCTATGGACTTTAAAATGATTGAGATGGACGGCTCAGCAGACAAATCCTATCTTGGTGCTAATACCTTGCTTGCCGTAAGTATGGCCATGTATCGCGCACAGGCTTATGCAGAAGGCATTGAATTGTTTGAATTAATTGGGTATCTTTTTGGCGCAGAAAGTATTACCATCCCCTTTCCATTTTTTAATGTAATAAATGGTGGCGTTCATGCTCAGAATAATTTGACCATACAGGAGTTTATGATTGTTCCGGTTGGGGTTCCAACCTTTAGAGAATCAATGGAAATTGGCGTTGTTGTATACCAAGAATTAAAAAATGCTTTGACAAAGCGTGGTTATTCAACTGCTGTTGGTGATGAAGGAGGGTTCAGTCCTGAAGTTAAATCAGATGAAGAAGCGCTTGATATTTTAACGGAAGTTTTAGAACGAGTAGGTTCGTCAGAAGGTAACCGTTGCGTAATTGCGCTCGATTTCGCCTCATCGCAATTTTATGACAAACTTTCGCACACCTATCAATGGGGGAAAAAACGTTTAAGTGCCAAGGAGATGATTGAAGTATATGATGAATTTGTTTCTGCATATCCTATTTATTCCATTGAGGATGGATTAAGTGAGGATGATTGGGATGGCTGGAAAGCAATGAAGGGGGCATTGCAAACAAAGGTTCAGATTGTAGCTGATGATTTAGTTGCCACAAATATTGAGCGCATAGCCCGAAGCATCGAAGAAGATTGTACAACGTCAGTAATTATAAAGCCGAACCAGATTGGCACTATCACTGAAACTTTGCAAGCAATAAAACTTTGCAAAGAAAATAATTTAAATACTATTGTCTCTCATAGATCAGGAGAGACAGAAGATTCATTTATCGCAGATATGGCAATAGGTTCTAGTGCTGGTCAAATAAAAGCGGGCGGTTTGTCACGCAGTGAACGTCTCGCAAAATATAACAGAATTCTTCTTATAGAAGACATGCTCATTGGCCGACTATAATCCAAATCTAGATTCAGTTTTATAGGTTTTTTCTTGGGCTGCAGGGTTTTGTGTAGTCTTAGGTTGACGATTTCTCATTCTCCGCCGCTTACGATTTGGGCGTGTATTATCACGCTTCCTATTGCGCCCTCGTTCAAATTCGCGAACAAAATCACCTTTTGCTTGTGATAGGTAGACATTAGCAGTCTCTTGGGCGTCCTCTAATTTGCTTTTGAAGAACCAGCGTGTAACAGGGTCGCGCGGATTTCCAATGACACTTTGTGTTTCAAACACTTCAAATCCTGTGCTCACTTTGTCCCGCGTATAAATTTCAAGACCGCCTCGTATTTTTGGTTCTATTACAGTAGGTGCTATTAGTATTAATAGATTTGAAATGGTTGTGTTGCGTGTACTTGTCTGAAACAACGGCCCAATAATAGGGATATCTGCCAAGATTGGTATTTTTGATATACTTTCCGTTTCATTAAAAACACCTAAGCCACCAAGTGCTAATACTTGACCACTGCTGATATTAGCATTGGTATTTACGGTTCTTGTGTTTCGCGTATATTCGGTTGCTAAAGGGTTAGTAAAATCTTGAACATCAACGGCAACTTGTATATTAACACGATCTATTGAGGCGGCTCTTGGGGTAACACCTACACGTAAGCGAGCATCAATATCTTCAACTTTTTGTACGACAACAGCTGCCTGCCCAGCATATGCTTGGCCCTGATCACGTCTAATGGTGCTAATAATAGCTTCTGCCGCTTTATTGTTTTTGGCAACCAAAAAGGGATGTGATAATATTTTTATATCGCTAAAAGAATCAAGTACTTGTAATACACCCCAAATACCTGATCCATTTGGATCATTGATAGAAAGTATTAATGATCCTGGATTTGCCGCAGATAAATTTTGAGCAATACTAAACGCATTGGTTGATACAGTGGAAGACGATCCAGGAAATACTAAACTCAATAAATCCGATGCCAATTTTGCAGGCTCCGGAATGGGTGTAATTGTTCCAGCATTGACGGTAGTGTTAAGTACAGGCGCATTTAAAAATGCAGATTGCTCTGTTAGGCCATTGGCAAAAATTGGCGCCTGTGTTGCATTTGCAGGACTCAAATTACGTAATTGAGCGCCGAGTATTTTTGTCTCATTAATGGTTACATCAACTACTAAAACTTCAATAATGATAATATACTGAGGGACATCAAGTGATTGTATGAGGTCTCTAATCCTGAACCAGTCCTGCTCTCGAGCAGTAATAATAAGTCTATTTCCCCCACGTTGAAGTTCTTCACTCTTTAAGGCGCCAGCTTTGCCTGCTTCGGTAGATTCTTCGTATTTTCGGATAGTTTCTGTAACTTTCCTTTCAGCAGTCACTATAACTCCTTCAAATATCCGCTTAGAGCCACCTTGAAGATCTTTAGTGGCTTGACCGCTTTCTGCTCCCGCTTTAAGAAGCCTATCTAACGCAGGCGCAAATATATCTGCTTCAAGATATTGCAGTTCATAAACGTGCAAAATAGATCTACCAGAATCGGCAGGTTGATCGAGTTCAGCGATAAGGTCTTTTATACGCTCTATAGAAGGTCCAGAACCAGTTAACATAATAGCATTTAAACGAGTATCGGCAGCCAAATGTACCGCACCCGAACCAAAATAAAGACCAGTTTCTGATTTTACGTCAGCCTTAAGCGCACCTTTTTGGTCACCTGTTAAAGCGAGAATTTGTGTTTTTAGAATGTCTGCTATTACCGATGCATCAACATTATAAAGTTGAACAACTTCCAATACATTTGGGTCACCAGAACGGTCCAATAGCATAATAATATTAAATGCAGTGGCTAGTTTATTTGCAGAATCGCAAGCAATAATGGCATTCGATTTAGTATCGTATATAACTGATTTATTGGCAGAAAGTACATCAGTTAAAATCATATTAATAGGTTCTGTTGCAGTAGGTTTATCATCATATTTTTCAGGAACCTTAAGGTTTGTTAAATAAAGTATTGCCCTGATTTTAGTTTCTGTGTGAGGGAAATCTTCTGGATTAAAGCCTACATATATAGGGAGTGTTTCCCTGTTGCTATTGGCATCATTTTTAATAATTTGTATGATCCCATTATGTGGAATCATAGTATAGCCGGCTAAATTGAGAAATAATGCAACAAATTCCCAAGCCTGTTCAATAGATATTTTATAAGGTAAATGTATATTAATTTTTTGTTGAATTGGCGCAACTTGAGGAAATAGAATATTTTTTTCTTCTTTTGCGGCTAACAGAGAGATGATATCTGTTAGCTCTCTATTATCAAAATTAAAGTCAATCATATCGCTGGGATGATTTATTTTTTTGCATTCAACAGCGGATACAAAAAATATATTTCCAATAAGTGCAAGAATACTATAAAGGAGTAATTTTTTCATTTTCATAAGCATTATGTTGCCGTTTGAGGTTCTAATGTCGCAATAGTTAAGGTGATATTAAGTAGCCCATCCTTAATGTCTTTTATTATTTTAAGTTCCTTGGTGTATACTCGTTCTTTTTGTTCAATTTTAAGAAGTAATTCAGTAAGTTGTTTCATATTAACATGAGAAAAACTGACTGTTAACTTACGTTCAATAAAACCATTTCCTACATCTGTTTCAGAAATTTCTGGTCCAGATGATACAGATAAATTCACTTGCTTAAGTAAATGCTCATTAAAATATTTTAAAATATAAAAAGTAGGCTCTTTCTCCAAAATTGCTTTTACAGCTTCTTGTTGTGCCAAAATTTCTTTATTCTTTATAAGAATTTTTTGCACAACAGCTCGTTGTTTATTTATTGCTTTTAGCTCAGATGAAAGACGCGAAACCGTTGTAAAATGCGTGTAAATAATAATTCCTGAAATAAGAAGCAATAGGGCAACAAAAACACCATAATAAATTAATAATTCATTTTTACTTTTGGTGGTAAAAAAATTACGGAATGATTCAACAAAATTCATTAATCTTCCTTATAATTTTTATTGAGAGTAAGCGTTATAGAAAATTTTGGTTCCTGCGGTGCTTTTACTAAAGTAAATATACTATTTGATCTATTAAGCTCTTCAGTGAACTTTTCTAATTCATTAAATCCTTTTACTTCTCCTTCAAGTGTCATCGTGCTTGTTGCATCATTTATCGTTAATAACCTCAAAGAAAGACCAAGCACCTGAGGATCGAGCCTTCTAAATAACTCTTGTAAAAAATGTAAAAATGAATATCTATTTTGGTTTGAAAGAGCGAACCAAATTTCTTCTTGTTTAGTTATAAAGTTGTTAGCGAAAATTATAACACTTTTAAGTGAATTTTTAGATTGTGCCGCTGGTAAATTTAATTCTTTAATGAGTTTTGTTTTAGCATCTTGTTGACTAATATTTATCTCTTTTTTTAATGTATTTTGTATATGTTGGGTATGAAAAATAAGAGCACCAAAAGCAATTATTGTTATAATGATTGCCATAATAAACTGCTTTATAAACAAGGTATCATTATGACTTTCGAATTCTTCTTTTAAAAAGTTTATTGATCGGGTATAAGGCAAATCTAAACCTGCGCCCATAGCAGCTATATAAGGCGTTGTAAGCAACACACTATTTATTGCTTTAATAGTATTATTATGCACCACTTTATATAATAAAAATTCTTCGACTTTTAATCCGGTTGCCTCTTGAATCTCATTGATTAATTCTTTACTCTGCATAGAAGAAGTGGCAACTAGAATCCGTTTAATTTTTTTTGATTCAGGAAGTTGGTTATTAAACGTATCGAGCGTAAACTGAATATCTTGAATAAAGCGTGCGTCAGTATTGCCACGCGGAATTATTCGTACATTGTTAAGTTGTCCATCAACTATTGCTAAAAACTGTCGTGAATCACTCAGAGTTTCGATACATAATGTTGAAGTAGTATCATTATGATATTCTGGAATTTCTTTATAAATCGAGTAAAATTCAAAAAGGTGAACCGAAAACTTGGTTGGCACAAGTCCGGCTTTGTCAAAAAGTGCAACATATGTCGTAACGGTGCTTTTTTTAATAGCGGCAACCTGCAAAGTTGATTTGTGAGCAACTTTGTCGTGATGGACAACCAAGGCATCAATAAATGCCTCATTTAGTGTAAAGGGCAACAGAGGCTCAACTTCAAAGGGTATTACCATTTTAATGGTATCCATATCTAAAAAGGGTACGGTGATTTCTTTAAAAATAATAAGATTATTAGAAAGAGATACCGCGAGCTCATTATAATCCCCAATAGCTAAAGCAATTTTTTTAAGAGCATCGATAATACGCTCATCAGGGGGAATAAGGTCATCTTGAGAAATTTCTTGTTGAAAACACCCGGAAATAATTTTTTTATGCCCATACGCAGATATCGTTGTTGCATAAATAGTGGTACTTTGAATCTCAAGACCTACAAGCTTTTGTGGTGTTAGATAATAGCCAAACAGGGAATTAGGCAGAAAAAATGATCGCAATTGAGCTAAATATGAAAGTATCATCCGGTCTTCTCCTGTGCTTTCTTATTTTTATCATCGATTACTCCATAATGCGCTTGGGCCATTTGCATAATCTGCGATGATGGCTCTGGTGAAGGATTTTCGGCAGGGCCTCTCGCTTCGCCTTTACTTTCTACATGTGCAACTAAAGAGTTTGCTTTTTTCTTAAGACGTTCAGGTTTTTCAATGCGTACATATTGGCTCTCATCAATGTATTTATCTTTAAGATCCATAAAATCATTAATAACGCTTTCGCCATGCTTAACGGTATGTTTAAAAAACCAGCGTAAAAAAGGGTCCCGTTGCTTTGTTTCTCCATAAAAGACCGCTTTAGTATCCAGAATTTTATCCTCAGTGAAGTTGTCTGCAATGGCATCATTTTTAGTAGGAATTATTTCGGGCATAATAAGCACTAAAAGGCTATTCCGTTCGGTAGTTTTAACCGTATTAGTAAACAAGTTTCCAAAGATAGGTATATCAGAAAGAATAGGAACTTTTGTAACGGTATCTTTTTCAGTGTCTTGTATTAAACCACCTAATGCCAGTACTTCGTTATTGCCAACTATCACACTCGTTGTCACTGTTTGTTGACTTCTATTGCCTGAAGCCAAGGTATTTTGTCCTGATGGAGCGGTGAATTGCTCGTAGTTCACCACAACATCTAAGTTAACAAGACCCTCATCACTTATTTGCGGTGTTACAGCAATGGTTAAGTTTGCTGCCATATCTTTATAAGCATTGGTTGCCGTTGCGCTTCCATTTTGAATTTGAGAATCAAGAATTCGACGTATAGTACCTACTGATATCGTTGCAGGATATTTGTTTGTTGTTACAAGAAAGGGGTTTGCAACAACAGAGGTCTTGGTGTATTGCTCAAGAATAGTAAAAAGACCCCAGACGCCATAAATATCAGATCCAAGCGTTAACAGCGTTGAACCCACACTGGTCAATGACGCAAGATTAATCAAATCGCCCAAAAGTCGAGTTGCTCCGGTTCCATTAGGATTTTCAATAACGGGTGAGGAAGTTCCTGCAAGACCTGATGTTTGAAAATTTACATTATTTCCCAGCAATCCATTAACTCCCGGCACTTTATTACGCAGTTGTGTACCTATTTCTTTGTTTTCAGTAAGGTTTATATTAAGCAAAAGCACTTTAATAGCAACTTGTGGCTGTTCAATATCTAATTGCTTTATCAAATTAAAAATCTTTGTGTAATCGTCATACTCTGCATAAATAATAAGACGATTGCCCGATTGTTCAGCTTCAATATAAACTGGCTTGAAAAATTTATCGCCATCGCGCACACCACCTGTTTTAGCAGCTTCTGAGTCAATCTGGAACTTAGTTGCTGCATTTAAAATACGTGCCATTTCAACAGCATTCGTATTTTTAAGTTCATAGGTAAATATAGGTTTATAGGTAGTTTCTGATCTTCTATCAATAGTATTTTGAATGAAATCGTAGACGCGATTTAATGAATCCTTCGCACCTATCATCACAATGGCATTAAGATGGGGGATGGGTGTCAACCGTACGTTTTCAGAGAAATAATGGGTGCTGGGTTTTTTTCTCTGACCCAAGAGTCTTGCCGTTAATGAAGGCTCTTCTGTTTTGACCAATTCTTTGTAAAGGTTTACTGCACGTGTTGCATCAACTCTTTCAAGGCGCAATATTCGCAATGTTTCTGCTGAACCTTCTTGGTCCAATTCCCTAATAACAGCGAGCATGTTTTTAATATTCGAGGATTTATCCGTTAAAATAAAGGCACGCATATCGGGAACCCCAATTGCTCGAGGCGAATTAATGCTTTTAATTTGATCAATGACATTGCTGATGGTGTCTAAGCTGGTATTTTTTATAATAACTATATAACGAATAACGGTGTCATCTGCAGGTAAATCTTCCAGTGGTGTATCAATGAAAAGTGGAAGAGGGTTTTTGCCAGGGCTTAATGGTGAATCTTTTGCTACGGGAGAAATTTTGTAAACGCGCGGAGCCGGTCCGGGTATTACGGTAAGCCCTGCTAGATCTAAGAATGAGGTGAATATCCCCCAAGCCTCTTTTTTAGAGAAGGGCTTATTGGTGGTAAATGAAATTTTATGGCCCTCAATTTTGCCTGCACCTGCTGGAGCAGGATTTAATGCTTCGTCAGTAAGGAACGTAATATTGAATTTTTCAGCAAAGAAATCCATAAAAGTAGCAAGAGAAGCATTGTAAAAGTTAAATTCTAATTGTTCATCAGGGTCACCCATTTCCCATGGATTGGTGAATTCATTAAGATAGGTTTCATGCACGTATCCAGGTTTTAGAGATTCAATTTTTTGTTGCGTATCACTTTTTACATAGTCAATCAGTGGAGTTGCTGGTAAATATGTTTTTAAAAAAACGGCTATTAAAATTATTAAAATTTGTTTTATTTTCATACTATTTCTCATACTATTTACGTGGGTACTTGTTGTAGGAGCGATGAAGATGAACTGGTTTGAGTGGTCATTGCAGCAAGATTATTTTTATGCGTTTTTTCAATCATAGGGTTTTTTATTACTTGAGATTCTTCAACTAATTTATTACTCATTTCATGCATATGCTGCAATTCCTCAGGGACTTGATGGTTTACAATGGTCTTGTCTGTTTGTAATGACTCCTCAGTAATTAATGAATAGAAGAAGGTAATCTCGTTTCCATTGCGTAATAGTTTTACGGCAATTGTATCTTGAGGTGTCATGTTTTTAATCTTGCTAAATATTTCTACGCGGTCATTGGTCGTGGTGGTAGGAATGTCTGCAATGGTTACAATAATATCATTCGGCATTAACCCCAGCGCTATCCCAAAAGATTGGGGCTTTAATATACCAATTCTGCAGCCAAAACTTTTGCCTTTTTTAAACGCCGTTGTTATATCAAGCATATCAATAAACTCAGCAAGGTTTTTGATCTCATCAATGAAATGTTTTTTATTAATTACAAACTCGGTAGTAGATCTTTGTTGGATTATATTTTGCCATACTATATCATGTTTATAAAGCGGGTCCTTCTGCGCATCTTGGGGTGAAAGAAAGAGTGTTTCCTGTTGTCCATTTGAGCGTATAATCATAACTTTATTGTAATAGATTCTTACAATTTCAGCATCTTCTAATGTGTCGCCCACTTTATATAATTTTTCGCGGGTCGATTTATTATCTTGGATAACAACCCTATTGTCTTCTTCATGCGTGGAGTACATAATTCCTTTAAGTGTTACAGAAAGAGGTTCCATGAATTGCACAGTTTTTTTCTCAACGGGCGCTGCTGTACGTGGTGTAGGTGGCGGTGGAAGTTGTAATTTCCTTTCTTCAGGAGTAATGACCTGCGCAGTTGTTTCGCGATAACTATTAAAAAGATCATTACGATAAATTTGCGATATATCTATTTTTGAAACATCTTTTACTGGTGTTTCAGCCGTGTAACCAACCGTAAGGGGAGCACGTGCAGGTACTTTATAGCGAGATGCTAGTATAAAAATTATAATGCAAACAAAAAAGAGCGAAAGGGTACTGTTTATAATCCAGATAGGGGGTTGTTTGTACATCCCTGTTTTCCTTTATACCATGCACATATATACTAGAACAATTGTATGATACAATATTTGCTGCGAAGGAGTTATTTGTCAAGTATATCAGAAGATTCTATCAGAAAGTACGATTTTTACACCTATTTAAGAGTTTAGCTCTCCGAGCGTTTTTTATAGTGCGTTAAAACTATTATGATTGTTTTTCTGTTTGGATGGGTCCCTCTGGAAGACCTCGTATAAATTGATATATATAGGGGTTTTTTGACTCCCATATCGTTTTAGCTTCACCAAAATAACGAATTTTCCCTTCATGTAATAATGCTATATAATCAACGTACTTAAATATTTCTAAATCATGAGAAATAACAATACTGGTAATTTTAAGCTTAGATTGCATGGCTGCCATGAGCTCATGAACGACGCGTGATGTAATAGGATCGAGCCCCGTAGTGGGCTCATCATATAAGATGATTTTAGGGTTGCGTATCAACGTGCGCGCAAGACCAACTCGTTTGCGCATGCCACCTGAAAGCTCAGAAGGATATTTATCAAGAATATCTTTGCTCAAATTGACTTCTTCCAACATTTTAACAACAAGAGTACGCACTTTTTGAGGATCTTGACCATTTTCTAAAAGAGAAATGCCGACATTTTCAAAAATGGTAAGTGAATCAAGAAGGGCGGCAAATTGAAAAACATAGCCACATTTTTCAAAAATAATAACATGCTCTTTTTCAGAGAGTTCAGTTATATCGGTACCATCGATATAAATATGCCCACTGGTTGGTTTTATTAAGCCGATAATTTGTTTTAAAAGAACGGATTTGCCTTCACCCGAACGACCAATAATGCAGGTCATTTTACCTTCGGGAATATCAAGATCTAAGTGATCGGTAACAATTTGTTTGTCAAAGATTTTAGTAAGCTTTCTGATTTGAATCATGAGATTCCTGTTTGAAACAGAATAGAACTTAAAAAATAATTAGCGACTAAAATCAAAATAGATCCTAAAACAACGCTTCGAGTGGTGGTGATGCCTACCCCCCGGGCGCCACCAGTTGTTATATAACCATTATAGGTGCTTATTGAAGATAAGATAAAACCAAAAAAACTTGATTTTATCAAGCCTCCTTTAATGTCAGAAAATTCTACGAATTCTTTAATGCCAGACATGTATGATTCGGGGCTAATATCTAAGCTATAAACACATAAAAGATAGCCTCCGAGTATTCCGAAGGCCATGGAAAATATAGCAAGAAACGGCAAAATTAGTGTGCTTGCTAAAATACGGGGAACAATGAGATACTGAAAAGGATTAATTCCTAATGTTTTTAGGGCATCAATCTGTTCTGTTATCTCCATAGTTCCTAATTCTGCTGCCATTGCAGAACCACATCTTCCGGTTACCATAAGGCCTGTAAGCACTGGCCCAAGTTCACGACACATACCGAGCGCAACTACCGTTCCAATAAATTCTTCGATGCCAAATCTATGAAAGCCAATATATGTTTGTAAAGAGAGTGCCAAACCGGTTGAAAACCCTGTGAGAAAAATAATGCTTGAGGATTCTACTCCCACGCGCATCAATTGCTCAAATAATTTATTAATTTTTAAGCGGCTCGTAAATAATACTCGTAGCGAAGTTGCAATAAAAAGTAAAAACTCACCAATGGCAGTGCAAAGTGTTAAGAAACTCTCCGCGGACCAGTTTGTTGCATTAATTGTTTTTCTTCCAATATAATTCAATGCATTAATGAGCATGCTTTTTTACTCATTTTTGGATTCTTCAGAGACAGGCATTTGCTGTGCTATTGGAGTAGGCAATTCTACTTGTTGATTGAAAACTCGTGAACTTTGCAATGAGCCTGAATTGCGCATTAAAGCAAGGCCGAGTGAGCCCGCCATAAAAAGAAATGCTAAAACCCAAGTGATTTTCTGAAACAGGTCCTGGCCGCCAGATCCGCCAAAGAGTTTAACGTTAGCGTTTCCCATATTACTAAAGAGCCCTGTTCCCCCTTTGCCTTTTTGTAATAAAATAATAAAAATCAGCATAAAGCATAAAATAACAAAGAGGGTGGTTAATAAACCTTGAAGTAGTGCCATAATAGTTTCCTTGAATAATAAAAGCTTTTAAAGTCTTTTTATCTCTATTTAGATCTCATCTTGATCAGGCTCTTAGGGCCTCATCCCTATAAGTGTATCGATACTATCATTTTTTAAAAGGGTAAATCGATACTTTTTCATTTAGAAATGTTTTACAAGGCTTATAATCGTACTTATGCCTTGGGTAAAGTTTCTGGATTTGCTTTCAAAATAAACGTAAGCAAATGCACTAAAATTGAGGTTAGGTCTATAAAGCATTCCTGGCCCAATAGAAAAAATACGATCACGCCTTCCTGGCACTGAAAATCCATCAACCTTGGTGTCGGTATATTGGTTTAAGTAATAACCATTAACTGCCAACCATAAATTTTTAATAAATTCAGCCTCCATGCTGTAGTTTATTAAAATTGCTTGACCTGCCTGAACCCCTGTTTTTTTATTTTTAGCCGACCAGACATAGTTCAAATTGCATGATGCGGCCCAATGGCGCGTGAAATAAAAAGTTGCTGACCAGTTTGGGTTAATGTAATAAAATCCATTTCCGGGATTAAAAAAGAAATTTTTATTATATTTTCCGGCAGGAAATGATGCGGCAAATTCAAAGCGATGCACAAAAAGGGGACGGTCATGCCATATAACAGGGTCCCATTGAAGATAGATTCCTATATAAGGGTCACTAAATCCTGCTCCATTTGAGGTTATTCCGAGATTATTTTTTGATACTTTTGAGTAAAGGTCAAAAAAGAGTTCTATATCAATTCCTAACCGTGCATTCCAAAAGTAACTCTTTTTTGCTTGATAAATAACTTCAATAATCCCCCAGGCTATATTAAATGTGGGTGAGGGAACTCCGCCCAATAAACCCCCTGCAGGATTAGTAAATGTTTTGGTATAATATTCTGCTATATAGGGTCGTATGTACCAACCGGAGCTTGGATGAATGGGGCCACCTTCAAGAATGTTCGTATAGCCAAAATTTAAGGTATCTGGCTGGTCATAAGCGATTAGGGTCAAATACATGAAAAATAATATAAAAATTTTTTTCATGATTCTGTTCGCACCTCAAAAGCATCTTTGTTATAATTCACGGCTATTTTTTTTGCTCCGGCGTTTTTAAGTAACTCTTGCGCTATGGCAGACGCTATATAATTTTGTAGGGCTCGTTTTAATGGTCGAGCGCCGAATTCAGGCTCATACCCTAAATCAGCTAATGCAGTAACTGCTTTATCGGTAAATGAAATAGCTACATCGCGCTCAGAGAGTCTTTCCTTGAGCTCCTCAAGCTGCAGTAGTGCGATATGTTTAACATCTTCTTTAGTAAGCATTTTAAAAAATACAATAGCATCAAGTCTATTGAGAAATTCGGGCCTGAATGAGGCTCGAAGTATTTTTTCGATCTCCTTTTTTACCGTATCATTGATAGATTTCGCTTCCAATATAAGGTGTGAACCTATATTCGAGGTCATAATGATAATGCAGTTTTTGAATGACACGGTACGTCCTTGGCTGTCAGTTAGGCGACCTTCATCCAAGATTTGCAAAAATATATTAAAAACATCAGGATGCGCCTTTTCAATTTCATCAAAAAGCAAAACACTATAAGGGTGTTTACGGACACTTTCTGTTAATTGACCACCTTCTTCATAGCCAATGTATCCTGGAGGGGCGCCAATAAGACGTGCTACTGCATGTTTTTCCATATACTCAGACATATCAATACGTATCATGCGTTGTGGATCATTAAATAAGAAATCGGCGAGCGTGCGGGCAACTTCAGTTTTCCCGACTCCTGTGGGGCCCAAAAACAAAAAAGAGCCGATGGGTTTATTTTTATCAGTAAGTCCGGCTCGGTGCATTTGAATAGCGCGGGTAATTTCATCGATGGCTTCATCTTGACCGATAACGCGTTCTTTTAAAACGTCAGCCATAGCAAGAAGTCGCGCGCTTTCGCTTGCCTCAAGTTTTGAAGTTGGAATTCCAGTCCACCGCGAAAGAACGCGTGCTATATCTGATTCATCAACTTCTTCTTTAATAAGTCCTGTTGAGGTGGCGCGAAAAAGTTCCTGCTGATGCTCAAGGTCCCTGGTGAGGGTTATAAGGGTTCCGTATTTAATCTCAGATGCCTTTGCAAAATTCCCTTCACGTTCAGCGCGTTTATATTCAAATTCTGCGCGCTCGAGAGATTCTTTGAGTTTATTTATTTTTTCTAAAGGAGCTTTTTCAGATTTCCATTGTTTTAACAATTTTTCATGTTCTGCTTTGGTCGTAGATAATTCCTTTTCAAGCTCATGCAGGCGAGCTTTTGCAGCATCATTTTTTTCTTTGGAAAGGGCGACTTTTTCTATTTCAAGCTGACGTAAACGGCGTTCGAGTTTATCGATTAATTCAGGTTGTGAATCTATGGACATTTTGACCATAGAGGCAGCTTCATCAACCAAATCAATTGCTTTATCGGGCAGAAAGCGATCGGGAATGTTTTTTGCTGATAATCGCACTGCATCTATCAGTGCCTGATCTTTTATTGCAATGCCATGATGCAGTTCATATTTTTCTTTCAGCCCACGCATTATTGAAATAGCATCTTCTATTGAAGGTTCTTCGACTAATACTTTTTGAAATCGGCGTTCAAGCGCTGCATCTTTTTCGATATATTTTTTATACTCTTTTAAAGTTGTTGCGCCGATACAATGCAATTGGCCACGGGCAAGTGCTGGTTTTAAAAGGTTTGATGCGTCCATGCCGCCGCCTGCAGAACCGGCGCCGATGAGCATATGCATTTCGTCAATAAACAAGATAATATGGTCCTGTTTTTGTTCTATTTCTTTTAAAATACCTTTTAAACGCTCTTCAAACTCACCTTGATATTTAGCACCCGCAACCAAAAGTCCTAAATCAAGGGCATAAATCGTACTATTTTTTAAACTTTCAGGAATATCTTTTGATACAATTCGTTGGGCTATGCCTTCAACAATAGCAGTTTTACCAACTCCTGGTTCTCCGATTAATACAGGATTATTTTTTGTTCTGCGAGACAAAATTTGTATAACCCGCCGAATTTCTTCATGCCTGCCAATAACCGGGTCCAAAAGACCTTTTTGAGCCTGATCAGTAATGTTTTGGCAAAAGCGTTCTAGAAAGCCTTGTTGTTCTTGTTGTGGATTAACTTTAGCTCCGTTCATAATTCACCCTTTGCTTGAATTCTATTAAGAAGAGTTTTCATAAAAGCATAGTGTGCAGGAATTCTTTGCACAATTTCTATGGCAAGCAGCTCAAAGTAAGCATGAGATGTTTCATTTCTATCAGCTATGAGCTGCGTTACTTGATTATATTCATCTGCAGAAATAACTCCTAAGCGTTGTGCCTCTTTGAGCGTTTTAAGAGCACTCATGCTTTCTAGGTTGGCGCGATAGATTTCTTGAAGATAGGCATGGAGAAATTTCCAAAGCGTTTCGATAGTGAATTCATAATTCTGAAGAAGGCCGTCTCGAATGAGTCTTCTAATTGCAAGATCTTCATGATCAATATTTTTTTCATAACAATCAAGCGCCTCATGCAGACGAGTGAGAGATTTTTTGAAATGTTCAAATCTTGCGTTTAATCCTTCCATATGATCCTATCTCGCTTGATACCTTGTCTGTACTCTTCAGGGAGTTTATTAAAGTCGGCAATATTAACTTGTAAATGGGTGACTAATGCAGAGAGAAGCTCTTGGGCTTCAAATACTATCATGCGGTCTGCTGGCTGCCCGCAATCCACGGCAATATCAACATCAGAACCATTTGAAAATCTGCCTCGCGCCCGAGAACCATATAAATAGATTTTGCATTCCGGGAGTAAGAGGGTAATGATCCCAATAACTTTTCTTTTTACATCTTCGGGAATGCCTGTATCTATAGTTTGCATAATACTTCAAGGGATTAGGGTTTAATTTCGCTTATAATAGTTTGCATCGTTTCTGTATAAGTTTCAATATTGTGAATCAATGGTATTTCTGCTAAGATCGACCCAATATTAAGAAGATGGGGTTTTACAGGATGCCAAGCAGAAGGTGCTTCTTTATGGGATAGGGTGGTAGCGTCTTTTTCTTTGAGCGCCTTAAGTAGAATTTTACTATCATGTTCTGCTAAAAAACCTGCCTTATGAGCATTTTCAATTATTTGATGAGGGTTTTTTCCAGAAGAAAAATTTTTGTGATGTATTTTTAAATAGTCTGCGATAAGCTCACAAAATAAATTAAATGTTTCTGTAAACAGGGCGACCAATTTTTGGGAATCATTGCTGGATTGATGTGCATTTTCTTCATATGAAACAGCTGCTTTTTCAAGATTCAAAAGATTCATTTGAACGCTTGTATATTTTTTTGAAAAATTTTCCATTTAGATACCTTTCTCTTTTGTAGAAAGTATGCTCAACTTATTGTTTCCGCGTCAACATTCGTGAAAATTCTCTTGGACTTTTTCTAAATACTCGATAGGTTATAACGCCACCAAGAAGACTCAATCCGAAAGTTTTTATAAGCTGTGTACCGGACAATCTGCAATTATTGGTACCTTTTTCATCATAAACGCCCCTAAAGCGGCTGCTAATACCGCATTCTTCATTGTTTAATAATAAACCGCTCAAAATAAGACCAAAAACAACAGCTGCTTGTGAGCGAGCTTTGGCTTTATGCATGTGTTCAAGAGTTTTTAATGCATTAAGATTTGAATGAAAACAAAAATTACCTATAATATTCACGAGTAAAAGTTTTTTAAACATACTTCTCCTTATATCAGAATTTTCTTAAGCCATATGGCTAGAGTTTAGCGCATTTAGGTTGATAAATAAAAAGATGCCTTATTGAATAAAAAATATATCTATGAGATAATATTTTTATGTAAAAAGTTAAACTATTGACTTGTATTTTATTCTTTATATATCCTTAAATTATAGGTATATATTAATGAATTATTTTAAATGGCAAAAGATAAAATAAACTTTTTAGTAGCGCTGATGTGTAGTGCTACTCTTATGGGTAAGGAGCCTCTTTCTTGTGCAAAAGAGAACATATTTGTTAAAAAGACTCCTTATACGCAGCCCATTCCCCACCAGATGTATCAAGAATATGGGCAGGTTCTTGATGATATTGATGATGAAATAATTGATGAATCGGCACTTCAGGTATATAAGGCTTTTGTAAGGCCTGCTTTGCAAGAAGATAGTATAATCAGGGCAGGATATGAGACGTATGCAACTTTTTGGAATCGATTTGGTTATGATGCGCATAATCAAATCGATATTAATATTCGTGCTGCTATGATAGATTATTATTTTATTACGGGTATTATTTTGCCGTTTATTAATACCATAGAAAGTCGTTTTCCCTGGTATGCACAAGAACTTAAAAATATAAAAAATAATATTAATGCGCTCAAAAATGAAATAAAAAAAGTTATTGAATTTATTCATCAGGTATCTTTTGAATTAGATAATTATGATACATTAATCGATGCTTATAATTTTATACAAAATGCAACTATGCTTACTGAGTCTTCTGTAAGGAGTTTGCCTTTATTTAATATTAATATACTAAGGGCTAACGTTCTTCCCGTTATTTTTACTGAACCGGGTGCAACAGATTAAAAGTTTTATAGCCGTTCTTTGGTAGATGATATGCAAGGAACATGCGGGGTACAGGTTCATTATTGATAAAAATAACATCACTATTCATGCTATTTATTTATATACTGTATACTGAGAGATTGGAAAACCGAATAGAATTTTTACATCTTAAAAAAGGAAAAATTATATGAACTTTTTACAGCAAAAAAGATGGGCACCATATATAGTCGGTAGTTTGATCGGTATGGTAATGGTCACCTCTTATTATTTAACAGGCGTTTTTTTAGGGATATCTTCTGGTTGCACCAAAGTTGCTTTAATATTTTCTTGTATATCGTGTCATTATAGTAGTTCGAGCATTTATAATTTGAGCGAATATTTTCAGTTGGTAGTGATATTTGGAGTAGTAATAGGGTCATTTATTTCAAGTTATTTTTCAAAAAGTTTTACGCAAGAGGCTGTGCCATCACTTTGGAGGATGAATTTTGGTGATTCATTTACAAAGCGTGCATTATTTTCCTTTGTTGGTGGTATTATAGTTATTTTTGGTGCTCGAATTGCTGGAGGATGCACGTCTGGTAAATCTATCGCATCAGGTTTGCAGCTATTATTGCCAGCATGGATATTTACTCTGTCTCTATTTTCAACCGCTGTAATTACTTCATTTATTTTATATCGTAACAGATAGGATATCGTCCATGAATATACTCATTATAGCTTTATTATTAGGAATTGCATTTGGATTTTTATTACAAAAGGGTGGTGTGGCAAATTTTAATATCATTATTGGTCAATTACTTTTCAAAAATTTTACTGTATTAACTATAATTATGACTGCTATTATAGTAGGTGGCATTTTTATCAATTTATTAATTGATTTTGGTTTTTTGAGTGCACCCCCTGTAAATGTATCGAGTATTAATGGTTCTCTTGTTGGGGGTCTTATCTTTGGTGTTGGTATGGCTATTTTGGGATATTGTCCCGGAACAGCACTTGCTGCAATAGGTCAAGGATCAAAAGATGCGCTTTTTGGTATCTTAGGAATGATTTTTGGATCGTTTTTGTTTATTCAATTAGCCGATATTATAAAAGTATATATTTTAACCGATACTCAAGCTAGTAATACATTATCAAGTTTATTTAATATTTCACCGTATTTCATTTTTTGTATTCTTGCGGTAATAACGTTGATAATAAATCTTACATTATCAAGTAGGCTTAGCAAATCTTATTGATTTAGAATTTTATAAGTGGGTAAGATTGATTAAACATTCTTTTTGAGCGTTTAACCGTATGATAACTTATTGCAAAATGGTGCGAATAGTCGCGTAGGGCGATAAGTAATTTACCAAGCTCTGTGTGCATATCAAGAACAAGGCCTTCTGGGTAACCCTGTGTAAATAGCCGTTCTTCGCTTTTGGCAAGCGATATACAAGGAACATGCGGGTAGAGTTCCTTAACTGCATTTCGTTGTCCTTTTCCGCCATCGATAAAAATAACATCAGGAAGGTCTTCTCCTGCCTTGTATCGGCGGGATACAATTTCTTGTAAGGCCGCATAATCATTTTGTTTAGTGAGTGTTTTTATCGCAAAACGCCTGAATTTATTTTTATCGGGTAAGCCATCAGTAAAGCGTATACAGGATCCAACAAGCGCATTGCTTTGAAAATGAGATATATCAAAACAATCTATGGAATGAGGTAATTCAGAAAGTTTAAGAAGATCTTTCAGTTCATAAAAGCCCCGTGTATATTCAGTTTGTTTGAACTTAGGGAGTAGAGCCTGCGTGATCTCGGGGTCATATTTGCGTTCGGTAAAACGGGTTTTAAGTGTTGTAAATATGATATTGATATGGGTTATGTAATCAGCTATTGTTCGTGCTTTTTCAAACTCAAAGCGCGCGTTATATTCTTTTAAAAGAGTTTCAAGTGATGCAATTGTTTTATCATAGTTCCCTTCAAGAAAAAGTTTTGCAAGTTCAAGCCTGGTTTCATAATCTTTTGGCGTATAAGAAGTGGTGCAATTGCCCGCACATTTGTTTAAATGGTAATTAAGGCAACCGCCTGATATTTTACCGGTACACATTTCAAGTTTGAAGGTTTTAACTAAGTAGTCAAAACAGCGGCGGGCATCCTTTTTGTGAATAAATGGTCCAAAATAGCTCCCTTTTTCTTTCTTCACTCGGGCAATTTTTAAAACTTTTGGTTCGGCATCAGTAAAGAGTAAATAGATAAAAGGATTGCCAGATTTAAGCAATACATTATATTTCGGTTGATACTTTTTAATTAATTGGGCCTCGAGCAATAATGCTTCCAGCTCATTATGTGTGACAATATACTCGATAGAGGCATGTTCTTTGATTAATGCGTCTATTTTCCAATCACTATTTTGTTTTCTAAAATAAGAGCCGGTGCGTCTTTTGATATCTTTTGCTTTCCCGACATAAAGAATGTCGTTATTCAAATTTTTAAAGATATAGACGCCTGGTAAATGAGGTAAGTTACTATGCGTTGAATCTTGATTCACAATAGGTCTTTTTATTTAACATTGAATGTTTGTGTTGTACTTCCTGCAGTAACAATCAATTTTGATGAATTGTTTGGATGGAATTCTAAGTCAGAAATTTTGTCAGCAATTTTGAACGTTTTTGGCTTTTTAATACCGCCCTTGAGGGTTTGTATGATTGTTTTTTTTAAAGATGGCTTAATAATTTCGCTTATATCCCATACATAGATTGTCCCATCTTCGCGCCCTTGCGCAAGAAGACTGTCATTTGCAGGATTGAAAGCTAAAGCAGTCACTTTAGCAGAAGGAGTTGCTGCAGAAGTTTGGTCTTGGAACTTTGTCATGGTGCCACTACCGTAATAAGCATTTTCTAAAACTTTTGCTTTGCTTAAAATATCAGTTTCGTCTTGTTTGATATCATTGCGATCAATTAAAAGAGTTTTTTTGCCATATCCGATAGCAAAAATATTTTCATTAAGGGGGTCTTGAGCTACTGTGTTACCAGTATCTTTCCCGGCTAAAATTGCTTTTAAAGTATCGTTAATATCAGTAAGTGGTTGCTTTGTGTCAGAAGCTGTAAAAAGTGACGATGTAATGCATATGCTCACTAGCATAGCCATTGTTTTTATTGATGATAATACGTTTTTCATATATTTCTTTCGAGGTCTTAATCTTAAATTTTAAAATTTTAAAGTTTGAAATTAACTTATATTTACTTATCTGTTATTAATAATTTCATATTTTTGCTTAATTTGTCAATAAAAACTGTCGCAATTTTATTTTTTATGATTACCCTTAAACTTTGCGCTTAAAGGTCTTTTCAAGCTCATATTGTGAAATAAGCCAGGTGGTGGGACGCCCATGGGGGCAGGTAAGGCGATGTTCTGTGCGATAAAGTGATTTTAAAAGTTCCTCAATTTGCAAGGTAGAAAGCTCATCTCCGGCCTTTACGGCAGCCTTGCAGGCCATCATGGCATGCAACTTTTTGCGAATCTTGCCGTTCCATACATCTGTATTCAAAGTAGGTGTCTCTGAAAGCCAAGCAAGAAGATCATGGATAAGGTCCTTTAGGGGGTAATTTTTTAGATATAGAGGGGTTTCTGTTATAGCCAAGGCCCCATCCCCCATAGGCTCCAGCTGAATTCCTATCTCCATAAGCTCAGGGATGAGATTTAAGAGGGTTGTTTTTTGGCTAGGCTCTAAGTATATGATTTCAGGGAATAAGAGCTGAATTCGGGCAACCTCGTTTGAATTTGAGCTAAATTCTTCATAAAGCACACATTCATGGGCGGCATGCTGGTCAACCACCAGAAGCCCTTCCCTGGTCTCTAGAAGTAAATACGTCTTCATGAGCTGGCCGATGATGCTATATGAAGGCTTTTCAGGGCTAGTTTCCGGTAAGGAGGCCTGAAAAATCTCTTGAATGGGTTGTTGAGCGGGCACGGAGGAATAAGATTGTTCAGTTAAGGCAGAAATAGCTGAGTTTTCGGCAAAATGGTTTAAGGCAGGAGTAAATTGCCTTGGAGGTGCAGGCATGGGCTCAGGGGTAAACCAAGTGGCTTTTGAAGAAGCCTGAACGCGCTGAGCCGTTTCTTGCTCTAATCGCTTTTGAATCATATTTTCTAGAGAAAGCTCGACTAATCGGGGGTGAAGAAAAACCACCTCTTCTTTGCGCGGGTGGACATTGATATCCACCTCTGCCTGAGACAAGGTTATAAAAATAATACCGGCAGGATGCTTTCCAGGAGGCATTATATTCTGAAAACCTTTGGTGAATGCCTGTCCTAATTTATAATTCTTGA
>JAKAUO010000049.1 GCA_021827715.1 bacterium | reverse complement strand
TCCGATCTGGTGGACATTGATATCCACCTCTGCCTGAGACAAGGTTATAAAAATAATACCGGCAGGATGCTTTCCAGGAGGCATTATATTCTGAAAACCTTTGGTGAATGCCTGTCCTAATTTATAATTCTTGACCCACCGTTTATTTACAAAGAAAAATTGTTGGTTGCGATCATACCGTTGGTACTGGTAATGGCCAATGCCACCAGTAATGGCCATGGTGTTTTTTTGATCAATATATTCACATTCCAGAAAATGTTGCGCAAAGGTGCGATCAAAAATCTGCGCAACGCGTTCACTTAAGGCTTGCGTGCCATGAGTAGCAAGAATTAATTGTTTATCATGGTACAAGGTAAAGGCCACCTGGTGATGTGCAAGGGCGATTGCTTGAAAAAGCGTGTAAATCGCGCGCCATTCTGTTTCTCGGGTTTTGAGAAACTTTCTTCGTGCAGGTATATTAAAAAAGATATCTTGAATAGAGATGTCGGTTCCTGGGGCCTGTGAAATAATTTCTTGGCGCATCAGAGTTCCGGCCTCAAGTGCAAGCCGTATCCCTTCACGGGATCCATGGGTTTGAGTAGAAAGCGTCATTTTGCTGATAGCGCACATGCTTGAAAGGGCTTCTCCTCGGAACCCAAAAGTATTCAGGGTTTCCAGGTCTTCAATAGTTGAGAGCTTGCTTGTTGCATGATGCTCAATAGACATAAGAGCATCTTCATGGCTCATGCCTGTTCCATTATCTATGCATCTAATAAGTTCTTTGCCCCCATCCTGGATATAGAGGGTAATATGTGTTGCCTGAGCGTCCAGAGCGTTCTCTAGAAGCTCCTTTACGATATTATAAGGCCGTTCTACAACCTCGCCTGCTGCAATTTTTTGAGCTTCATAAGAAGATAATTTATGTATAATTCCCATAGTATCTAAGAGCATAATATAAAGTTTGTATTTTATCTATGCTGTTTTTGTTTGACAAAGGTCAATTTGAGGGTATAGTTGAATAGAAATGTATCGCGGGGTAGAGCAGCCTGGTAGCTCGTTGGGCTCATAACCCAAAGGTCGCTGGTTCGAATCCAGCCCCCGCAACCAGTCTCCGCCTATCCACCCTCAGGCTTCTTCTGGGTGGCGCCATTAGCAAACGCGGTCATTACAGCACTATTAATTTTCCCTTACCTGCTCCAGAAGCATGTACTTATTATCTTTAACCTTATTATTGAAGTTTTATGCGATAAATCCTGCTGAATTGACACTTTTTAATAATTATTATACAATTAGAAATAATAATTAAATAGTGAGGTAATACCGTGAAAAAGCTTTTCCTTAAAAAACTATCAATTTTGACCATGTTTGGGTGTTTAACTAACTTTACCCAAGCAGCAAACTATACAATCACCTTTAAGATGCCGGAAAACGCGACCTGGTATGCCGCAGGGACATTGGCGCTCCTGGGTGCATCATATGGTTTGTACAAGGCTATCCCTAAGGCGTGGTTATTTATTGAATCACAAAATAATCAACGTGTTATTAATAGAGCAACAGCGATCTTAGATAAATTGAGTAGTCAAAATATCAATAGATTAAGTTTTTCGCCCTGTGGTACAAGGCCTATCGTAGAAAAGGCTGTTGATCTTGTTTCTCTAAAGCTTAAAGATGAAGCTGCCAAACAATTAAATAATGATTTTACTTCTATGTATGCTAAAATTCGTCAGGTTGAAAATGGTCGCTCCCAAGATCTTGAAGCAACTCAGCGTATGATACAACAGAATGCAAAAATGATTAAAAGGCGATTAGTAAGAGCTCAGTCGTTTTAACTATACCTGTTTCTTTATTTATTTATCGATTAATTGTGTGAAATTGAATTTTTTTCGTATTTATTATATACTAATATTAAAGATCTAAAAAATAATAGGAATATATCTATGATTAAAAAAATCTTATTAAGCCTTTTTGCCTTTATAGCTCAGCCTCTTGTGTATAGTAACGCACTGAATGGTTTAGAGTTATGTAAAAAAGAAATTCAAGAAAATCAACGTGATGTGATACTTGGCAAGATGATATTGGAAGAAGTTCTCTATGCGGAGCCTATTCAGCCATGGTCAAAATTAATGGCTACCGCATTACCACGCTTTGACCATTTGCCTTTTGGTATTCGTAATATGAAGCCCGGTGTGTTCAAAAAGCGTCAAACGGGTTTACATTCTGCGCTAGAGAATGTGCGTCTTGCTATGTGGGGATTATATGGTCTGGCGGCAGAAAGCCCCCAAAAGGGCATTTTTACTGAAGGTACTTTTAAAATTCAAGATAAAGACAATAGATTGTTTAATTTCTTTAGTTCGCCTGCGCAAGTTTATAAAAGAGCTTCTACCCATTTTGAAGAATTTCGTGATGTGAATAAGGGTGGCCTCTTTGAAAAGCTTTTTGCTAAAGTAGATAATGGCTTAAATATTGAAAATTTACCTTGTGGAAAGCAGCATATTTTATTTAATAAGCTTTCTGATGGTTTTATATTTGTGAAGCCAGAAAATCATGGAACTGATTTGGAGAATCTTCCAGCTCATGCCGGTGAGTTAGTTGTTGCAAAAGCGCGTAAGGTGCCGTTAATTAGAAATTATTTTAATCTCGGTTCTGACGATGCGCCGGAATACTCTAAGGAAAGGGTTCCGGAAGAATCGGTTAAAGAATTTAGTTCGTTACTTGAAAAGCTAGAGACTGACCAAGAAACAAAAAAATTACATAAGAAACAGGCACAGACATTTGGTATACGAGCCATGAAAAATATCATTGGCGCCTATATGCCCGACTATAAAGCACATTTTGAGGATGCAAAAAAATTAAATGAAGGTGATACAGAAAATCTTTCTGAGAGCTATATAAATATACCTAGAGAAGAAGCAGTTGAACAACCTCTTGATGTATCTTCAGATCTTTCTTCCAGTTGGACATATATGGGTGACGAAGCGGCTGAAGATCTTTCTCGTAGCTGGCAAGCAGACATAGATACCAAAGAAGTTAAAGCTCATCAAGATCGTGATAAAGCAAAAATTGCACATGAAATTTTAGAATTCAATAAGAATCATATAGAAATAAAAGATAATCCTGATCTTCGTAAAGGCAATGAAGTTATCTTTACTCAAAATGATTTTACAAAGCTCTTTAAAGGGTTTCGTGAAGGCTATGGCTTGAAGAATTTTAATGTTCGTGAAACGTGCAATGCTACTAGATCTAATGCAAGTACATCTGACGTTGATTAATCTTAAGTAACTACAATTTAATACTAAAAAAGGCGGTTTTAAAACCGCCTTTTTTATTTATCTTAGACTTTTATCTCTTTATGCTCTTTTACCCATTTATCAAGGACGCCATTAATAAACTTATGTGCGTCGCTTTCTGCATAGCCCTTTGCAAGCTCGATAGCCTCATTAATAACTATAGAATGGTCAAGTTGTGTATGCGCAAGTTCCCAGATTGCCATCCGCAATATAATGCGCGTGACACATCCTACCCGTTCAAACTTCCAGTTATCAAGCAATGGTTTGATTTGTTCATCTAGTTCTGCATAAGCATCAATGATGGCTTGGGCCTGAAGCACTAAAGCGCTTGTTGGCTCAATAATACAGTCAAAGCCGCGCGAGAAGTTATCTACAATAGCATCCAAGCTTACTTGGTAGTCAAAAGAATCTGCTGCATATAAAAGATGCAATATTAAAGCACGTTGATCTCGTGCAGAAAGAGTATCACAAGATTCCTGCTGTTCAACATGATTTTCCATAATTATTTTTTTACTCGTTCAATATAGCGGGAATCGCGCGTATCTACTTTAACGACATCGCCTTCATTCACAAACAATGGCACCTGTAATACAAGGCCTGTATCCATAGTAGCTGGTTTTGTTGCTCCACCTTGTGCGGTGTCACCACGAACCCCTGGAATAGTTTCCACCACGGTCAGTTCCATAAATAAAGGTGCTGCAACAGAAATTGGTTTGCCTGAAAAATATAAGACAGTATACACGGTCTGTTCTTTCAGAAAATCAAAAACGTCTTCCAATTGTTCTTTGGTTAAGGCCTCTTGATCATAATTTTCTTGATCCATAAATTGATATAAGTTGCCATCTTTATAAAGATACAACATTTCACGGTATTCAAGATCAGGACTTGGGAATTTTTCTTCAACCCTAAATGTTTCCTCATGTACCAGATTGGTCAGCAAATTACGCATTTTAGTGCGTGCAAATGCACCGCCTTTACCGGGTTTAACGTGATGATAATCAACAATAGTATATGGTTCACCTTTGTAAAGGATTTTAGTCCCTTTTCTGAAATCACCTGCTAAAATCACGAATATCCTTAAATTATTGATAAATAAACTAATCTTATGTGTGTGCTGAGCACACTATTTACTATTATAGAAAATTTGGATTAATTTGGCGATAGCAGCCAGGTGCCAATTTTTCTAAATTATAAGGCCCAAAAGATACTCTTTTAAGTTCTTGTACTTTATATCCTAAATGCTCAAAAACTCGACGAATTACGCGGTTTTTGCCGCTATGTAAACGCATCTTAAGATGCACCTTACTTTTTTGAAGCACTACCTTATCAAAGCGTACCATGCCATCTACTAAGCGCACGCCTTTAAGAATTTGGCCATAATCGACATGGTCCAATGGCTTATTAATTTTAACCTGATACTCTTTCATAATCTCAAAGCTGGGGTGAGAAAGTTTTTGTGCCCAATCACCATCATTGGTTACCAGGAGTAATCCTGAACTGTCTTTATCAAGGCGGCCCACGGTAAACAATTTAACTTTTTTAAATGCGGACAACAAATCGAAAACTGTTTTTCTTTCTTTTTCATCAGAATTAGTGCAGAGATATCCTTCGGGCTTATTAAGCATCAGATACACTTTACCTTCCGGTTTTATAACCTTTCCTTTAACTTTAACAATATCTCCAGGATGTACCACCGTGTTAAGTTCTTGTACGGTAACCCCATTGATGGTTACCAATTGTTGCCGAATAAGTAAAACAGCATCGCGGCGCGAACAAACGCCTGAGTGTGCCATATATTTTACGAGTTGCATTGTCATGGTTAAGACCTTTCAAGTGATGCAAGACCAAGCTGACGTGAGCGTTCAAACATATAGTTACATGCAAAGGTGGTTATTATAAAATATATACAGGCCAATCCATAGCCAAAAAAGAGATTGTCCCCAGAAAATCGATGTTCTAAAATAAAAATTCTTACGGCCCTGAAAATATAACTCATCGGGACAACGTGAGAAATCATTTGAATCCAAGCCGGCATAATTTCAAGAGAATAATAAACTCCTGAAAAGGGTATAAATATCCACCCGATCACCCAAGCCAACCTTTGTGCATGAACCCCAAAATACATCAATATGAGTATAGTCGCATGTGAAATTGCCCACCCTGAAATCAATAGGGGCATAATAAACACTAGAAGACCTATTCCATGCGAAAAAAGGTATATACCAAAAATAGCCTTGGTAACAACACAAGCAAATACGAGTAATAAAGCTGTAGATATGAAACCGCTTACCATGGCACCGCAGAGCCATTCATTGAAGGTTAAGGGCGTTGAAAAAAGATTAATAATATTGCGCGCCATCATTTCATAGAGAAAATTGGTTGCATTATTAAAATAAGAATAAAGAAAGACACGTATAAAGACGACACAGACAAGCGTTATCAAATGTTGTTGCGAGTTTCCCGTTTTGGCCATTGCAAGGCCAGCTCCTCCCCACACAAGTATGTCCAATAGGGGCCAAAATGCAAAATCAATACTGTCTTCAATTTTAAAAAATCGACCAATAAGATACCGCCGCGCTAATAAAAGAATGCGATATATATTCATTTAAGCATCCTCCAGACGTGCTAACCCAAATTTTTTACTTCTATTAAATAGGTATACAAAGCAAATAATGGCTAACGCAAAGTAACCACCACTTAAAAGGATTCCGATCCTAAAAAGATTAAAATCCAGGCTATGAGTTTCAATAAAGATACGCAATACCTTAAAGAAATAGGTCATAGGCACACTATAAGCTATCGATTGTGCCCACGCGGGCATAATTTCAACAGGATAAAATATTCCCACAAAGGGGACAAAGAGCCACCCCATCACCCAGATAAGTTTTTGAGCCTGGCCACCATAGGTTGCCAAAGCGGCCGCTGTGAGCAACCCGATGCTCCATCCAGAAAAAAATAGGCTTATAAAAAGAAGGAAAAATAATGGTCCCAAGGAAGGAATAAAAATTCCATACAATAGCCAGACTGCAGTGCAACCAAAAAACATACAAATAAAAGCGTTCAGCGCCCCCATAGCCATGGTTGCTGCCGCCCATTCCTGAATGGTTAAGGGTGTTACGAACAAGTTGACAACATTAGCGGACCACATTTCTGAAAAAAAGCTGTAAGAAACATCTAAGTTAGTGCGGTAAACCGCCTGCCATAAGACAAGACTTGCAAGAATGATCAAGGCTAAGTGAGGATTCGCTGTTCCTTTTGCCATCCATGAACCAGTAAAGCCCCAGACTAAAATGTCAAAAAGTGGCCAATAAAAAAAATCAGTCAAAGTATCAATACCGCGGAAAGTAAGAAGTAGGTTGCGGTGCACTAAGACGATAATGCGATATATATTGAGCATTTGTGTCCCTATCGCGAAATATGTAAAAAATAATCTTCAAGTGTCGGCTTATCGATTGAAATTTGATTATACGATAACCCTGCTTGCACGAGTTTGACTAAAAATTCAGCTATCTTATGTTCTTCAAGCTGAACAGAAATTAAAGCGCCGTGTGTTTTTACTGGAATATTTTGATTATTGCACCATGCCGTGATAGCTTCAGGTTGCTCGACTATAAGTTCCACATGGGCAAGTCCAGCTAAAGCCGCTAACCTTTCTGGGGCATCATGCGCTATAATAGTGCCTTTTTTAAGAACAAGTACTGAATCACATATTTGAGATACTTCATCCATTTTATGAGAAGTAAACAATATTGAAACCCCTTGTTGCTTCTGTTGTTCTTTTATGAAATTGAGCACTTCTTGAGCAACATCAGGGTCCAATGAAGCTGTCGGTTCGTCCAAAAGCATAATCTGCGGTTCTATGCAAAAAGCTTTAATAAGCATTACGCGGGTTGTTTGGCCCGCTGAAAGTGTTCCTGATCGGCGGTCCTTTAATGACCATAGATCGAATTTTTTAAGAAGCCGCTCAAGTCGTTCCTTAAGAGTATTTTTAGAAACACCGTAAAGTTGGCCATAAAACCAAAGATTTTCATAGACGGTCAATTTGCCTGGTAGGCTGACATACGTTGAGGCAAAGCCGACTTTGGATAAAATTTCAGACCGATGCGTTTTGAGGTTTTTTCCAAAATATATAATTTCACCCGATGTTGGTGTCATGGTGCTTAAGAGCATCTGAATGGTGGTTGTTTTACCTGCACCATTGGGCCCAAGAAATCCAAGAACCTGTCCCTTTTGTAGTTCAAAAGAGATGCTATTTACTGCTACAAAATCAGGATTTGAGAATTTTTTATAAAGATTATTAACGGTTAATAAGGTCATAAAATGAATAATTGTAGTAAAAAGTTTTCTTTTTTAAGTATAGTATAAAAAAAAATTATACACACTATCTTGAGAATTTCTGGTGTACAAAGCAAAGTATATGGAAAATAACAAAGCTAAAAAAGGATTTCTATCTCTTTATTGCCATGATGCATTTAGCGTTTAATAGAAGCTTCATGAACAATTTTTGCCAATATTTTTAATGTAGGGTTGCCACTTTTTGAAAGTGCCTGTTGTACAGTTGATCTTGCAATATTTGCTTTTTGAGCAACTTGTAGACGATTAATTCTCAAGTAAGTATCAAGTATTTCGATAAATGTTTCTGTATTATTATTAATCAAGCATTCTAATAATGCTGATCCTACTTTATGTGCATCAAGAAATGAGTCCTCAGGCTTGCAAGATTTAATGTTTTTTTTGGATGCCAATTTAGTCTTTGGCATAGTTTTGAACGAGAATTCTGGCTCTTTTAATGTCTTTCTTTGATCATTTTTATGCCCTCCGGCAAGTAATAAAATTATATTGGAATCTTCTTTGAGAAAGTATACGCGCCAGCCATTTTTCCAGCGGAGTTCTACAAGACCTTTACCGAGATTTTTGCTGTCAGCAAAATACTCAAGGTTATGTATTTTTCTAGCCTTGATTCGATTTTAAGCTGTCCCTTGATGGTTAAATTAGTTAGCCAACCGATAAATTCTTTAGTTCCATTAATTTTTATCATTAAGTATAAGCTCTCCCACCTTTAATGACCATTTTATCGGGCACTTATTAATAAATCAATGCTTGATAAAAATTAACTGGGCAATTGAGTACTATTTTTGTAAGCTCTAAATTAATTCGAGAAATTTACAGTAAGGTTGCCTATGAATACAAAAAGTTTACACATTGTTGACCCAGAGATATTTTCAATAATTAAAAAAGAGCAGAATCGCCAAAAGAACGAAATAGATCTTATTGCCTCTGAAAATTATGCTTCGCAAGCAGTTTGTGAAGCAACTGGATCAATTTTAACTAATAAGTATGCTGAAGGGTATCCCGGCAAACGGTATTACGGTGGCTGTGAATATGTGGACATGGTTGAAATTTTAGCAATAGAACGGTGTAAGAAAATATTCGGTGCAGAACATGTTAATGTGCAGCCCCATGCCGGCTCTCAAGCTAATATGGCTGCCTTTGCAGCACTTTTAACTCCCGGGGATACTATTTTAGGGATGTCTCTTGCCTCAGGCGGCCACTTAACGCATGGTCATGGCGTAAATTTTTCAGGGAATATTTATAAATCAATTCAATATGGCGTTAATGCGCACACTGGGCTTATCGATTATGATGAAGTTGAACGCTTGGCGCATGAATATAAACCTAAGCTTATTATTGCAGGAGCTTCGGCTTATTCACGCATTTTAGATTTTAAAAAGTTTTCTGAGATTGCACAGTCGATAAATGCTTACTTCATGGCTGATATTGCTCATATTGCAGGCTTAGTTGCTGCAGGCTTGCACCCGAGCCCTATACCTTATGCAGATGTTGTAACCAGCACCACCCATAAAACTCTTCGTGGACCGCGCGGGGGGCTTATTATGTGCAAGCAAGTTCATGCGCAAGCAGTTGACCGTGCAATTATGCCAGGGCTTCAAGGCGGCCCGTTTATGAATAGCATTGCTGCAAAAGCGGTTGCTTTTCATGAAGTGCTGCAACCCGAATTTATAACGTATCAAAAACAGGTTATCAAAAATGCCCAGGCAATGGTAAAGGCGTGTAATGAGCATGGGTTTGATGTGGTGACTGGCGGAACAGATAATCATATGTTTATTATTGATCTTCGTTTGAAAAAAATAACGGGACGCATGGCAGAAAGTGCTTTGGCTCAAGCAGGCATCAGTGTAAGCAGAAGTTGCATACCCAATGACCCTGAAAAGCCTTGGATAACCAGCGGTATTCGCATCGGTACGCCTGCTATTACTACACGAGGCATGCTAGAATCACAAGCGCATCAGATTATGCATCTTATTAATGAAGTATTGCTTAATGCGCTGGTTCCCGAAAAACTTTTAGCAATGAAAAAGGAAGTGCATCAGCTTTTGACGGTGTAATCTTCGGAGTGTTACGCTCTAAGAGAATATATTTTTTAAAAAAAAGGAGTAATGGTAATGATGAAATATTTATTTTTATGGTTAAGTATAGGAACGTTGAGTTCTTTATATGCTCATAGAAGCCTGGAAGAATTGTTACAAGTCGATTCAGAGTTTCTTTCAGATGAAAAAGTTTAAAACAACTTGAAGAGCTTCTTCAAGAGAACCCTGAACTTACTCAAGAGGAGCTACAACTAATTCTTGAAAAAATTGCTCAGCAAGATGATAAAACTGTAGTAAAAAAAGTAAAAAAAAAAAAACTTTGCAACTTACTTGTAACTAACTGTTTAAAAGTTTGTGGTCAAACCATACTTAATGATCTAACCGTGAATGGAACATTTAATGGCGGCAATGTATCACCGAATACTATTTGTGGCGTACCAGCTTGTACTATCGCTTCGTTAATCGCGGGTGCAACCAGTGAAGATATTCCTGATACCCTTGTATTGCGTGATGGCGGCAGTTTTGCAGCGACAACTATTACGCTTACGGGAGTATTAAATCTTGAAGGTTCCAGTGGTAATATTGTTACCTTACAAGCGCCTGCTTTCAGTGATTATACACTTATTTTACCGGTAGGTGCTGGAACGCCTGGGTACGTATTGACAACTGACGGTGCTAATCCAGATCAGTTAACCTGGTCACCACTTATGAGTGTTGTAACGGGAACTATTCAATTGTATGGTGATGTAATAGGTTCATCTACAGCAAACACCGTAAAAACCATTTGCGGCTCCAGTGCATGTGGTTTAATAAATACTATAACAACAGCAACATCAAACGATATACTTTCTACATTAGTATTGCGTGACAACACGGGCAGCTTTGTATCAACTAATATAACGCTTACTGGTTGTTTAATGCTCAATGATTCGACGAATGCACTCGCAGGAAAAATATGCGGTAGCACCAGTGCATTAGCTGTTGCTCCCCAGGGGACACGTGCATTACAGGCTTCGGCAGGAGGTAATGCGCGTGGAACAAATGCAGTTGATTTGCAGATCAATAATGGAACAAGCACGATTGCTTCAGGAAATTATTCTGTCATTGGCGGCGGTGCATCAAATACTGCCCAAGGACAATATGATGTTATAGTAGGTGGAAAGAATAATACAACTTCCACAACAAATAGTGATGCACAAGCCGGTTATAATATGATAGCGGGAGGTGCTAGCAATAGTATCACCGTGAATGATATTGCAAGTGAAAACAATTTCTGTGGTTATAATAGTATAGGTGGCGCAAGCAATAACATCATTATCAGCACTACTGCTGCAGCTGTATCTGGGGTAGTAGCTGGATATAATAGTATCATGAGCGGAACTGAAAATAGTATTGCTGTAACACTTACTTCTAATCTTCAAACTCCTAACACCATTGTCCAAAATATTTCCGTTGGCAGTTGGCCTCAAGGAATAGCCATAGCCCCTAATGGCCAATATGCTTATGTTGCCAATAATAGTGGCAATAGTGTAAGTGTTATTAATTTAGCAACTAATAGTGTTGTTACAACTACTGATGGCTTTAGCGGGCCTGCACAAATAGCCATAAGCCCTAATGGCCAATATGCTTATGTTACTAATAATAGTGGCAATAGTGTAAGTGTTATTAATTTAACAACTAATAGTGTTGTTACAACTATTGATGGCTTTAGTGGTCCTGAAGGAATTGCTATAGCACCTAATGGCCAATATGCCTATGTTGCAAATTATGATGGTAATTCGGGTACTACGGTAAGTATTATTAATCTTGCTACTAATACTATTACAGGAACTATTTCGGGCTTTGCAAGCCCTTATGGAATAGCAATAACACCTAATGGGCAATATGCTTATGTCACTAATGATGGCGGCGATCACATAAGTGTGATTAATCTTGCTACCAATGGCATAGTGACCAATATCTCGGTGCCGTCAACTGGCACCGTAACAATAGCAATAACACCTAACGGCCAATATGCCTATGTTGGACAGTATGGAGGTTCACAAGGAGTTTATGTAATTAATATAGCAACTAACACCGTTGTCACTACATTAAATAGCCCTTCGCCTGTTAGAGGCCTTGCAATAACACCTAATGGCAAATATGTCTATGCTATGCAATCCTATCCACAGGAAAATGGCTTCATAGTTATTATAGATACTGCCACTAATACCGTGGTAAATACTATTTCTGATTCTAATACTCCTTATAATGTGACGATCTCTCCTAATGGTCAATTTGCATATATCACTAACAATGGCAATGGTACCGTGAGTGTTATTCCTACGATACTTACGCCGCAGGGAGAAAACTTTATAGGAGGAGGCTCCCAAAATACTATAACTGTTTCCCCGCAAGTTGCAGCAGTTGGTCAACAGGTAATCACCGGGGGATTCAGTAACACAATTACCTGCACAAATAATGGCGTCGGCGTCGCTTCATTTATTGGTGGAGGAAGCACCAATACTATCTTAAGTAGTCCTGGTGTGATAGGTGGGGGATACCTTAATACCATCTTGCAAGGTGGATTTTTGGGCACCATAGGTGGCGGGCAATATAACCAAGCAGGTATGGCATCCTTTGTGGGGGGTGGCCAAAGCAATACAGCTTCCGGACCATTTTCCACTATCGCCGGTGGCTTGGGTAATATCGTCACAGGAACCGGTTCCGCCATACTTGGGGGTTACGGCAACCAGGCGGCCGGCAGTTACTCAGTTGCTTTAGGTGAATTTGCCAACGCAACCGATAATAATACCTTTGTCTGGTCAGATGGCAGTACCATATTTACCACAACAGCTGCAAATACTTTTAGCGTGCTTGCAACTAATGGTGCACGCTTTATTACCAATAATACACTTTCAACCGGTGTGATTTTAAATGCTGGCGGTGCGTCATGGAACAGTACTTCAGACAAATTAGTCAAAGAAAATTATCAAGTTCTTGATAAAATTGAAATTTTAGAAAAACTTGTTGAACTACCTGTTGAAGCATGGAATTTAAAAGCGGAATCTCCAAAAGTTAAACACGTGGGCCCTTATGCACAAGATTTTTATGCCTCATTTGGCCTTGGTGATAATGATCGCTATATAAACAGCTCTGATATTGATGGGGTAACTATAGCAGCAATACAAGGGCTTTATATGCTTCATGGTCAAAAAATAGCACGTTTAGAAGAAGAAATTGCCCAGCTTAAAATGAAATTGGAAGAATTAATACAATAATCTATTAAGAGTGTTAATTAACGGGGGGAGGATAAGCCTTCCTCCGTTGCAGACAGAGCATTATGAAATTGAATTATCTATTTGTAATTGTCTTTTATGCCGGTGGCATGTTAGCCGAAAATAATATCAAGGAATATTCTTACACCCCCCAGGGAATTATCTTTGTTCTTGATCGCGATAATGTTGATTTCTATGCAATGCAGACAAATCATTTTAAAGAGCTCAGCGCGCTACCGGTTGATGTAGAAACAATGTTACTCGGGGGGGCAAGCTGTCCTATTGTAGTATCAAAATCAGTGCTGGCTGCCCTTGTTCGCTACTATTTGCATACTCAAGATAAAGAGGTTCAAAAGGTTTTTTCAGCAATACAAAAAAAATGGCACCTTAAGGAATTTGAAGATTTTTATCTTGTCTATAAAAATTCTATTTTGTCTACCTATCAAGGTATTAAGCTTGAACATTTTACTGATACTGCATGGGAAAAGGTCGATTCATATGTCTCGTCACCCCCTAAAAGCACTTTTGTGCAGGTGTTATCACAGATGTTTACCAGCAAACAGGAATATGAAAAAAGCACTGCATCTACTCAACCTGCATGGATGATATTTATTGATGCTCATGGTTCAGATGGAACTATTATAGCTGGACTTTCAATTGATGAATTTAAAAAATTAACTTCATTTTTAGAAAAAAAAATAATCACCAAAATTTTGATATACAATAGCTGCTTTGCCGGCGGAAGCAATAAGATAAAAGGCTTTGAGTATGAATATATCCAACAAGCATTTTCATTTCCTGTGGTTGTTTTGTCCATTGCAAATGCTAAAACTGCTTCAAGCGGTATATTTTCGTATAAGTTCGATTATTTATTTGAGCAACTGGGACGACCATCTCAAGATCTTCCCGATTATTATACACTTTTTAAAAAGGCTGGTTTTATGGCCTCAGCGCAAAAAAATATTACTGGTCGACATGATATATACACGGTAAACTTGCCCCAAATACGGTTGCCTAATACTGAGTGGTTTTCAGTTGAGTCTGTCAATAAAATAAAAAATAATAAAGAATATGCCATAATTACTAAAGTGCAGGCGCAGACGCGAGAAAAACCTTTATCTATTGATAAGGGCGTAAAAACTATTTTGGTCTATACACCCGTGGTTCCCTTTTCTCTAACATTTTTTCATACGGCACTAGATCGCTTACCGCGCATAGTTCTTATGGATGGGCGCAGGGCACACTTTTTTGAAATTAATGCACCAAATTTAGATTTTGAAGGTCTCTGCACTCTATTTATGCCTCTTGATTCATCATTAAATTTTATTTTTTATAGTGATTCAGTGCGCTTTTTAAATACGCAGCTTACTGAATGTATTTTTTCGTTATATCAGAACAATCTTGGTGACTACATTTTTAATCTGCAGGGCACTACCGATGCACAAACTAGAGTAAGTTACACTGCTAGTATCCCAGCAGGCAGAACACAAGATATGGGTGTGGTACCTGCCCTTGAACTTAAAAAAATGCAGCCAGTAGTGATATCAGATGATCTAAGAAGGTTTCATCTCTTGCCTGAATATCTGAAGTTTGACCAATTTGGAAAAAAATTACAAAAAACTCTTAACAAGAAACAATCGTCATGAAACAACTTGCACTGAGTATTATTATTTGTACCCGCAATCGTTTAGCAGATGTCTGCACATTTTTACCTACGCTTTCTGCACAAAGCATGCCCGCGACAGAATTAATTATTGTGGATAGCAGTACCGAATCTTTGCAAAACAGTATTGAATTCACCAAGCTTTTTAATGCAACACACTTTCCAAACACAAAGCTTATGTATCTGCATACGCAGCCGGGGCTTACTTTTCAACGCAACAGGGGCATTGAAAAAGCTTCAGGGGATATTTTGTTCTTTTTTGATGATGATGTTACCCTGGAACTGAATTACCTTCAGGTAATGCATGATACCTTTCAAAAACACCCCGATTATGCCGGCGGCATGGGGACAGTTACTAATCTTAAGCCCTACAGCTTTAACGCATATCGCATTTTCAGAATGTTTTTTTTACTTGACCGCAACCATGCTCGCGGTAACTTTACCCTGTCTGGTATGCCGACACATGCCTATGGCAATACACAGTTGCAAGATGTTCAGGTACTTGGTGGGTGTTGCATGGCCTTCAGAGGCTGGGCGCTTAAGGAGGAACAATTTGATGAAAAATTACGTATGTATGGGTATATGGAAGATTGTGATATCTCAAAAAGAGTTTCGGGTGATTATAGACTCTTTTACCAACCCGATGCACGCTTGGCGCATCATGAAAGTCCTTTAAATCGTGACCGTTTAAAGCATAACCGAGCTATGTTTATAGCAAACTATAGTTATCTCTTTTTTAAAAATTTTTATCCACACGCACGTTGGAAAATTATTTTCTATTATTGGACTATCTTGGGGCTTTTACTGGAAGGTATATTACGAATGGATATGCAAGTTTTTGCAGGGTATATCATAGGCTTAAGATATACCCTGCGGACATCTGGTCGGCAACCTTATCAGGTGCAAACTGCAACGTAAAAGCTTAAGATGCTACGGTAAATCCTGTAGCGCTGGCGTTTAAAGTGCCATTAGTTTCATTAATTTTTGCATTCTTTATACCAACACCTTTTGTGCAGCTTAGGTTCGTTTTTTTTAGTGTCACCGATTGACCTTTAAGCTTGCCAGTGCCTGAAATGGTTACCTTGCTAAAGCAGCCACTGCCGATATTAAATGTTGCGCCTGCATTTGCGCTGCCTACGGTTGAGGTTCCATCATCTGCGGTGATCATAATATCAACTTTTACTGAAGTATTGTTTGTACCTTGGAAAGAAGAATCTGCGCTGAAGGCTGTATTTACTGAAAAGAGCAAAAACAACGCTAAAATTTGTTTTTTCATACTGTCCCTTTGAATGTTTTGTATAAATGCCCCACACTTATTATGATTCAAGTTACCCTATTTAATGCTTAATTGTCAATAGTTTTTTAAAAGGGAAATCTATTTTGCTGTGCGGGCATTAATTAATTAAGTGCAATAAGCACTAATCCTAAAGTAAAAAATTAATATTATTGACAATTTGAAAATATATTTGCTACGATGACAATAGATAAGTATCGCGGTGATACTTAAAAAAACACTTAAAAGGAGTGTATTTTATGAAAAAACAATTATTAGCCTTAACGGCTTTAGCATTATTTGCTACAGGTAACGTATTTGCTGGTGACGTTTATGGTGATAACTATACCCCATATACTATTGAAGCAACTATACATACAGCAAGTGGCGGTTGGCTGGTAACAACCATCAAACCTAACCAAAGAAACTTTGATATTGGTGACTACAATAGAGGTTACTCTGGCGTTTCATTCAAAGTAATCGATGGTCCATCTGCTGGTAGAACAGCTTGGGTAAGTAACCCAGCTGGTAGTGGTAACATTAACGGCGTAACGATTGATGAATCAGAACGTTATGGCCAAAAAGTTGTCCAAGTTAATGGTACTGTAGTTTCTTAATTTTTTAAATTTATTTTAAAGAAGCTAAAACACATTTGAATGGGATACCAGGTTTTCCTGGTATCCCAAAACTAGGCTAATTTATTAAAGATATAGATGAGCAGAAAATAGATTAAATAAGCCACCATATAGCTAAAAAAACATGCTTGAATTCCATAAAAAGGGACAAGCATATACGAAAGCCCTATGTTTACTACTGCTGCAATGGTGATTGCCATGAGCATGTGGTAACTTTTTTTTTTATATAATAACAGCGACGAACTAAAATAAGTCCCCATCAGTAATATATTGCCCAATAAAATGGCATATGCCCCAGGAATAGCTGCATGATACGCAGTCGGTAAAAAGTGCAAGACAACGGGTTTAGCTAAAAAATATGCGAATGTACCTACACAAAAAAGCGCACACATACTCGACCACATTAACCGTTTATTTTCAGCCTCTGTTTGTTGCAGGGCATCTGGCCTTTGGTTAAAAAGAGTCATGATTCGCGGCAAATAAGCACCACTCAATGGATAGAGAATAAGAAGATTAAACAAAGGGGCAACGTATTCGGCTAATGAATAGACAGCAACATCGGCTAAATTTGTATGCAACGACAAGACCCAGCGGTTTCCTGATGCCAAAAGAAGCCCGGCAAAAACCATGGGTAGCAAGGGCATACTGCTCATGGCTATAGGACGCGCGCGGGAGAGAGTGCGTTGTGTATCGTGATAAGTAAAAAGCGAATATTTGTGGTAATGCAGACATGCATACAGGCAAAGCGCAACTGAACTTATGCATTGCGTTATCAAAATCGCCTCAACGCCATTTTTAAACCAAAATATACTGAGTATACTCAGCAACAAAATAAAGAGTGCCGCAAAAGTTTTTAAGAGTGTAACCTGAACACTTTTAAGGGTGTACATAAGCGCTTGGTAAAAAAGTTCTGTAAAAAAAGTAAGAAAAACTTGTACCATAATACACAAATAGAGCCATTTTTGCGCATTGTTTGCAAAAAAAAGAGTGTTTATAAGGGGATATGCGTACCAAGCAAAGAGCATAAAGACAAAGCTTGCCATAAGATATATAGTCACAAGATCGGCAACGAATTCTTTTTTTTTACTTGAACTGAGAGTGAAAAACTCAAGCATAAAAAACTGACGCAGTCCCAATGAAATTAGCGTAGAAATAAGTAAAATTGATGAGGTGGTTAGGCTGAAAAAGCCCACCTGGTCAGCTGGAAGATATCGCATTAAAAAGAGTATCAATAAGATGTTGCTTGCCTGGGTTATAACTGACCCTGCGCTGTAGGTGAAAAAATCTTTGATAAATGCACGTGAAATCATTCACTTAGTTTCTGTCTTTATCGTCGCAAAAAGAGCTTTTTAAACACTACGAAGGTCATGGATAAAAGCAATAATCCACTTTTAAAAAATGCAACGCCGGGTGCGCCGTACGTTCTTTTTTTATAATGTACCGGCATATCAAGTATCTTTAAATTGCAATAAGCGGCACCGCACAAGATATCAAAATCGCCAAAGGGGTCCATGTCACCAAAAAATCTTTTACTTTCTGAGATAATATAAAGGTCTTTTTTGAAAAAAACTTTTGTTCCACACAGGGTGTCTTTTACGCGTTGACCAATAAGATAAGAAATAAAAAAACCAAATATCCAATTAATCATCCAGTTTAATGGTTGCATTGCTTCGCGCTCCATAGGGTACACCAAGCGGGTTCCATTTATGCACTCACCCTTTCCTGAAACTAATGCCTCATAAAACTTGGGTAATTCTTCAGGGATCACGGTAATGTCACCATCAAGTATCATTACAATATCGCCTTGCGCCCGCGCAAAACCTTCTTCAACGGCATTTTTTTTGCCTTTTGCTGTTTGCACAAACCAACTTATTTTTTTTTCAGGATATTTGGTTACCATATTCTTCATGGTAGCGATGCTGCCATCTTGCGAGTGGCCATCTATTAAAATAAACTCAGTAAAATTGCCCATGGTTGGCGTACGCGCAATAGCGCCTTCTATATTTCCCGCTTCATTTTTGCAGGGAATAATCACCGAGACAGAGAATTTTTTTGACGTGTCATCAGTAACTTGTTTCAGGATCCGCGTAACAAAGATACGCATTGTGCAAAGATTTTTTACCAAAGGAAGTCGCGCGACGATATAATTTAAAAAATCAGCAACCATAGGCACCCCAATAGGCAACAAGAGTTCATTTTTTTCTGTAATAATCTCTAGATTTGAAAGTTCACAAAATAAACGCATGTCTGCAGGTGTTATAGGCAGCAAGCTCCCCCATGAATATTCAAGAATAATACGTGTATGGCTGTCGCTAAATAGGCGCAAGCTTTTAAACAGTTCTTGGATATCATCTGCCCCTTTTAATTGCGCAGCGCTTACAATAATATAATCAAACGTAGTTGTTTCTTTATAGGCATTTAACGATCCCAAAAAATGTCCATTTTTAACATTAAATAACGGCTTGAAGGAACTATCATCTATTCCTAATGCATACGTAGGCTTGAGTGCGCTCAAAATAAAACCATCGCCACAACCTATATGCAAAACGCATTTTTTTTCAGGAATAGTATACTTATAAAGCCGCTGAATAAAGGTATAATAATAACGGTATCGTTTGTAACTATATAAAAACTTTTCTGCTGGCGATGCGAGTGTCACCACATGATCCATAAGTTCCCTGATTTTTTTTAAAAATATTCATACTGTTTTTTATGCCATTAAGCGTAAAACAGAAATAGTCATGTGACAAGCTAACCAAATTTTATGTCTGCGTATGCAAAAAATAATCTAACGTTTTAGTAAGACCCTCGGTAAGTGATACGGTGGGGTTAAAATTCAAAAGCTTCTGTGCTTTAGTAATATCAGGCCGGCGCAGGTAAGGATCTGTTGCATCAAACTGGTCAATATGTTCAATGGTTGCATTTTTCCCCAATTTTTCACGTCCTAAATCAACCACTATTTGCGCTAATTCATTAATGGTAAATTCAGTAGGGTTGCCGATATTAAAGACACGTTCTTGAATCTGCGATAGTCCGGCATAATAAGTGTCATCCTGAACTTGTTTCATGATCCAGTCATCATAATCTAAAAGTCTCACCAGTCCATCAACCGTGTCAGTAACATAAGCAAAGCTGCGTGTTTGATTACCGCTTCCATGCACTATTAATGGTTTATCTTTTAAAAGAGATTGTAAAAAGCTGGTTATCACTCTGCCATCACTTAATCGCATACCGGGGCCATACGTATTAAAAATGCGCGCAATGCGCACATCAAGATCATATTTTTTATGGTAAAGTTCTATAAGAGTTTCAGAGCCTCTTTTTGATTCGTCATAGGGTGAACGTATACCCATGGGGTCAACATTACCCCAGTAGTTTTCCGGTTGTGGATTAACTTCGGGATTGCCATACACTTCAGATGTTGAGGCAAAAAGATAGCGTCCCCCTTTTTGCACGGCAATATCAAGCGTATAAAGAGTTCCGAGTATCCCTACATCAAGTGTTTCAAGCGGCATGCGATAATAAAGCGCCGGACTTGGTATTGAAGCCAAATGGAGCACCATATCTAATCTACCCATTATAGTAAAAGGTTTTGTCACATCATGTGAACAGAAATAAAAATTTGGGTTATCTATAATTTTTGAAAGATTACTTTGTTTGCTACATAATCCATTGTCTATGCCGATTACCTGATAACCTTTTTCTAATAATTTTTCGGCGAGCATACTTCCTAATAACCCTGAACATCCGGTAACCAGCGCGCGGGGACCCGGTCGACTTTGATCAACATGAATCTCGTAAGGCGTGTCCACCTCGCTCATCCTGAGCGCAGTCGAAGGGTTAGCGTAGGCTGATACGCATTCTGGCATACGCTGTAAGAAATAGTGCTGCATGCCACGTGTTTCACCTGGTTCAAAAACAACTGTATAATCACCCCGCGTATCACGCAAAACAAGCTCAAAGGGCAGTTCCGGGTTCATTCTTTTCTTCGCGCATAGGTAAGCAAGTAGTACCCGTTCGCCTTCTGTTTTATACGAAGATTCACCCATAGTGCTCACGCTTTTATTAAGGGGGTTGTTAAGTATAATTGAGCATTCTTGTAATGCTAACTGCGGGGCCAGGCAGGTAAGGTAGGTAAATATATCCAAGGGATCATGCTGCAGATGATAATCTTGTGTGAAGTCATACACCAAGGCATTAATGCTTACAATACAAAAAAGAAAAGGGAGATAGTTCATCTTAGTAAAAATAGCCTAAAGCAAGCAAATCATCTGTCCATGCTTGAATGAGTAATTGTTCTTGAGTGCCTATAAATTTTTGAGAAATAAGGTCTGCGTAAAGTTCAATGGATTTGGCAAGAAGGCCGTCTTCTTTTGGCTGCCAATTGGTAAGAAAATTAACCAAGCTGGTAACTTTTAAATACAGATCTTGCTCTCCTTCAAAATCCTTCATAAGATCATGATAATTGCGCTCTTGAATTGCTTCAGGAGGAGTAAAACAGAGGGTATAGGGGGTTTCCCATAAAAGACGTTGGGTTATATACCCGCGCCATATATCACAAACGCGAAAGGGGACATGGGTAGGAATATAGAGCCCCCAAAAACCTTCTTGGTGAAAAAGAGTATTTTGTGTATTAAAGGGACAAAACTTTTTATCTTGCAGAATACAGGGAGCCTTGGTCTTATCAAAATAAATCTCTGTATTATCGTATCTTGTTAATCGAAAAAGTGCATCTAAATCTGGTTCTTTATCAACAAGCCCCTGTTCGATAATAATTTTTTTCTGAGAAGTTAAATTTTTTATGGAAAATTCGTGACTTTTGGTTACAAAAGAGAGAGGGTAGCCACGAGGCCAAATAGTATTTTGGCCGAAATAGTTGAATATATTGATCACTGGATAATCACTTTCCAATGTTACTGTAGGTTTTTCCCTAAAAATTTTAATCTCATTGACTATATAATTATCATCATCTGTTTCATAAATTATTTTTGCACCATGTGCTATTGCGTAAAGATATCCGATATTTTTTCTTGAATAATGATTATAGGGTAATAATTTGCATAATGAATAGGGAAGTTGCTCTTGATCTTTAATACTTAAATAGATACATTTTTCATCGAGGTACCAATCAGATGGCGTCTTTTTGTCGCCAATTACCAATAGCTGCCAATCATTTAATTGTGCCAATTTTCTCATTGCCTCGGTAGGATATTGGACCGTAGTAACTACTATCCATTTATCATGGAATATTCCATTAATAGTGAAGGAAGCGCATAAACCATAAAGAAGTAATAATAATATCATAGTCAGACACCTATTTTTTTAAGATAATTTTGTACCAGATTTTGATTTGCTATGTTTGAAAATTTAAGCGGATGGATCCAGTCAAGCGATGTATCAAAGTCATTATTTAGAGAATAATCCCACAGAAAATGGGTAAACTCTATATTTTCTTTTGTATCTAAACAAAAAGCTATCGTAGGAATAGCTATTTCAATAAATGTTTTATCAAAGATTGAGCTCAAAAGGATAAATTCTTTTCTGTAGCGTGCGGGAATGTAAACAAAATCTGCTGCGCCGGTAACAATGGTGTCTGGGGAACAATTACGTTCCAATTGTTGAAGGTAGCCAGAACTAAGAGATTTTATGCTATCTTTTACCGCAGAAGCGCCGCACTCTTTTGCCCACCATACCCAGGGATGCGATACTTTTGATAGTTCGCGTGGGATTGATTCATTAATCCAAATTTTATGTCGGTCAAATCGAGCAAGATTCCAGTAATTTACAAGACAATCATCCTGTATCATAAGATACCCTTCATAATAAGGATGGCGCTGCATAGCATCTGCAAGCACACGATGAGCAAACCATCCTTGATGCGTTGCAAGCGTATTTATACGCGGATTTTCTTTTTCACCATAAAATAATTGATGGGGAAAGGGCTCTTTATAAATACCTTCTAAAAAATCGCGTGATTGATAATAAGGGTGGTTATAGTTGATAATCAATAAGATAGTATCAAAGGGAATTATTTTTTGTGCACTAAGGGCTTTTACACTCCCTATTTTTTGGTATTTATAGAGATAATAATAAGTGGCAGTTAGCATCAGAAACGCAAAGAAGATTTGTATGGCTCTTTTTATCATAATCATTTATCCGTCCTAAATTTTATTTTAGACTAGTTAATAAAAGGCATTGTGGCAAGCCCTTTAATGAAGACAAATACGTCACGAAAAAAAATCAAACGATGCTTGCATCTTTATAAAATACATTCTAGGATTTTGATACAGTGTAACAAAAAGAGGATGAAAATGAACCGGCTAAAAAATATCTTATTACTATCTTTTATTATTAGTATTTTTTCGCTTTCCAGTGCTTCATTAAATCTTGTAGTTTTTTCTTTTGATAGACCCTTGCAGCTCTATGCATTTCTAGAATCATTTCAAGCCTTTACGCGCGGGTGCCAACGGATTACTGTTATTTATAAAGCCAGTTCAGATGCTTTTGAAAGTGGTTATGAAATAGTAAAGCAAGCATTTCCCGATGTAGAATTTTTGCAACAATCGTTAACCTCTAAGACAGACTTTAAGCCGCTTACACTCAAAGCCATTGGTTTTAATAAAGAACATTATACTATATTTGCTGTGGACGATATCATAGTAACGCGAGAAGTAGATTTTGATAAAGTCATAGAAGCCATGGAAATTATCCCCTGTAATGGCTTTTATTTAAGGCTCGGAACCCATATTACTGAATGTTATAGTGAAAATAGGGTTACGGGAAAACCTGCGCTTAAAGAATTACTTCCTGATATATATCAATGGCATTTTAAAGAGGGTTCGGGCGACTGGGGTTATCCACATACTGTTGATATGACCGTCTATAAAAAAGAGCATTTAAAAGATCTTTTTATACAAATGGCATTCACTAACCCGAATACCTTAGAGGGTAACTGGGCCTGCTGTGCGCCGCGCCATAAATCTGGCTTGTGTTATAAAGATGCGGCCATTGTTAATTGCCCGTTAAATATCGTGCAAACTACCTGGAAAAATAGACACAGTAATGAATGCACCCCACAAGAATTATTAGAGATATTTTTAAACGGGTACAAATTAGATATAGCACCCCTGCATGCTATTTTTAATAAAGCGCCGCACATGGATTATAAACCTACATTTGTTGTACGATAGAGAATTTTCATGATGAAGAAATTAGTTATTTTAACGAATATTTTGTTTTTTAGTGTGCAATTATATGCATTGATTGATTTTGAGATCATTATACCTACTTACAATAATCAGGAATGGTGTATTCAAAATATAGAATCAGTGGTGAATCAAACCTATCCCCATTGGCATGCCACCATTATTGTTGATTGCGCTAGTGATATAACTGCAGCACTCATAAAAAATTATATTACTGATAATGATCTAGATGATAAAATAACTCTTATTTTAAATGAAAAAAGAAGGGGCGCTTTAGCAAATATCTATTTTGCCGCGCAAAAATGTCAGCCACATAAGGTAATTTGCCTTTTGGATGGTGATGATTGGTTTGCAGATGATCAGGTGTTGGAATATTATAATAAAATTTATGAAACATATGATATTTGGCTTACTTATGGCCAATTTGTTTCATGGCCATCAGGGTCAAAGGGTTGGTGTGTTCCTTATGAAATAGAAACTATTGAACAGAATAACTTTCGATCTGTTCGTGATATGCCGTCTCATTGTAGAACGTTTTATGCATGGCTTTTTCGAAAAATTGATTTGTATGATTTATTATATGAAAATAAATTCTTTACTATGACATGGGATCAAGCAATCATGTTTCCGCTTATTGAGATGGCGGGAGAAAGGCATCTCCATGTATCGCGGGTTACTTATGTTTATAATGAAAGCAATCCTCTTAATGATCATAAGATAGATGAAGAATTACAAAAGTTCCTTGCAGAGTATATACGTAAAAAAGAGCGGTATTCGCGACTTAAATATTCTTATAAGCCTAATAAAGACAAAATAAAGATTAAAAGAAGACCATAAGAATATGATGATAGGGAGTAATCAAGTAATGAAGTATATAGTCGCATTATTTATTACAATGTTAAGCATTCCAATGGCAGCTTTTATTGAATGGGAAATTATTATCCCCAGTTACAATAATCAGGAATGGTGTATTCAAAATATTGAATCAGTGGTGAATCAAACCTATCCCCATTGGCATGCCACCATTATTGTTGATGCCGCTACTGATGCTACTGAAAGTCTATTGCGTGATTATATAAGGGATAATCAGCTTGAAGACAAAATAACACTCAAGGTTAATACCCGTAATCGTGGCGCGCTTGCAAACATTTATTATACAGCAACAGCATGCCCACCACATAAAGTTATTGGACTCTTAGATGGTGATGATTGGTTCAAGCATGACCAGGTATTAGAATACCTTTCAGCCTTGTATGAACAGCAAGACATTTGGATGACCTATGGCCAATTTGAATTGTGGCCAGACAATAGAGTCGGTCATTGCAAGCCGTATTCTAAAGAAGTTGTTAGAAAAAATGCTTTTCGACAGGTGTATGGCCTTTTACCCTCACACTTTAGAACTTTTTATGCATGGCTCTTTCAGCGCATTGATAAAAAAGACTTTCTTTATCAAGGGAAATTCTTTCCGGTCACTTGGGATATGGCTATTATGTTTCCCCTTATAGAGATGGCAGGCGAACATCATACCTGTGTTTCAGAAGTGCTTTATGTTTATAATGTTGCAAACCCGTTAAATGATTTTAAAGAGCATACGGTGCTTCAAGCGCAACTTGATCAATTGATACGTTCTAAAAAACCGTATGAACCATTAAAGAAAAAACCAAAGGTATCACATGAATTATAAATTTTTATACATACTGGCCATCCTAGCAGTAGGTAATTCTGTCTTTGCTGCGCGTATCGCATTGAATGTGGTTGCTACTGGTAGATATATAGACTATGCGCATGACATGATCACCTCCGCGCGTAACCATTTTTGTCCAGGCCACGAGGTCCATTATTTTGTCTATACCGATGGGTCAATGGAGCCTGCTGATGATGTAACAGTTGTTTTTCAAAAGCGTTTAGGCTGGCCCTATGACACTCTAATGCGTTTTGCTATGTATCTTGCACATCAAGAACTCTATGAACAATTTGATTATATCTATGCTACTGACGCAGACATGCTTTTTGTTTCAAAAGTCGGCAATGAAATTTTATCTGACCGCGTAGCGACGCGACATCCCGGGTATACCACGCACCGTGGTACGTATGAAACCAATAAAATTTCAAAGGCGATCTTCGCACCAACTGAAGGGCAGTATTACTTTGCCGGTGGCTTTTATGGTGGCTCACATGATGAATTTTTCCGTATGATGGAGACAGTGGTGCATAATATAGAACTGGATTTTCAAAAAAACTTTATCGCTGTCTGGCATGACGAAAGCCATCTGAATAGATATTTTATCGATAATCCGCCTACTAAGGTATTGTCACCATCGTACTGTTATCCGCAAAATGCGCAGAACTATCCTGCAATACACCATTTAAAAAGAAAACTTGTTGCATTGGATAAAAACCATAAAGAAGTCAGAAAGTAAGCCAATGAAGACAAAGATACTATTACTGCTAGCGTTTTTTACTTGTTTTGAAATAATGGGGACCAAGAAATTTGTGATCCTTATAGCATCCTATAATAATGAAAAGTATGTTGAAGCCAATATTCTTTCAGCTATTCAAGATTATCCTGAAGAATATTATAGAATTATCTATATTGATGATTGCTCAACAGATAAAACGTATAAGAAAGCTCAAAAAATAATAGCAGAATCTGGTAAAGATCATCTTTTTACCCTTATACACAACACAACCAACAAAGGTGCACTTTATAATCATTGGAACGTTATAAATGGGTGTCATCCTGACGAAATAGTAGTTATTCTTGATGGTGACGATATGCTCGCGGGTGATTTTGTATTACGTTACCTGAACCATGTATATACCACGTATGATATATGGATGACCTATGGCCAATACAGAGAAATAAATTCTAAACGTCTCGGCTTTAATACTCCTATGCCAGACTACGTGGTAAAAAATAATGCTTTTAGACGGCACCCTGATATACCATCGCACTTACGCACATTTTACGCCAAATTATATCAAAATATTAATCTTGAAGATTTAATGCTCGATGGTGAATTTTTGGTTATGTGTGCAGATATGGCCACAGGCATACCTATGATCGAGCAAGCACGTGACCATTTTATGTTTATCCCCGACGTATTGTATTTATATAATGACCTTAATCCATTGAGTGACCATAGAAAAAGCAGAAAAATTCAAATAGATATAGACCGCTTTGTAAGAAGCAGGCCCGTATATAAACCTTTAGAAAAACTCTTTTAAAGTGAAAGAAAATAAATGATTAATAAAATCGCATTTCTTTTTTTAGCTATCTCAGATGTTTTTCATCAAATTTCAACCCAATGGGTAGTTTTGAACAGAAAGCATGCAGAATTGATGGTCCAAGATGATTACTATATTGATATAGCAACGCGTTATCCTTCAGACCAAGAGCACTATCCAGCAACACTGCTCGCAGCGCATAATCTGCTGCATGAAGTGGAAATGCGGGACACCACCTTTGTGCTCTGGGAAAAGGGGCCAGATGGTCAAGCTCCTTTTTATTTTCACAATCTAGATGACCCGAGACAATTGGATTATGCAAAACGCGCATGTGCGCGAAGCTACCTCTTTGAGCGCAAGTTCCATAAAGATTGTAATTTAAAAAAAATAGATCCTTATTTACCCTATATGAAATGAACAGGAGAGTTTACTATGAAGATTTTTAGAATATTATTAATGCTGTGCATAATGCCGATTGGTATATCATCCAAAATACTTATTATCACCCATGCCCATAATCGACCTGAATTTATCCCGCTTCAAGATGTAACTTTTAAAGAGTTTCTTAAAGATGATTATGAATTTGTTGTTTTTAACGATGCGCGTGATGAGAAAATTGATAAAGAAATTTTTGAAACATATAATCAACTCAGTGCAGTTTTCATGCTTGATGAAACCTTTTTGCATTATCAAAATAGAACAAATTGGAATAATAAATCATCAGACTATCATAAAAATAAATTTAAGAAGTTAGAGACATTTATTAATCATATTATTGTATAAAATATTGTTGGAGTTGAAAAAATGAATAAATTTTTATGTTTATTAATACTGTGTGCGGTTTCTCTGTACGGACAGAAATTTATATCCCCTATGAACAAACAAGAGTTGGATTTAGAAAAAACTTTTGTTCAACGTTGGGCATGGTATTCTATCTGTGACTTTGCTCACGCTAATAATGAAGATTGGGGTGGAACGGCAACTTTTAAAAATGCAACAGCATTTAATCCTGAAGATGTTTTTCCAGGGAGCCTTGTTTTTGTAACCCTATATGGAATGAGAAAGTTTTTTGCAGAGGTGCACCCAAAGATTAAAAACCCATATATTATTGTAAGTTTTGCATATGACCCGGAAATTCCTGAATTAATGCGTGGATGGCTAAAGGACCCTAAAATTATAGCATGGTTTGGTATGAGCCCTGAAGCAATCGATTCTGAAAAATTTCATCGTATTCCTTTAGGAATTGTAAGAGAACCATATCTGTTTGATAGCAGAAATAGAATTAATAATTTTTTTGAAGAGTTAAGAACTATTTCGAAAATTAATCAGGTATATGTAAATTTCACTATACACGAGGGCCGCGGAGCAGAAACTGAATTTAGAAGAAATATTTATAACATTCTTAAAAAGAAGCCATTCTCTGTTATGGGTCCAAAAAGATCATTTTTAGATTTTATGAGAGACATGGCACATTATCAATTTGTAGCATCGCCAACAGGGGATATGGATGATTGTCATAGGCATTGGGAAGCTTTGCTTGCAGGGTGTGTTCCGATACTTTATTCAACTCCTATGGATGAATTATTTGATGATCTGCCGGTTATTATCGTTAAGGATTATAACGATCTAACTACCGAGTTTTTAAATAACAAATATGAAGAATTTCATCACAAAAAATTTAATTTAGAAAAACTTTATATGCAATACTGGGTTGATAAAATCTATGATTGTCGTGATAAATTTCTTGCAGAACAAGCATCTCTTGAAAAGAGGAAGTCATGAACTATTTAAAAAGCTACTTTTTTATTTTTTTTGCATGTTCATTTTTCATTGAAGCTATTATGAGTGAGAGTTTCAGTAATTTATGGAAGGATATGCAAGAAGATTATAATAAACTTTCTGAAATTGAGCAGCGCGACACATTATTTCAAGAAAAATTTTGTCATCCATTTTGGCAAAAGACAAGAAGTGATATTAAAGGGCTCATAAAAGGGAAGCCTCAAGAAGATTTTTTAAAATTTTCTGCGATAGCTGGAACTATGGTGAGAAGCGGTTTTAATAATTTTCAAAAGTATGAAATTGATTTTTTAACTTTCGGATTAAGTGAAAAGAATAGAAAAATCCTATTTTCCCATAATTATGATACTGATTTTGGCAATTTACAAAAACTGCCCCCATTTGACGTTTCGGCAAACACTTTAGGGCATCTTTTTTATATAGGGAAAATTTTAGAAGGCTGTGATATTTCTAAAATCAAAACCATTGTAGAATTTGGTGGAGGTTATGGAAATTTAGCACGTTTAATTAAACAAATAATTCCTCAATCAACTCTAATTCTTTTTGATTTGCCGGAAACATTAGCCATTCAAGCACTTTTTCTAAGATATACTCTAAAAAATGTTCGCATTTTTGTTCATAATAAAATTCCGAATTTATTTAAAGAAGGAGCTATTCATCTTCTTCCTGTATTTTTTGTTGAAGATTTAAATGTGGATACAAATTTGTTTATTTCCACCTTTGCACTTTCTGAAAGTACAGAATTTCTTCAAAAAGTTATGCTTAATAAACGATTTTATAATGCCGATTACTGTTATATTGTTGGACAGGTTAATGGGTGGGGTCCTTCTAAATTTGTGAACCATTGCACTATTATTTCAGGCATGAGAGATATTTTTGAAGATATTTCTTGTATTCCTTTTCATCATGGACTAATCGAAGCTGTTGGATCATATGAGATTTTAGGTAAAAAAAATATAAAAACTTGAAAGAATATAATGATTAATAAAAACTATAGAGTAATAATAATTCTTATAATTTTGTTTTTTATAGCACCAACATTGATTTCTCGCAATAATTTAATACATATGGTAGAAATGCCGAATTCTTATTGTAATAATGTATTAACATTTAAAAGTTTGAAAAGTGATAATTCGCTTGATCCAGAATTCCTCAAATTTTTATGTGATCATTTTGGATCAACTTTATTTATCGAAACTGGCACTTATATGGGCGATACTGCTTTAAATGCCAGCAAGAGTGTAGAGCATGTTGTAACTATTGAACTCAGTAAAGAATTTTTTAAACAAGCTCGAAAACGCTTTGAAAATATTCCTAATATAAAGATATATAATGGCGATTCAAAAGATGTATTATCTAAAATATTAGTTTCCAATAATGAGAAAATTATATTTTGGCTTGATGGTCATTATAGCTCGGGCAATACAGCTCGAGGTGATCTCAATACGCCTATTATTCAAGAACTTGAATGTATAAAAAAATCAAAAATTAAGGACGCCATAATCTTAATTGATGATATCAGATTTTTTCAAACATCGTTAAATAATACTTAGA
>JAKAUO010000016.1 GCA_021827715.1 bacterium | reverse complement strand
CATTGGGCTGCTATTAAAAGTGAGATTCGTAAAGTTGCCCAAACCATTCAAAACTTTTTTAAAGCGACCATACAAGTATTGGCAGAAACGTGTAAGGCTTAGTGAATCATGCTATATGGACATTGTTCTGAGGAAACGATTCTCAATTATGTTAAAAATCAATAAAAAACTTTCAGCTCGCGCTTCAAAATCCACGGCCTTTAGGCCGTGTGTCGTTTAATGTTCCGGCGGGTAAATTTTTAACAAAAATAAATATATAATAGGCAATATCTTTATCTCTATGAGTTGTCGTATATGGTTGTTCAGCGCCATGTGTGCCAAAACTTTTTCCTACGCCTGATAATAAATCACCATATTTCAAAAGTTCATTGACGCCCTTTTGATAGTCGTGTGATTGATCTATTATTTGTTGAAATTGACGTTGGTTTAAATAATTTTTATTTTGTTCTGAAATATTGCTATATTTCTCAAAGGTCGGCTTAAATGCAGTAAGATTTAAAAAAGCAAAGATCAAGAACGTTAAGAATGTCTTCTTCATTGTATTCCCGCCTGAGTTCGATTATTATTAACAATACTCTTTAAGGGTATCATGAGATACGCTCTTTTTTCAATATGAATATTTTAGAATTAAATTTTAGGCTAAAAAAAGGGGGCTTTTTGGCCCCTTTAAAGTAAAGATATAAAGAACATTAATTACACAATCTGTGTTGTTCTGCAATAATGGCAGCACTATGCTGAGGGCACGCTGCGAGCGCTTCGTCTACTTTGTTATAAAGGCGAGATAAGCCTCTTTCAAACTTTTCTTCTGTTTTCCAATTATTGAGTTCGCCATGCTTTTTTTGAGCTTTTAAAGCTGTTCGTGCAAATTCTCTAACTTCTGTAAGCACTTTTTCACAATCCATTGCTTGTACCTGGAAGGCCAAGACCAATGACGCAACAATCGTCATAATGATAAGCTTATTCATAATATTTCCTTCCATGTATCAATTATTAAGTATTACCTCATATAATTTATCATATTTGAATTATTTGTAAAGCGATGGATCAAGGGGCGGCTTGTGCCCCTTGGGAGTGATAAATGCTTTTTAAAGACCAAGATAGGGTTTGGCGATGGCTAAAATATCTTGGATAGTGATCCAGCAGATAAGAATAATTAAAAGTATCCAGGTGGCATAGGCTATGCCATTTCTGATCGAATCATGCAGCGGTCTGCCGATAATCGCTTCGATAGTATAAAAGAGAGCCTGTCCCCCATCAAACACCGGAAGTGGAATCAGATTCATAACTGCAAGGTTAACGCTAATAAAAGCTAAGAAAAGCAAGAATATAATAAAGCCTTTCTCTGCCCCTTTAACCATTTGGGTAATAACCATAACCGGTCCGCCAATGCCTTTAACGGTTTTTTCTTTAAAGAGCTTGGTCAATGCGTCTATTGTTGAATAAATCCAAAAATTAACCTGTTCAACTCCCATGATCACTGCTTGGGCCAAGTTTTGTGCTTTGACCGGAGTAAACACAAAAGATACGCCGAGGCCCTTTTCATTTAAGATAACAGCAACATCATGCTCTGCAGAAGTACCATTTTCGTGACTAATTACCCGTATCGTGACTTCTTTGCCCCGATTTTTTTGTAACGTTTGCATAAGTTTTTGCATAAAAACAGGAAGCGCCATAGTATGAAGTTCATATTCTTCATTATCTGCTTTGATACCTGACAAGGTATCTCCTGCCTTAATTCCAGCCTGAGCTGCTGGCGAACCGTCACTTACCTGTTCTACTTGGGATGATATCCCTTGAGGGAAAAGAAGCGGGGTTTGGGGCGCTCCCAAGGAAAGAGCGGCAATAACGGCACAATAGGCAAAGGCCATATTAAAGAGAATGCCTCCTGAGATAATGAGCATTTTTTGGTAGTAGGGTTTTACGGTAAATGAGTCTGGAGCGGTACTTTTGCTTTCTTTTTGTTCGCCTTGACCCGGTTCTTCTGATCCTGCAATCTCAACATATCCCCCAAAAGGTATCGCTGAAAGGGTAAAAAGCGTATCGCCGATCTTCTTTTTCAGTAATTGTGGGCCGAAACCTATAGAAAAGGAGGGTGTCCGAACGCCAAATAACTTACAAAAGAGAAAATGGCCAAGTTCATGAAATCCTACTAAAAATCCAAAACCTAATCCCCCGACAATAATAAAAGGAAGATACGAAATAAGGGCAAAAAGTTGCATAAAGACTCCTGATTGAGAGAACTAATGAAAATTTATTTTCTCAGACTAGCATAAATACGAGAATTGTTAAAATTGACCACTTGAAAAAAATAGCAAAAAAGTTACAATTAAATGAAGTGTCTACCATTTTTACAGTAGAAAAATTATTAATTACACCATTAAAACGTATGGATATATAGAACTATGCCTACAATTAATCAGCTTGTTCGCCAAGGGCGTGTAAAACCACGCTATAAATCAAAAAGCCCTGCGCTTGAAGAATGTCCTCAGGCGCGCGGTGTTTGTACTCGCGTATTTACTCAAACACCTAAAAAACCAAACTCTGCATTACGTAAAGTTGCCCGTGTTAAGTTATCGACTGGCATGGAAGTAACCGCTTACATTGGTGGTGAAGGCCATAATTTGCAAGAGCACTCTGTGGTTCTTGTCCGTGGTGGTAGGGTAAAAGACTTACCTGGGGTTAAATATCATATTATACGTGGCGCTCTTGACTGTGCTGGTGTTGAAAAGCGTCGTCAGGGCCGTTCATTGTATGGTGCAAAACGTCCTAAAGCTAAATAAGGTATAATATATGGCGCGTCGTAAATCCGTAAATTTTATAAGAGAAATTGAACCAGACGTACGTTATGGTTCTCAAGATGTTCAAAAGCTTATTAACATTGTTATGTGGCGTGGTAAGAAGAATGCCGCTCGTACTATTGTCTACGATGCATTCGATATTCTTACTAAAAAAAATTCAGGCGATCAAAATAAAGCGCTTACTATGTTCAATCGTGCGCTTGAGCAAATCACTCCTGTTATTGAAGTGCGTCCGCGTCGTGTGGGTGGTAGTGTATATCAGATTCCTACTGAAGTTACTTCTCACCGTGGTAGATCGCTTGCTTATCGTTGGCTTATCTCTGCAGCGGCAACGCGTGGCGATAAAACCATGGGTGAGCGTCTTGCGCATGAATTGATTGAAGCGTATGAGGGGCGTGGTAATGCAATGAAGAAAAAACTTGATGTGCATAAAATGGCAGAAGCAAACCGCGCATTTTCACACTTCTCTTGGTAGCGAAAGGGAAGTACGATAATGAGTATCCCATTAGATAAATTTAGAAATATAGGCGTCGCTGCGCATATCGATGCTGGTAAAACCACATTCACTGAACGTGTTCTTTTTTATACCGGTGTTTCTCATAAAATCGGAGAAGTTCACGAGGGTGAAACAACTACCGACTGGATGGAGCAAGAAAAAGAGCGTGGTATTACTATTACTGCGGCTGCTATCTCTGCCCATTGGAAAAATTATCAAATTAACGTTATCGATACTCCTGGCCACGTAGATTTTACCATTGAAGTTGGTAGATCGCTCCGTGTTCTTGATGGTGTAGTTGCGGTATTTTGTGGCGTTGGTGGTGTTCAGCCGCAGTCTGAAACCGTATGGCGTCAAGCTAATCGTTATAAAGTTCCTCGTATTATTTTCGTTAATAAGCTAGATCGTATCGGTGGCGATTATTTTCGCGTAATTAGTGATATTAATACTAAGTTACAAGCTAACGCTATTGCTATGCAGATCCCAGTCGGGCAATCTGAAGAACTTTCTGGGATTATCGATGTTCTTTCCAAAAAGTATGTGACTTTCAGTGGTGAGATGGGTTCTACTGTTGAATACTTGGAAGTTCCTGATGCGTATAGAAAACAAGTTGAAGAACAATATGCAAAAATCGTAGAAAAAGCTGCAGAAGTTGATGATGCGCTTGCTGAAAAATTCCTCAATGAAGAACCTATTACCCTTGCTGAAGTAAAGGCTGCATTGCGTAAAGGTACTATTGAGCGTAAGGTCGTGCCGGCATTCTGTGGTACTGCTTTTAAAAACAAAGGTGTTCAACTCGCGCTTGACGCTGTTCTTGATTATTTGCCATCGCCATTAGATATTCCGCCCGTTTCTGGTATTGTACCTCGTTCTGAGCAAACGGAAGAGCGTATTGCTTCCCCGGATGCACCGTTTAGTGGTCTTGCTTTCAAAATTATGACCGACCCATTTGTTGGGGTGTTAAGTTTCGTTCGTGTTTATTCAGGAACATTGAAGTCTGGTTCCTATATCTATAACGCAACTAAGGGCGTGAAAGAACGCGTAAGTCGTTTAGTACGTATGTCTGCAAATAAACGTGAAGAGATAGCCGAATTGCGTGCTGGAGACATTGGTGCAGTAGTTGGACTAAAAGAAGCTACCACGGGCGATACTTTGTGTGATGAAAGTCATCCAATTTTACTTGAAAAAATAGATATCCCAAATCCAGTTATTTCTGCTTCAGTTGAGCCTAAGCAAAAAACTGAGTATGAAAAAATGGGTCTTGGGTTGCGCAAGCTTATGCAGGAAGATCCTTCGTTCCAATTTTCATTTGATAAAGAAACATCCCAGACCGTTATTCGCGGAATGGGTGAGCTTCATTTGGAAATTATTGTTGACCGTTTAAAACGTGAACATAAAGTTGAAGTTACTCAAGGTAAGCTTCAAGTAGCATTTAAAGAAACTATCCAAAAGCCAGTTGAAGTTGAAGGCAAGTATATTAAGCAATCTGGTGGTAAGGGTCAATACGGACACGTATGGATTCAATTTGAACCACTTGAGCGTGGTAAGGGATATGAATTCTCTAACGCGGTTGTTGGAGGAACTATTCCTCGTGAATTTATTCCTGGCGTTGAAAAAGGTCTTGAAAACGCTAAGAATTCAGGTGTTCTCGGTGGATTTCCGGTTGTAGATTTTAAAGCAATTCTTAAAGATGGTTCTTACCATGACGTTGACTCTTCTGCGCTCGCGTTTGAGGTTGCTGCTTCCTTAGCCTTTAAGGAAGGTATGAAAAAAGCTGATCCGTGTCTTCTTGAACCTATTATGAAGGTTGAAGTTGAAACACCAGAAGATTATATGGGTGACGTTATGGGGGATCTAAACTCTCGACGTGGCCGTATATTGGGCATGGAAAGCAAAGGCGGGTCCCAGGTAATTATGTCTGAAGTTCCCTTAGCTGAGATGTTTGGATATGCAACGCAACTGCGTTCTATGTCTAAAGGTCGCGCAAGCTATTCAATGGAATTTGAATGTTACCGTGAGGTTCCTAAATCGGCTCAAGAACAGATTTTGAGTGCGAATAAAGTATAAGTTGGTTATAGAGTAAGTGTATCTAAGTATAAAACTTGTCAGGAGTTACAATGGCAAAGAGCGTATTTGAGCGTAAAAAGCCTCATTTGAACGTTGGTACAATCGGTCACGTTGACCATGGAAAAACAACATTAACTGCCGCTATCGCAACAACCTTAGCAGCTAAAGGTTTTGCTGAAGCGAAGCGTTTTGATGAAATTGATAAAGCGCCAGAAGAAAAAGCACGTGGTATCACGATTGCTATTTCGCATATTGAATATGAAACAGCAAATCGTCACTATGCGCATATCGACTGCCCCGGTCACGCTGACTATGTAAAAAACATGATCACAGGTGCCGCTCAGATGGATGGTGCAATTTTGGTGGTATCTGCAGCAGATGGTGCAATGCCTCAAACTCGCGAACATATTCTTCTTGCTAAAAACGTCGGTGTTCCTTCACTTGTTGTCTTCTTGAATAAGGTTGACATGGTCGATGATCCTGACATGGTTGATATGGTTGAAGAAGAGATTCGTGATCTTCTTTCTAAATATGATTTCCCTGGTGATAAAACTCCTATTATTCGTGGTTCTGCTTTGAAAGCACTGCAAGGTGATAAGGGTGACCTTGGAAGTCAATCAATTGATCGTTTGATGGAGGCCTTGGATACGTATATCCCAGCTCCTACACGTGAAGTTGACAAACCATTCTTAATGGCGGTTGAAGGCGTGTTCTCTATTGCTGGTCGTGGTACTGTTGCAACGGGTCGTATTGAACGTGGTCGTATCAAAGTGGGCGAAGAGATTGAAATTATTGGTCTTGGCACTCATATTAAAACGGTTGTTACCGGTATTGAAATGTTCCGTAAAACACTTGAATATGGTGAAGCTGGTGATAACGTAGGTATTCTTCTTCGTGGTACGAAAAAAGAAGAAATTGAACGTGGTATGGTTCTTGCTAAAACAGGTTCTGTTAAACCGCATTCAAAATTCAAATGCCAAGTATACGTTCTTTCTAAAGATGAAGGCGGACGTCATTCTCCATTCTTTAATGGATATCGTCCACAATTTTACTTTAGAACAACAGACGTTACTGGTGTGGTGACACTTCCTGAAGGTCGTGAAATGGTTATGCCGGGCGACGATGTTACCTTGAGTGTTGAACTTATTACTCCGATTGCAATGGAAAAAGATGGACGTTTTGCAATTCGTGAAGGTGGCAGAACAGTTGGTTCCGGTGTTGTTACTGAGATTTTAAATTAATCGAATGGATAATGATTGATGAAAAAGCAAAAAATTCGCTTAACATTAAAATCTTACGATCATCATCTACTTGATAAAGCTGTAAGACAAATTGTTTTAACGGTTAAACGAACAGGCTCTCTTGTTGTAGGGCCCGTTCCGCTTCCAAATAAATGGAGATGCTTTACTGTATTGCGTTCACCGCATATCGATAAAAAATCCCGTGAACAGTTTGAAATAACAACGCATCGTAGAATTTTGGATATCGTTTCTCCGTCTGATCAAACGATGGATGCTCTTATGAAGTTGAGTATCTCATCTGGTGTTGATGTGGAAATTAAATAAGTATGAAAGGTCATGTAATGATCAATGGTTTCTGGGGTAGAAAAATTGGAATGACCCAGGTTTTTTCCGATGATCATAAAGTGGTGCCTGTTACTGTTATCGATCTTGCTCGTTGGTTAGTGACTCAGGTCAAAACCAAGCAAAAAGATGGATACAGCGCAGTGCAGCTTGGATGCGTGAAAAAGCGATATGAATCGAATGAGTTCTCCTCTGAATGGATGGATGAACCGCATAAATATTTTAGTGAACGCAAGGAAGTACGCTTTGCCGAAGATCTTGCACAAGGTCTTCAGGTAGGAAGCCCTTTCAGTATTGATGAATTTATCGCTAAAGGTGATAATGTTGATATTGTTGGTACTTCTATAGGGCGTGGTTTTCAAGGCGGCGTTAAACGTCACGGTTTTACCGGTGGTGTTGCCAGTCACGGTAGTAAACTTGGGCGTAAGGGCGGCTCTTTGGGATATATGAGAAGCCAAGGCCGTGTTATCAAAAATAAACGGATGCCGGGTCATATGGGGGTAGATCGTTGCATGATTAAAAATTTAGAGATTGTGCAAATTGAGCCGCAAGCACGTATTGTGTTGGTGAAAGGTTCTGTCCCTGGAAAATCTGGTTCTCTTGTTTATCTTAAAAAACGTGGGGATAAATAATGACGCAGATGATAAAAAAAGTGCTTACACCGTCAGATTTAGCGTTATCTGCTCGTTCAGAAAAACCTGATAATACAGCACTCGGTAACACTATCCGAGCTTTAATGCAAAATTGGCGTCAAGGAACAGTAGGTTGCAAAGATCGCTCAGAAGTTTCTTTTTCCAATAAAAAACCTTGGAAACAAAAAGGAACAGGACGAGCTCGTGCAGGAAGTGCGCGTTCTCCACTCTGGCGAAAAGGTGGGGTCATCTTTGGGCCACAGGAGCGCGTAAGAACGCTTAAAGTATCAAAGGGTCAAAAAAGAGAAGTTTTCTATAATTTGCTCTTGGACAAACTTGATACTCAAAATGTAATTTCGTTGAATTGGTCAGCACAAGAAAGACCAAAAACAGCTTTTGCAAGTTCAGCATTAAAAGAAGCGGGTCTTGCAGATAAAAAAGTGGTGTTTTTTGTTTCAACGTACGATTTTATAACACAAGCATCCTTTGCTAATATTCCTAATGTTTCAATGATCTTTTTTGATCAGCCAAATGCGTTTACATTGGCGCATGGGGACAGTTGGATGTTCTTAGCAAAAGATAGCGATTTATTTAAAGAAATGGTCGGCTTATGGAGTTAAGTATTTATAACATCATTAAGGGCCCACGCATATCGAACAAGGTGTATCGTCTGAACCAACATTATAAGCAGTTGGTTCTGGAAGTCCATCCTCAGGCTAATAAGCCGTTGGTAGCGCAGGCACTCAGAGAATTGTTTAACGTAACGGCTGATAAGATTCGCATTGTAGTGTCTAAAGGAAAATTCAAACGTTCCGGACGCCATGTGTATCAAGGCAAGACACGTAAAAAAGCATATGTAACTCTTAAAGAAGGTCAATCAATCGATATCATGAATTGGACATCTCATGATGCCGGTTTATCAGAATCAACAAAGGGTGGTGAATAATGGCTATTGTTACACGTAAGCCGAGAAATGCCTCTTTACGTTTTCAAACGTATTTAGATTCGAGCGATATTACCACATCAACGCCTGAAAAGTCATTGGTTATTGGTCTTCATAAACACGGTGGCCGTAACGCGTATGGAAGAATTACCGTAAGGCATCGTGGTGGCGGAGCTCTTCAAAAATATCGAATTATTGATTTTAAAAGAGCGCAGCATGATATTCCGGGGAAAGTGACTACCGTAGAATATGATCCAAATCGTAATGTGCGTATTGGTCTTGTGGTCTATGCAAATGGATCTAAAGGATATATGTTATTGCCTGAAAGTATCACCGTTGGATCGTCTGTTATGTCAGGAAAAAATATTGAAGCAAAAGTAGGTAATTGCTTACCATTGCGTTCAATACCTGTGGGTTTTATGGTTCATAATATTGAGATTACCCCTGGATCGGGCGGCAAGCTTTCGCGCAGTGCAGGAACATCGTGTCAGCTTATGGCTAAAGCAGATGATTATGCAACGTTGAAAATGCCTTCTGGTGAAATTCGTATGATTCATATGGATTGCTGGGCAACGATAGGTGTTCTTGGCAACGCTGATCATAAGAATATTTCTATTGGTAAAGCAGGTAGAACGCGTCGTAAGGGTATTCGTCCTACTGTTCGTGGTATGGCTATGAACCCAGTTGATCACCCCCATGGTGGTGGTGAAGGTCGTTCTAAATCTGGTTCTCACCCAGTAAGTCCGACAGGTAAAGGAGCTAAGGGTACTCGTACCAGAAAGCGCAAAAACCTACTTATTTTAAAACGTAGAAGACCATAATTAGGATTTAAAAGGTAAAATTTTATGACAAGATCCTCAAGAAAAGGCCCGTTTGTTGCAAGTAGTTTACTTGAAAAAGTTGAACGTTCGCGACAAGGTGGTAAGAGAGAGGCGATTAAAACATGGTCTCGCTCGAGCGTGGTACTTCCGCATTTTGTAGGAATTACTTTTGCCGTGCATGATGGGAAAAAACATGTTGCAGTGTATGTTACAGAAAATATGGTAGGCCATAAATTAGGTGAATTTGTGCCAACCAGAACTTTCAGATTACATAGCGGTCAGCGTAAAGCGGTTGCTGAAAAGAAGTAATTTATATACACTGATAAGTACAACATAATAAGGTATAAATAATGGAATTTACAGCAAAAGCACGTTATCTTTCTTATTCGCCGTATAAATTACGGCCAGTAGTTGATGTGGTACGTGGCAAAAATGCTCGCTATGCTATCAATTGGTTGCGTACTTTCCGCTCACAACGCTCTGAGGCGGTGAAGAAAGTGCTTGACTCTGTGCTTGCAAATGCAAAAAATCTTAAAAATATTGAACCGGAAAATCTCTTTATTAAAGAGATTTGCGTGGATCAGGGACCGATACATCGCTATTTTAAACCAGGCGCTCAAGGTCGAGCAAATCCTCAGCGTAAGCGGTTGTGTCATATGAAGATTGTTTTAGAATCTAAAGAGGCTTAATTGTGGGACAAAAGGTTAACCCAATAGGGTTTAGAATTGGTGTATATCGTGACTGGGATTCTCGTTGGTTTCCACGCAATGGAAGCGATTCCTATGCGAAATTCTTCTTTGAAGATTTAGCGGTTCGTAATTTTTTAGAAAAAGCTCTTCCTGATGCTGATATCTCTCGTTGTGAGATTGAAAAAACAGGGAGCAGTTTCAAAGTTATTATTCATGCTGCGCGTCCTGGTGTTGTTATCGGGAAAAAGGGCCAAGAAATTGATAACTTACGTAAAGGTTTGGCGCATCTTTTAAAGCGCGACAACATAGAAGTCTCTGTTCAAGAGGTTAAAAGCCCTGAACTTGATGCGCATGTTGTTGCTAAAAAGATTGCTCAAGACCTGGAAAAACGTGCGAGCTTTAAAAAAGTTATGAAAAAGGTTGCTACTTCAGCATTACGTAGTGGTGCTAAAGGGGTCAAGATTCGTGTGGCAGGGCGTCTTGGCGGCGCGGAAATTGCACGTGATGAATGGATTCGTATTGGGTCTACTCCACTGCATACGTTACGTGCTGATATCGATTACGGAACAGCTCAAGCTTTGACTACGTATGGTATTATCGGTGTTAAAGTTTGGATTTGCAAAGGTGAATACCCCGTAGTATAAACGACAAGGATATCGTATGTTAATGCCAAAGAAAATAAAATATAGAAAAGTTCAACGAGGAACTCGTAAGGGTAGATCTAAAGGGGCTCGTGATGTCATGTTTGGTGAATATGGGCTGCAAGCTCTTGAACCGGTATGGCTTACTGCTGCACAGATCGAAGCGATGCGTGTGACTATTTCACGCCGTTTGAAAAAAGTTGGAAAAATGTTTCTTCGTGTTTTTCCCGATAAACCAGTTTCAAAAAAACCTGCTGAAACTCGTATGGGTAAAGGTAAGGGGAACGTTGAATTTTGGGTAAGCGTAGTTAAGCGTGATCGTATTGTATGTGAAATTTCAGGACTTTCAGAGGTTGAGGCCAAAGAAGTTCTTAAGCAAGCGCAATATAAGCTTCCTATGAAGACTAAAATTGTAAAACGAGAAACAGGATTGATGCAAAATAGAGAAGTAACCCCTGAAGTAAGCAATGTGGTGATGCATGAAAAACAATAAAGCCTTATCACAAGAAATAAAAAATATGGGCGTAGAGCAGCTTAAGGTTGCTGTAGACGAGATGCGTCGCGAATTATTTCAGCTTCGCCTTAAATCTACCACTGGACATGTAAAATCTTTTGCTTCTGATCAAAAGAAATTGAAAAGTGCTATAGCTCGTGGATTAACGTATTTACATCAGAAAATTCAAGCGTAAGATTATGGCAGAAAATACTCAAAAAAAATCGACATTGCGTGGCAAGGTGGTATCAACCAAGATGGATAAAACCATTGTGGTGGAAGTTGAAAGAACTTTTATGCATCCACGTCTTGCAAAAGTAATGCGTTCGGTTAAAAAATATAAAGTTCATGATGAGCAAAAGCGTGCAGCGCTTGGTGATCATGTTGATATATACCAAGGTCGCCCCGTATCTAAAACTAAGTATATGTACTTAGCTGATATCGTGAGCAAGTAAAGGAAATTGTTATGTCTACTATTCAAAAAGAAACTTATTTAAAAGTTGCTGACAATTCCGGCGCAAAAGAAATGCTTGTCTTTCACCTGGTAGGAAGCACGGGAAAACGTGATGCTGTCTTGGGTGATATTGTTATTTGTGCTGTAAAGGAAGCAATTCCTGGAGCGCAAGTGAAAAAAAGTGACAAGGTGACCGCAGTGATTGTTCGAACAAAAAAAGAGTATCGTCGTGCAGATGGTAGTTATATCTCATTTGGTGAAAATGCGGGTGTTATTATTAAATCGGTAGATGATGCAACACCTGTCGGTTCTCGAATTTTCGGTCCTGTAGCGCGTGAATTGCGTTTTAAAGGCAAAGAAAAATTCGCTAAAATATTGTCACTAGCACCAGAAGTTGTATAAGGATAAGCATGTTTCGTATTAAAAAGAACGACACAGTGATGGTGACAACAGGCAAAGATAAGGGCAAGACTGGTCAAGTAATCGAACTTGATCTTAAGCATGACCGTGTAAAGGTTCGTGGAATTGCTATTGCTGTGCGTCATGTTAAGGCAAAGCGTGAGGGTGAAGTTTCTTCTATTAAAAAGGAAGAAGGATATGTGCATATTTCCAATGTTATGCCTATTGTTCCCTCAACAGGAAAACCTACGCGTGTTAAAATCAAACAATTAGAAAATGGACGCAAAGAACGTATTTCAGCAAATACGAACGAAGTGTTATAAGCGGGTAGATTATGGAACAAAAAAACGTAAATAACGTAATACGATTAAAGCAAGAGTACGAAAAGAACATCCGTCCTGCATTACAAAAAGAACTTAGTCTTAAAAATATTATGCAAGTTCCTCGTATTAAGAAAATCGTAGTGAACGTAGGCGTTAAAGAAGCTGTTGCCGATAGTAAAGAATTACAAAAAGTTAAAAAGAAACTTGCTGTAATTACTAAGCAAGCGCCTATCGAAACAATTTGTAAAAAATCCATTGCGGGTTTTAAAATTCGAGAAGGAATGAAGATCGGTGCATGCGTTACGTTGCGTAATAAAAAAATGTACGAGTTTCTTGATGAACTTATTAATTTAGCGCTTCCTCGTGTACGAGATTTTCAAGGTGTATCGAAAAAACTTGATGGTCGTGGTAATTACAACCTTGGCGTTAAAGAATGGATTATTTTCCCTGAAGCTGAAGATAATGGCATGGAAAAATCCCATGGCATGAATATTACTATTCATACTTCTGCTGACAATGACGAGCAAGCCTTTGCGCTTTTAAAACAATTTGGTATGCCGTTTAAAAAAAATAAATAAGGTAACATAGAAGATATGGCAAGAAAAGCATTAGTTGTTAATAACAACAAAAAAAGAGAACTGGTTGCTCGTTATGTTGAACAGCGTAAGAAGCTTGTAGCAATCGTTCAAAGTCCAAAAACAACGCTCGAAGAAAAAATGAAGGCTCAGAAGAGACTGGCACGATTGCCACGTTCTTCAAGCGCTACACGCATTAGAAATCGTTGTGAGCTTTCAGGTAGACCTCGCGGGTATATTGGATTCTTCAAGCTTTCACGTTTATGTTTTAGAGAATTTGCATCTAATGGCATGTTGCCAGGTGTGAAAAAAGCAAGTTGGTAATCCCGTGGTGGGAACCAACAGTTGGTAAACTGTTATAAGGATAGTCGATGTCTATTGATACAATTGGTAATTTTTTAACCATTATTCGTAATGGCATTATGGCATCATTGCCAGATGTCAAGGCGCCCTATTCGAATCTCAAGTACCAAATAGCCTCAATCTTAAAAGACGAGGGGTATATTTGGGACTTTCTGATCGAAGGTGAAGGTGCCCATAAAAGTCTTAAGGTTGTGCTTAAATATGTTGATGGTGAATCAGCAATACACGAAATTACTCGGGTAAGCAAGCCTGGAAGACGCGTTTATAAAGGCGTTTCCTCATTAGCACCAGTTATTGGTGGGCTTGGGATTGCCATTATAACGACACCGCGTGGCGTTATAACCAATAAGAAAGCTCGTCAGCTTTCTGTTGGTGGTGAAGTAATTTGTACGGTTTGGTAAGGGTGGGTTATGTCAAAAATTGGTAGAAAACCTATTGATGTATCAGGTGTTACTGTTGAAATTAACGGTAATGATATTTCATTTAAGGGTAAAAAAATTGCAGGCACTCATTCATTGCCTGCACTTTTAAAAGCTGAAATTGTTGATGGGAATTTAGTTATTACTGCCGTGCGTAAAACTGCAGAGACAAACCGTATTTGGGGTTTAAATCGTGCATTGCTTGCAAATAAAATTATAGGTGCTCAGACAGGATTTGATAAACAAATTCGTATTGTGGGACTTGGTTTTAAAGCAATTGCGCAAGGGCCTAAATTGCAATTTTCTTTGGGTTTTAGTCACAAGATCGATTTTGATCTTCCAGCAGACGTTACTGTTGAAATTGATAAAACGGGCCAGTTATTAACCTGTCGTTCTTCAAATAAAGAATCTTTAGGGTTGGTGTGTAGTAAAATTCGTGCATTGCGTCCGCCTGAGCCCTATAAAGGTACCGGTATACAATATGTCAATGAAGTTATTAGACGAAAAGCTGGTAAAGCTAAATCAGCATAAAAATTAGAATTTTGGAGTTAAAACGTGTCAATTATACGAAAAATAAAAAATCGAGTTCGACGACGCACATTGCGCGTTCGCTCGAAATTATCTTCTTCTATGCCGAGAGTTTCGGTGTTTAGAAGTCTCAATCATATTTATGCGCAAGTGATTGATGATGCGCAACAAAAAACCTTAGCAAGCGCCTCTTCATTAGAAAATCCACAAGCAAAAGGTAGCAAAAAAGAGATTGCTCACACTGTTGGGCTCGAGCTGGCAAAAAAAGCTTTAAGTCAGGGTGTTGTTGAGGTTACTTTTGATCGCGGTCCCTTTCTCTACCATGGTCGCGTTAAATCGTTAGCAGAAGGTCTTCGCGCAGGCGGACTTAAGGTATAAAGGATCTATTTATGTCAGAAATTCAATTTGTCGATACCGTTGTAAGTGTTCGACGCGTTACAAAAGTAACTAAAGGTGGAAAAAGATTTTCTTTTTCAGCATTTGTTGTTTCAGGTAATCAGCAAGGTGCAGTAGGGTGTGGTCAAGGAAAAGGCCGCGAAGTTTCAGCTGCTATTTCAAAGGCAACTGCTTTAGCGCGTAAAAACTTGATTGGCATTTCAGTGCGTGAAAGTACGTTGCCTTATGATGTCCAAGGAAGTCATGGAGCAACGAACGTTCATTTGCGTTCTGCCTACAAAGGTACAGGACTTATTGCGGGTAAATCTGTTCGTGCCGTTATGTTAGCGCTTGGAGTAAAAGATGTTCTTGCTAAAACGCTTGGGCCTTCTCGTTCTCCGCAAAATGTAGTTAAAGCTACTTTGAATGCTCTTTCTAAATGCCGTAGTGCAGCACATATTGCAAAACTCCGTAATAAAACAGTAAAAGAAATCACCAAAGGAGAAACCACTCATGTTGCATAATCTTCCCGCAGCAGGAAAAGATAGAAAACGTATAGGCCGCGGCGGAAGTCGTGGCGGAACATCCGGTCGTGGTGGCAAGGGTCAAAAGGCCCGATCAGGTGCTAATTTAGGGATTTTATTTGAAGGCGGTCAAATGCCTTTGACGCGTCGTATTCCTAAGCGTGGATTTAATAATACTCGATTCCAAGAAGAAATCGAAATTGTTCAATTGGCCGATATCCATGAGGCATTTGAAAATGGTGCGGTAGTCACCCGCGAATCTTTAATGGAAGCAGGTCTTATTAAAGGCCGTAAAGGTTCTATGGTAAAAGTTTTATCATCAGGTACTGTTGATAAAAAATTAACGCTGCATATCGATTTTATTAGCAAATCAGCGCAAGGACAGATTGTGCAAGCCGGTGGGCTCGTGCACATAAATCGTGCAGAAAAATAAGGAGAAGTAATACTGTGGTACTGTTTAATAATTTTTGGAATATTTTTAAAATTCCTGAGCTCAGTCGTAAATTGTTTTTTACCTTAACGGTTCTTATCATTTATAGAATTGGTGTTTTTATACCGGTTTCTGGAATCAATATTGATTTGCTTGCAGCATCCATGAAAACATCATTTGTGGGTGGCTTTTTAAGTTATCTCAATACCTTTTCAGGAGGGGCTCTTTCTCAGAGCTCAATTTTTGCCTTAGCTATTAGTCCCTATATCGTTGCTTCGTTGGTCATGCAGTTTGCCTCTATGGCAATACCCCAATTGGAAGTGCTTTCTAAAGAAGGTGAATATGGACGACGAATTATTAATCAGTATACACGCTATTTAACTCTGTTTTTGAGCATTGGTTATAGTTCAGGTTTATTAACGTATCTGACCACCTACAACTTAGTGTTAACGCCGGGTATTGGTTTTAAACTCTTTTTTGTACTGTGTCTTACTACTGGAGCTATGCTTGTTATGTGGATGGGCGAGCAGATTTCGCTTTTCGGCCTAGGTAATGGCAGTTCAATGCTTATTTTTGCTGGTATTGTCTCAGCTTTTCCAGGGAATATATTGCGCACGGTTATTCAGGTTCGTGAAGGTTCCATGACCCTTGTGGTTGCATTAGGTATCTTAGCATTCTTTATTGCCGTTGCGGCAGCGATTGTATATTTGGAAAAGGGCGAGCGGAAAATCCCTGTTCATTATGCGCGTCGTGTTGTCGGTCAACGCGTATATGGAGGACAAAGTACCTATATTCCGTTTAAAATAAATAATGTGGGTGTTATGCCTGCTATTTTTGCATCAACCATATTAAGCATTCCTCAATTTATTTTTGGGTTGATTGGGAGTCATTTGGGTTGGGATGCTTTCACCTCACTGGCAAACGATCTTTCGCGTGGAGGCTTAATGTATAACATTCTGACCTTTTTGCTTATTATTATTTTTACGTTTGTTTATACGTCAATTATTTTTGACCCAAATGAACTTTCGCAAAATTTAAAAAAGAATGGCGGATTTATACCCGGTATTCGTCCTGGTAAGCAAACTGCAGATGAGCTTGATAAAATTTTAACTCGATTAGGTCTTGTGGGGGCTATGTATCTTGCTTGCTTGGCCTTGTTGCCTAATATTCTTCAAGCATTGGTATATATGCCTTTTGTCTTAGGTGGCACCTCTCTTTTGATCGTAGTTGGAGTTGGTCTTGAATTAAGCTCACAATTGGAAGCATATCTTCTTGAAAGTAATTATGCAGGCTTTTTGTCCTCTGGTAGTCGCATTAAATCTAGGGCAGCTCGGTGAAACCGCTTAAAGATATTTACATTTTTATAGGGCCCCCAGGCTCTGGCAAAGGTTCGCTTTCTCATTTATGTAAGAAAACCTTTGGATGGGCTCATTTATCAACGGGTAATTTGTGCAGACAACATATTGCACGTATGACTGACATTGGCATGCAAATTGATCACGCGATAAAATCGGGGAAATTAATTAGCGATGACCTCATGATTGAGATGGTTTATCAGTGGATTCAGGAAGTGGCTGAAGCTTCGCAAGGCATTATATTGGATGGTTTTCCTCGAACGGTATCTCAAGCGCGTGCGCTCGATACATTATTTTCTCAGGAAAAATTCAATAATTCGACGGTGACAATTGTTGCGATGAATATTCATGACGATAATGTTATTGATCGTTTAAGGACACGCTTTGTTTGTCAAAATGATTCGTGCCAAGCAGTTTATTCTTTTTTGCCATCGCAGGTTAAGCAACAGCCTATTTGTCAAGAATGTAACAGCATTTTAATACAACGAGTGGATGATAAAAGTGATGTAGTGTATGAAAGATTGAAAACGTATCACCATTATGCTGATGATCTTTTAGAATATTATCGTAGTTCTGTGTGTAAAATGATCGATTTAAATGTTGAATTACCTTTAGATACTGTTTTTCAAGCCTTCATTGAATCAACAGGGAAGCTGGCATGATAGTTCGTAAAAATAATCATGCGCTCTCTTTGATGCGTGAGGCCGGTAAGCGGCTTGCCAAGGTCTTTGAAAAAATTCCTTTAGTAATAAAGACGGGGATGACCTCAAAAGAGTTAGATGCTTTTTTAGAGTGTTTTTTAAAAGAGTCTGGGATGCATGCAGAATGCAAAGGGTACGGAGTTCCTCCTTTCCCTGCAGTCAGTTGTATTTCTGTAAATGATGTAATTGTGCATGGAATTCCCAATAGTATTCCTTTTAAGGAGGGGGATCTGGTAACCGTTGATATTTGCGCTTCATATAATGGCTATTGTGCTGATATGGCACGCACCTATTTTATAGGAAAGCCGTCATCGGATAAAGCTATTGAATTGGTTAAAGCTGCTTATAACGCCTTAGATGCGGGCATTGCTATGGTACTGATCGGTAACCGTATCTCCGATATCTCAAGCGCTATACAAACAGTGGTAGAAAGTCACGGATTTGGAGTTGTCAGAGACTTTGCAGGTCATGGTATTGGTAAAAAAATGCATGAAGATCCTGAAATCCTGAATTATGGAAATAAGGGTAAGGGGCCTGTTATTGAGGAAGGCATGGCATTTGCTATAGAGCCGATGATTACCTTGGGAGACTATAAAGTTCGTATGGATGCTGATAAATGGACCGCCCGGACTGCGGATGGATCATTGGCGGCCCATGTTGAAGATACGGTCATTGTCACTTCTGATGGACCTGAAATTACTACTAGATTATAAGAGTTAAATTAATGATGAAAAAAAAACAAAAAGATGATATTATAGTGATAGATGGCATTGTCCGGGATACATTGCCTAATGATATGTTTAGCGTTGAAATAGAAGGCGGACATAGAGTCATAGGCCATGCCTCTGGACGCATGCGGATGAATGGTATCCGTATGCTCCCCGGCGATAGGGTATCAATGGAATTATCCCCCTATGATCTTACCCGGGGTAGAATTGTTTTAAGATATAAGGCATAATAAGTAATTATTGCAGATTTATATAAGGGTTTTCTATGAAAGTACGAACATCAGTATGCACGATTTGTCGTGATTGTAGAATTATTCGCCGCGATGGCGTAGTTCGCGTTATTTGTAAAAAAAATCCTCGACATAAACAACGTCAAGGTTAGAAGGGCATTATGGCTAGAATAGAAGGTGTGAATTTACCCCGTGAAAAAAGAATTGAGTATGGTCTTACCTACTTATTTGGTGTGGGATTAAAGCGTTCACGTGATATTTTAAATAAATTACATATTAATTTTGATACGCGCGTTAAAGATTTAACAGATCAAGAGGTAGCGGCACTTCAAAAAGAAGTAACGAGTAACTATATGGTCGAAGGTGATTTACGCAAAGAGATCAAAGCTGATATTAAACGGCTCCAAGATATTGGTTCATATCGTGGTCTTCGTCACAAGAGATCTCTTCCGGTACGTGGTCAAAGAACTAAGACTAATGCACGTACTCGTAAAGGTCCTCGTAAAGCAGGTTCAATTGTCGCCCTTAAACGTAAAGTTACGAAAAAATAAGTAACATAGGTATCACATGAGTTACAAGAAAAAAACTAAAAAAAATAAGCGAGTTGTTGATTCTGCGGTTGTGCATGTAAAATCTTCATTTAATAATACACTCGTTACAGTCACTACTGTTGAGGGTGATGTTTTGTTGCGCTCCAGTTCAGGAAAGTTAGGTTACAAAGGTGCCCGTAAGGGAACCCCCTTTGTTGCTTCACAAATTGGATCAACACTTGCAAAAGAGATGAATGGTCTTGGAATTAGACAACTTGAAGTAAATCTTCAGGGGCCGGGGTCAGGGAGAGATTCAGTTGTTCGCGCACTGCAATCTTCAGGATTTAATATTTCGGTATTACGCGATGTTACTCCACTTCCACACAACGGATGTCGTCGTCCTAAAAAACGACGTGTATAGATATTGTGGTGAGTTTTTACTCACTGTTTTAGAAATGAAAGTTTAAGCGTTAATATGGAAAAAAGAACACCGCAAGCAAAGTCAGAAAGAGGACAAAAAAATTCTTCTGAAAATATTGTTAAAAAAGGTAAGAAAACTACCGAGCATGGTAAACAGCTTGAAGAGAAACAAAAAGTTAAAAAAATGTACGGGATGCGTGAACGTCAATTTAGAAAGTTCTATGCAATTGCTACTTCAAGTAAAGAAGCGCCCGGACAATTGCTTTTGAGTTTACTTGAAAGACGTCTTGACAATGTGGTATTTCGTTTGAAATTCGCATCAACGCGTGCTCAGGCTCGTCAAATTGTGGTACATGGGCATATTTATGTAAATGGTAAAAAAGTTTATTCTCCATCTTATTTCGTTGAAATTAATGATGTGGTTACTCTTTCTCCTGCCATTGAAAAACATCCTGTATTTATGGAGACCGTTGTGGATAAGCGTCTCAATGCAGGAGTTAAAGTACCAGATTGGTTAGAGCTTGATAAAAAAGCTCGTGCAGGAAATGTTTTGCGTATGCCTGTACGTACTGATATTCAGGTTCCAATTGAAGAGTATCTCATTGTTGAGTTGTACTCCAAGTAATAGGTTAGTAAAGATATAGAGGGGTATACATGCAAAAAAGAGAATATCAACCACTTACTATTCCACAGTTAATGTGGAACAAGAAAACATTATCTGAAACTTTTGGTGAGCTCGTGGTAGAACCATTAGAGCCAGGTTTTGGTACAACCATGGGAAATGCTATTCGTCGCACCCTATTGAGTGCGGTTGAAGGCTCAGCGGTTACGTCTGTTATTATTAAAGGCGTAAATAATGAATTTTCTTCCGTGCCCGGTGTTGTCGAAGATGTGGTTCAAATTGTTTTAAATTGCAAAGAAATTGTTATAAAAAATAAAACAGGTAAACCAGGCACTATGAAATTACATGTTTCAGGTGAACGGGCTGTAACTGTTGCCGATATTGAAGTTGATGATCATTTGGAACTTATTAATAAGGATCATATCATAGCTCATGTTGCGCAGGGTGGTGAGTTAGATATAACATTCTTTGTTGAATCTGGACGTGGTTATCAAGCGGCGCAATGGCCCGCTGGTAAGGCACTTCAAGAAGATAATAGAATCTACATTGATGCAATGTTTTCACCAGTTCGTAGGGTAAGTTATGATGTTGAAAAAACGCGTGTAGGTACCTCTATTGACTATGACAAACTCATATTACAAATTTTTACTGATGGTACTGAGTCCCCCTTGGAAGTAGTGCGTTACGCAGTTTCTGTCATCCGTTCGCAACTTGAGCATTTCTTGGCTGCCCCGGAAATTCCTTTTAATGAAATTTCCGCCCCGGTGACTGAAGGTAAGCCAGAGTTAAAGGCTGAAACACAGGATGTTCGGTATAAAGGGGTTTCAGTAGATCTTTTATTGAAACCTATCAATGCACTTGAATTTTCCGTGCGTGCTCATAATTGCCTTATTAATGCGGGAATTAAACGCATTATAGATTTGGTTAATTTGACAGAAGATGATGTTTTAAAAATTAAGAATTTCGGCCGTAAATCTTATGATGAAGTCAAAGAAGGCATGAAATCATTCGGACTTTCTTTTGGCATGAATGTCAAAGAGGCCGAATTAAGAAAGTTGATCGATAAGGAATAGCCATGAATCATCAAAATGGTAGAAGAAAATTAAATTTAAATCCTGATCATAAACGTTCTTTGATCCGTAATCAGGCTATTATACTCATAGAAAAGGGTCACTTGGTATCTACCGTCGCCCGTATTAAAGAAGTAAGACGTTTTGCTGAAAAACTGGTTACTCTAGCACGTAATGGTAATGATTTCAATGCGCGTCGTCGTGCAAAATCATTGTTGCCTTACAAAGACGAGGCATTACTTAAGCTTTTTTCTGATATTGCGCCACGCTTTAAACAGCGTCCTGGTGGATACACGCGCATTATCCCTCTAGCGCGTCGTATCAGTGATACGGCTGAAGTTGCTCGTCTTGAATGGGTAGAGTAGTTTTTTCCTATGAACAATTCAGATGCTATTAAAGCCTTTATTGAACAAGAAATTCGTCCTTTGATCCTTCAGGACGGTGGCGATATTGAGTTTATTGGCTTTAATAATGGAATTGTGACTATTAAATTTTTAGGGGCATGTGTATCATGCCCCTATTCTATTTTTACTCTGAAAATGGGTATCTTGGACCGTCTGTCCGAAAAATTTCCTGATATTAAAGATGTGGTTGCATTATGATGCTTTGTCCTCAAGAGTTACAGATATGTTTGTTCCTTTAAGAGGGTAAATAAAGAATTGGCCTGAACGTAGGATTAGAACGGTCTTAGGATCCTTTTCTGAAGAGATTTCTGCATTCAGATTATTCTTGCTGTCATTTGATAACGCTAAATTAATTGCCTGAGCATTTAACCAGACCAATAATGTTAACGTTAAAAAAATCATTTTTTTCATGATATTATCCTTTTTTTATGATTATTTACTTTAAAACTCAAATATGCGACATGGCGCCTTATTAATTCTAATAGTATGAAAATACCCCCCCGCTATCAATAAAATAGCATAATTGAATTTCATTTCAGGGGTTTTTTACCTATAAAAGATGTCGTATCAACAGAAGCTCTCTCTCCCTTTTTATATTTTTATTACAAAGTGAAATAAATATCTATTATACTGGTAATAAGGGAAAATAAAAGGGCTGATATGAAGAGAGTTTCAACCATAACGTTTTTTTTACTTTTAATGTTTTTGGGCAGTATGCAGGCGGAAATGTCGGCACCTGCAAAAGGGCAAAATAAAAGTGCTCTATCTGCAGCTTCCAAAAGGCAGTTAATGAAGTTGCTTCAGGATATTCGTATAAAAGCCTTCTTGGATCTTTTGGCCCATGGAGAGGGTACCTCGTATCATGGAGAGGTTAAAAAACCTCGAGATCAGTACCGTATCACCTTTTGTAACGATGGGAAAATAGAGTCGTTTAAGGACCATCCGCGTAAAAAATGTTGTAATAAGGTAGGTGATCGCATAATTTGCGCGACAGCGGCCGGCAGGTATATGTTTTTACAAAAAACTTGGGATTGGTTACAAGAAAAGCTCCAGTTGAATGATTTTAGCCCGCCTAATCAGGACATTGCTGCTCTTTATTTATTGGATCTATCAGGTGCAATCTCAGAAATTCGAAAAGATGATATCCCCAAGGCAATTACAAAATCAAGTAGATTTTGGGCACCGATGCCGGGAAATAATTATAATCAGCCGCAAACAAAAATAAATGAACTTTTAGCTCTTTACCGTAAAAGGCTTATATTTTACCAAAACTGTAATGAAATTCCTCAAAAGAAAGGTAGATTATGATTAAAAAATTTATACTATATTTTTTTCTAGCATGCGCAAGCCTGTTGATCTTTTTAGGCGTTATGCGCCTATTTATAGATATTCAAACTATCTATAAACGGTCTATTGCTGCCCCTGACTGCAAAGAAAAAGAAAACTTTGAGATAAAAAAGCAATCTAAAGTAAAAAAATACCATAACAATGGAAAAATTGAACATATTATCTTCTCTGTACCTGAAGAGCGTGGTTCGGAAAAGCTCATCTTACGAAAAGGGATTTTAGTAACGCGCCCAAATGCCAGAGCAACTATTGTTATATGCCATGGGTTTATGTGTAACAAAAATGACGTAGGCTTTTTGCGCAGTATCTTCTATGAATATAATGTGATGGTTTTTGATTTTCGTGCACATGGTGAAAATATAGAAAATCAATGTAGCACTTTTGGTGTTAATGAAGTATTGGACCTTGAAGGCGCTGTTTCGTATATAAAAAGCAAACCTGAACTCGCTCAGGTGCCCTTAATTGCCTATGGATTTTCTATGGGTGCCGTGACTGCTATTCTTGCGCAAGCAGAACATCCGGATATGTTCTCAGCCCTTATTTTAGATTGTCCCTTTGATTCAACAGAGATGGTAATTCACCGGTTGATCGAACGGCTTACTTTTTCTGTGGGTGGATATAATTATGGTCTTCCCGGCCGAAGCTTATTGAAGAAATATGCCTATAATCAATCCGTGCAAGCAATGATTAAAATGGCATTACGAGCAGTTGCCCATATAGGTACCCATGATATAAAAACGTGCATATTGCCTTCAAACACCGTGCAGGAAATAAAAAAAGTTACCGTACCGTGCCTTTTCATCACCTGTAAAAATGATGATAAGGCTCCCATAGAAGCGGTGCGTGCTATATATGCAAACAAGCCAGGTTTTAAACGTTTATGGCTCACTAATGGGCGACTTCATTTCGATTCTTTTTTTTACAATCCCGAAAAATATATTCATAAAACACGATCGTTTATAAAAAATTTCCTTGATAATCAGCTTAAAAATAAATCCCAATCGAAAATTGTGGAGGATACAGATGATCTGTATATCCATCAGGAGGTCTTATGAACTATAGAAGCATTTTCTTTTTATTCATTATGCTTATCTGCGCTACTTATCGTACTATCGATGCAAAGATAAAAACTGAAGGACGTTTTTTAGATGTTGCTTCTGATTATGCCATAACGGTGGCATATGTGTATGATGGCTGCCATCATCAATCATCAGAGTATTGTCATAATCGTAAAGCGGTCTATAACCAAAATAAAAAAACATTGTGGAACGTAAGCGAAAATAGTGCATTGCGTGCTGCATCGGTACATTTTATGGCTATTGACGCTTCTAGAAATCGTATAAAAAATGTTAAGCAGTTTTTATCTATCACGCAGCCTGACGCTTTCATTGTTTTTATTAATGGGTACGTTGCAAACTACGATTATTTAACCGGTATGCCGAGCGAACAGCAAGTCATACAGTATATTAAAAAATCTGCTGGTGAAAAATTGACCGAATGCCAATCCGGTGCCTGCGCAAAAACACGCTGTTCGTATCCTGTCTGCAATTCCCCAGAAAGAAGCTATGGCAACCCTTCATGGCAAGTGCAGGGATACTATGGGGTGATGGGCGGCGAGCCACCTCACAGTTATGGTTATGCCCAGGCAGGAGCTTTCAGCTATAGCATGGGATTCAGAAGATTGCCAAATTAATAGGGATATAAAGGGAGCTTATTATGAAAAAGTTTTTTTTGGGGTTTACTGTGGCTAGGTGGATCCGTATTTATTAATAAAGTGGATTGAATTTCTTTCGCCCGCTCGCGATGAAAAAAAAATCTATTGACATACAGTTTAATCAGTATGCATTATTAAAGAAAATATGGTATATGCATTATTTTGGTAAAGTGGCTATGGAAGAAAATTTTTTAAAAAAAACGTCAAAAGAAGCCCCCAATAACGTTAGTTTTCTTTTCCAACTTGTTACTTTATCAATAAGTGGTAGTATCATATTTGCACTTATCTATGTTGCGGTCTTTAATCCAACACCTGTTGAACAGTTTGTTCTTATTTCACCACTAACTCCCGCTAAAATTGAAGAATCACGAAGCTTGCCATCCATTGTCCAGGTTGGGTTATCAATAAACCACTTTAAACACTTTGATATAATGAATAATATTTTTTCAATTGAGGGTGCCATTTGGTTTGAATACGATCCTTCACATATATCACTTGATACTATTTCTAAATTTAGTTTTGAAAAGGCAGAAATTAAATATCTGTCTACCGCAAAAACACGTATGGTAGGTAAGAATGTATTGGCTCGTTTTGATTTTGTATTAGAATTTATACCTGAGCTGGCATATATGTTATTTCCACTTGATGATCATCTAATTTCTCTAGTTGTGGTAAATAAAGATGTGTCGTTGCATCAAATGATATTGAATTCAGATAGATCAAAACTTATTGCTGATGACGTTGAAGAGTTTGGATGGAGCCAATATTATAAAAGCGTTCATATCGGATATGAATCAGAAGTGCTCAATAATAGCGATCAGAAGAATCTTTTAGAATTTCCAGCAATTCAGTTTTCTCTTTATTATTCACGAATCAGTCTAAAATATGCAATTACATTATTACTTCCTATGTTAGTATTTTTGGTCATCAATATTCTCTCTTTTTCATTTGATCCTGAAAAAAATTTCTCTTCTATTATGGTAGCAAATGGTGCAAGTTTATCAGGCTTAATTGGGTTTCGGTTTGTTATTGAATCTATGGCACCTAAAGTTAGTTATTTTATGATATCAGATTTTTACTTTTCAACCATTCTTTTGATGATTGTTATGCTTTTTCTTATTAATATATTTTCACCATATTTAACATTACGCATAAGAAAAATATTACTTATATCTGTACATTGTTTTACGGTGGCGATATTTGCTTGTGCAACGTGGTATGTATTTATGTTTGCGATTTATATTTCAGACAGCTTCTAGAAAGGGAATCATGCGCTTTGTCCTATCTTTTATAGCATTCCTCTATTTAGGCCAATTAATAGGTGATGATATAAAAATTGCTGAACTGGTTAAACTTGCTGAGCACTATAAAGAAGCCGTAAAGCCAAACAATATCGATCTTCTTAATCCCAATTATTTTAACTATTATAAACAGCGCCGCCCAAGCGTCTTTACCAAGATGTGTCGTATTTTTGGCTTTGCAAAAGATCCTTTTGATATAAACCTTTTGATCAGTATGCTCAATGAAGTCATAACCCAACAACGCTCCAGGGGCAGAATGGGCAATTTTATTATAGGGACGCAATTTCAAAAAAATAAATTAATTATTATAGGCAATATTCAAGGTGCTTTTCATTCACTGGTGAATGATATAGAGGAATTATACAAGCAAGGTATTATTGATGAAAATCTAAAAATTATTGATCCTAAGGTTATAATTATTTTTAATGGAGCGTCATTAATCAGATCACCCTTTATTCTTGAAACACTTTTTTGTATCTTAAGTCTTTTAAAAAAAAATCCTGAACAAGTAATCACTTTAAGAAACGACTTTTTTAAAGACGGTCTTTGGCGAGATCTCGGATTTAGAGCAGAAGTACAAATCATCTATCAATCATATGGACAAGCTCTTGATAAGCTCTGTCAAGATTTTTTAGATACCAATGCAATGGCTTTTTACGTGAACACTGCTGATAAACCAGCAGAATTGCTTAAAATAACTGCACTAAAAGATTTTACACAGGATAACATAGAAGGGGGTACAGGAAATTTTTTTTTCGAGCTTAAGCATAACGAGCTTTCTACCCATCTTGTTGATAAAAAAAAGCTAGCAACGCCTAAACCTGTGCGTACCGTTGTTTTAATTGAAGGGCTCGATACTTCTATTTTAATGAATAAATTAGAGCCACTCATGATAAGGCCTTCGATTGAGGGAGCAACGGTATGGTTAACTTTTTCGGCTCCAACGTACACTTTTGAAAAATTATATAATTTTAATAAGGATGCTTTTATTATTGTCGATTTTAATAACTCTATCGATGCGAGCATTATTCAGCTTTTTAGTCATATAAAAAATTCACCACAGGGATTTATTCTGGAAAAGAGTTATACAATTGATACCGCCATTGAAATAACAGCCACGCAGGCAGCAGATGTCAAGCCAGAAGAAGCGATTTATATCGGTTCTTCATTAGACCTTTCACAAAGTAACTTTATTATGGGTGAACGAGTATCGACTGGTATAAATCTTGCAATTCATGCAGAAAATAAAAAAAATATTATAAAAGGAAATATTATTAAAGCGATTATTCTCGATGATGGATACGTTCCTCGCCATGCTCGTGCTAATGTAGAGCGTCTTAAAAAGGAATTTAACATTTCAACACTCGTTCTTCCTATTGGAACTCCGACCGTATTAGCAATAGAAGATCTTATTAAAGAAGGTGAAGTGTTTGCGGCCTTTCCTGTAACAGGTTCTCCCCTGTTACGAAACCCTGCAATGAAAGGCATCATTAATTTTAGACCGACGCATACACTGGAAGCTACATTACTCACGAAATTGTTGATTGAAAAATATCGTATAAAAACATTCGGTTTTTTCTATCAAGATGACGCATATGGCAAGGAATCCCTTGAGGCAGCAAAAGAGGTGTTGAAGAGCCAGGGAATTACCCACTGGGTTGAAATTCCTTATATCCGCAACACAACCGATTTTAGCAAAGAGATTGAGATATTGAAGAAAGAAAAAGTTGAGGCATTAGGCTGTTTTTCTACATCATTACCCACGCAGGATTTTTTACGTCAGGTGGGCGCAGATCTGCTTGCCTCAGTTAAAATCTTTTGTCTGGCATTTTTGTGCGATGACATATTCGAATCATTTGTCAAAAATGATATGGGTCTTAATTGTCTTTTTAGTCGCACAGTTCCCAACCCCACATTAAGTAAAATAGAGCTTGCGCGAGAGTATCGTAGCCTTATGGATGAACTGGGCAAGCCTTACGACGTCTTTTCATTTGAAGCATATATATGCATGAGCCTCATATGCGATCTAATGAAAAATATATCAGGCCCGATCACTCATAAGCTTCTTCTTGCTCAATGTGAAGCCCTGAAAGATTATAATTATAAAGGCCTTAATTTTAATTTTAATCCAGAAAATCGTCAAATTAGTAATCGCATCTGGCTCGATAGTCAAGATGGCAATGATTGGATCGAATTAACAAAGTAAAAGGGCCGTTCAAACAGCCGCGCTGTTTGAAAAAAAACTTATGATGCGGATGGTTACTGACAAAGCACTGAGCCCTGCTCGGCATTAATTTCTTTTGTCTTGCATGGTATACTTTTCTATACAAGAATATACGGCCCTATGAAATGAAAGAAATTATATGCTTACTTTTAAACGTGCTGATCAGCATATTTTAAATCAGGATGCAGATCTTTATGTAGGATATTGCCCCTTAAATAGTATCCCAGAATATATTATACGTGATTTTTCTACGTTATATGTCCCGTTGGCAGATTATATAAAAAAACGAAACTTTATCGGAGCTGCAGGAAGTCAATTAACCATTGCCGCGGTTCATAAGCAAAAACCGGTAATGCTTATGCTGGTAGGTTTAGGTTCAGAAAAAAAAACAGCCACAGATCGCTTAGAAAATATGCGCCGTGCAACGGGATCGATTATACGAACCATAGAACAAATAAAAGCGACCAAAGCTGCTCTTTGTATGCCTGAGCATCATTGGCTTGGGGTCAATGAATTTGAACTAACAAAAGAATTAGTCGCAACAGCAATGATGGCGGGCTATCATTTTGATCAATTTATTACCGACCCTGCACACAAATTGACTCAGAATTGTGAAATAATTCTTTGTGCTCCTGCTCTCTTGCATGATCAAATGGCAGTAGGTATTGAGTTTGGACAACGTATTGGTCATGCAGTAAATCAAGCCCGCCAATGGTGCGATTTGCCTGCAGATATTTTAACGCCCACTATTTTAGCCGATCATGCAGCACGTATTGCCAAGGTTCATAACTTAAAAGCAACTATATATGATGAAGCTACGGTAAAAAAAATGGGCATGGGAGGTCTTGCAGGCGTTTCAGCAGGTTCTGCGCAGGAATGCAGATTTGTGGCGCTTGAATATAAAACTGAACATAAAGATGCTCCTACCATTGTCTTAACGGGTAAAGGTGTCACCTTCGATTCTGGTGGTATTAGTATTAAGCCGGCATCACGCATGGATGAAATGAAGGATGATATGGCTGGTGCTGCAGCAGTTATCTCAACGATGGAAGCAATAGCCCATCTTAAGCCCGGTGTGAATGTTATTGGCATAACACCTATTGCTGAAAATATGCCAAGCGGTACTGCAATAAAGCCAGGAGATATTATAACCTTTTATAATGGAAAAACTGCAGAAGTTAAAAATACAGATGCGGAGGGTCGTTTAATTTTAGCCGATGCGCTTTCTTATGCGGTTAAGCACTATAAGCCTGATGCTCTGGTTAATATTGCCACATTAACCGGTTCGTGCGCTGCCGCTCTCGGACCCTTTTTTGCAGGCATGATGAGCACGCATGATGATTTAGTAGAAAAATTGACGCATGCTTCACAACGCTCTGGAGATCGTCTGTGGAGATTGCCGTTTCATGATGATTATAAAAAAGCGATTCGGTCAAGCGTTGCAGATATATGCAATATAGGAAACGAAACCTATCGTGCAGGTGCTATTACTGCAGGGTTCTTTTTGCAAAATTTTGTGGAAGAGACGCCGTGGGTACATTTAGATGTGGCAGGTACTTCGTTTAATGTTCCTGACATGAGTTATTATCGTCCGGGCGCGACCGGATTTGGTGTTCGTTTGTTTATCGATTTTTTGATGCATTTCGAAAAGTAATAATTTAAAGGGGGCCTTGCTTAGGGCCCCTTACTTTTTGTTAGCATCAGATAACTCAGAGTTTTTTTAAAAAGGAGATTATGAAAAGACTATTGTTAGGGTTATTATATTTAGTGCAACAGGTTTATTGTGCTGAGCCAGCAGGTTTGGTAAATCTCGGGAATACCTGTTATATCAATTCAACGTTACAATGTTTAGCGGTAATCCCTGAGTTGCACAAAGTTTTATTTGAAAACAATAAAACTGCAGATCCATTAACAGAAGAATTTAAGAATATTATACGGAAAAAACCCAAACCGCAAAATTTCTTTGAATGTGTATCACAAGCAGGGATTATGGGGAGGCTCGCGGTAAATAATCAGCAAGATGCTTCAGAATTTTATGAGAACTTGATTAACTATTTAGAACCAGCTGTACAAAATTTATTTCGTATTAAGCAGCAAATAGAAACCATTTCTTCAAGCCCCGATTTTCAACGCGCACCCATTGTTCAGGAAAATACTATTTTAAGAATTGATTCGAAATTTATGAATAAAAAAGAGGGAATGGCTATAGAGACGTTAGTTAACGTGAGTTCGATGAATTTTAAATCAAGAAATAGTTTGTAGATTCACAGCAATATGCGGTTTTTTCGCGTAAAAGAAGTAGGCAATCAGTCCAGAAAATAAGTTGGATAAAAACGCAGCCCGACTTCGATGGCGTGTGTGATCCACAGACAAATGAATCTTAAATATATCAATTACACTTTCAACGACCCCGCGCTTTTTAAGCATAAGCTTATCGCCAACATCTATTAACTTATTTTTCATATTTTTTTTAATTTTATGAATAAGATGAGCGCCTTTTTCATAAAAATATCTAAATTTTTCAGGGGTTAAAAGGTAACCCTTATCACAGAATATTTTGCCGAAAATGCCTTCCAGTAGGGCTTTTAAAACATCTTGATTGTTATCTGCAACATTGCCTGAGGTGAAATTGAATTTTAAAATATTGCCAAAAGTATCGATAATAATGTGCACTTTGAATCCGAAAAACCAGCCGACACTCGTCTTGCCTCTTTTTGCAAAACCTTTAAAAACTTTATTCGAGGAAATTCTTTTATTATGGCAAACCGTCAGGGGAAAACTATCCATAAAAAATGTTCCATTTCCTTGATTTAGATGACATAATAATTGCGCTAATAGCGCCATATCTAAAGCAATTTCTTGCTTTAATTCTATAAAGCGGCTGTATGAAACAAGATTCTTAAAATCTTTTCTATTATATTTCAGAATCCCTCGTATATAAAAATCTTTAAATGTCTTGAAGCCTGAGTGATGAAAATAGACGCATATGGTCATTATTTCACTGTCAGTTAATGATGATCTAGTCGAATAATTCAAATTATTTTCTATTCTTGTTGATTTTAAAAGTTTGCAAAATTCATCCATGTGATAAAATAAAAAGACGAGCATTACTTTTCCTTTTTTAACAAAACTTCAACATTTTGAAAATTAGATTAGTATATGCTCGTTTTTTTACAACTTTATTTCATCGAACTCACGTTAATCTAAGTATAATTGATAATGATTTTATAAAACAATTTTTTTATACTATTTTTTGTAAATTTACCTGGGCATAGGCGGTGGTCTGGGTGTGGGTAAGGCTCACGAGTACAGAGCAGGGACTTAGGTTTAATGCCTTAAAATCAACGTTAAAAGTAGGGATAGCGTTAGTTTTGGTTATACTTTGCGTGGCGCGCAACAGTAAGAAGGGCAAGTTGTTTGTCTGGGTAGGCTTGGCACAAAGCTTTAAGGAGCGCCTCTTTGGCTGCAAAGCTGACAGCAAAGCGCTCGGCGCTTTTGTGAGCTTCTGAAAGGCAGTAGGCTATTTCTTCCGGGGAAAATATGCGGGTAAGGTGGGGATAGGTGTGCCAGCGGGCAAAGCGTTTAATTATCTCCAAAAAAGTCTGCAGATTCAGGTATGCCTATATTCATAAAACCCTCATTTCTAACTATTTTTGCCTTGTCTTTAGTTTGCTCATCTTGCCCATAACCTATCTTAACCGGCTGGCCACTATTATTAACAACCATTAATGTACGTACTGCTGCTTGAGTACTTGAACAGGCCAAGAGGCATGTGAAGAATAAAAAAATTATTTTTTTCATAACGTCTCCTTAAGTTTATACGTGTGATTGCAAGATAAAACACTCATGAGGGCTTTCTCTA
>JAKAUO010000050.1 GCA_021827715.1 bacterium | reverse complement strand
TCAAATTCTCGCAGAATTTGCAATATCTGTTTCTCTGTAAATTTCGATCTTTTCATCGTAGAACCTTTCGTTTTTTAAACCTACTAAATTCTACTTTAGACTTGTACTATTTTACGGGAGCTTTACCGAACTATTACGAGGCTCTCGATGATATCAGAAAAGTGGTTATTGCAAGCTTAGATACCCCGCAAGAAATTAAGTATAAAGATTTGATAGAGCAAGTGGTTGATTCAAAGAAGGGCATCCCTTTTAAGCGATTTAAGGGGGATAATCTTATGGCTAATCTTCAAAGTATCGCACAAAGAAAATTAGCTAAAAAATTGAACTGCACCGTTGAAAGCTTGAATGACGGCTCCTGTCAGCCATTAATTAATAGTACCGATCCATCATTAACGCCTGAAGAAAAGGCCCGCAAGCCCTTTAAAGAAATGACTGAGCCTTGGACGCGTGATTGGATACGGATACTGCCTGAATATGAACAACTTGAGAAAAAGATATTAGATGTATTAAGATTGCCTATAAGTTTTTTAGAGGATATTAAAAAAGAAAGAATATGTAGATTAGAAAAACAACAGATGCAAGATAAACTGAATAAATTATTACAGACTTTTCAAGATGTCATTGCGCAAGCTGATCCAGAAAAGAAATTTCCTCTTCGTTTTTATTATGATTCGCATAGAGAGCAGGTTACTATAGATACAAGACATAACCGAATGTTATTATATAAAAGCGTAGATGGCGACACCCTAGAAATATGTGATTTTACAGATTATGAAAATAAAAAAGTATGTCCTTTTTATTATGACGAAGAAAAAATTGCAATTATGGTTGCTATCGCCTTCACAAAAATTTTAGGAGGCACAACATTAACAATAGACTACACCGAAGATTTAAAACCTCGTATCCCCCTTTTAAAAGAATTTGGATTTAAACCAGTCTATAGAGATTTTTTCCATCGAAACATCCAAAAAATGGTTTTAAACTTACGATAACATATTTTTATCGTCCCTATCAGGCGAAGATACACGTACAATCCGTGTAGGGAACGCCACCTCAATGCCATTCTCGCGCAGCTTTCTGACAAGCTCCAAGCGAACCTGAGAACTTATTTCCCACTGTTCAAGCACTTTGTCTGCCGTAAGGTATCCACGCACTAAAAACTGATACCCATTATCAACAAAATCATGCAGCCACACAATAGGCGCGGGTGATTTTAAAATCATATAATTATCGTGCAAAACATTCAAAAGAATATCTTTTACTTTTTGCGGGTCCTGAGTATACGAAACGGTAAGCATAATATCATTAAACGCAAAATAGCTGCGTGAATAGTTCCAGTTTACCACCGGGTTTAAAATAATCTGTGAATTAGGCACAATCACCGTAACACTATTACGCCGACGAAGCACCACAGAGCGTGGGGTAATATGACGCACAATGCCAATAACCTCATCATTAATTTGAATTAAATCACCTATTTTAACCGGGCGCTGAACCAGGATAATAAAGTAAGAGAAAAAATCTCGCAGTGGCTCTTGTAAGGCAAAGCTAAGACCACCGATAATAATAGCAAATTTGGTAGTAAGTCCTTCAAGCCCCGCATTTGAAAGCCCAATAAATATCGCTAGCAAAATAATGGCATATTTGGTAAAGGCAGAAATAGTGTTCTGCACCCCAACGCCTACTAAAAATGGATCAAATACGCGCTTTAATACAAATTGATTAATAACATAATTTAAGAATATGCCGCCCAATATAAATAAAATAATTTGTAATAATGAAAATAATGTGACAGGAATAGCTCGACCCGTTTCATCTTTAATAGCGGTTAATTCGCGGTGCAAGAAATCGACAATATCATGAAAGCCAATGCCATAGCCCCAAATAGACCCTACAGCAAATACAAGACCTATGATAAAAATAACAAAGGACACAATGATAAAAATACCGTACCACAACCTGCCAGAACTAAAACGTTCCCGCATTGATTCGCCCTCTTCGTAATAAAAAAAGAGATTCGACGACATACGTTTAAGACGACTATGTATCCATAAAAAGAGCGGGATGATAAGCAATGTTAAAAAGAAACGGCTCAAGATATATAATACTTGGCGCCCATAGCCAACATACGGGTTACTCATAACAATAATGGCAACCACGGCTACTAGAAAAACATAATAATATTTTTGAACATGCTCTTTTATCCATTGCCATAACGGCGTATTATCAGGAATAATAGTAAGAACCTGTTTTTTGCCTATTAACGATATTGCACCAATTTGGATAACAATAAACATGAGCGCCAATAAAATGGTTGAAAGGCCGGGGTAATCGAGTGAAATAGCATTTCTTAAAAAATATAAGATCACCAGACTGGACAAGACTATGGAAATAACGGTAAAAAAGCGTCGTTCATACGACTTATTAATAATACTATAATTACGATATTTATTTTCTACTAAAATAAATGCCATAAATTGATGTACTATATAGAGTAAATAGGGAATTGAAAAAAGCTCAATAATTAAACACAAATAGGTATCTTGAATAATATGGCTGGCAAGAAGGAGATATAAAAAACTCCACATAAAAAGCCCGGTCATATGTATCATAATAAATTTAATACATAAAGCCGCCCACAGCCTGAGATATGCGATAAAGCCAGCGCCAGAAGTACCTGCGTGTAAAAATTGGTAAAGATCGGGCAAAAAGAGCCGCAATAACATATAAATAATGCACACTAAAATAGTGTTAATAAGAAACATGATTAAATACAGAGGATCTTTAAGATAGTCGACCAATCCAGAAAAAGCCAAAGTAACATGAGCAACAGTAATGTATTCTATACCTGTTACATAGACGCCATGAGCAAAACGTTGTAAATCAGGAATAATATTTTTAATTTGGAACCATTCTATAGATTGTTCAGAACGCTTCCAGAAGCCCTTGGTTGTCAACTCACTTAACATTGAGGTAACTTTTTTCAAAGAATCATCAATAACCGTAACAGTTGCTTGATATTTTTCAATAAGTTTAGCGGTAGAGTCAATTTTTTGCCTGATGTATTCTTCTGCCTCTTTTAATGATTTTTGGCTCTCTTGAAACGCGGTATCATTATCTTTGAAAATAGAACGGCGCTGGTCCTTGAGCGTTTCCATCAGCCCCTTGATACTTTCAAGTGATTTATTAAGCCTTTGTAAACTTATAATTGCGCTGTCGCGACTATCTGAAATGGTACGTAATTGCGTTATCAATTCATTTTTTGTTGCTTCATAATCTTTAATAGAATTATCAATATCACGGTCATTCTCTGAGCGGAATTTTCGACTCATGAATTTATACCATGATTTTATAATATCAACCTCGATAGACTCACGTTTAAATTCTGCCTTTAAAAGGTCAATGCGGGCCTGAATGTATTCTTTTGATGCCTCAGTAAGAGCATCCTGCATTAAAAGAGGGTAAATTGCGGTTAAAATCCCCCATTGTGTGATAGTTTTTGGCTGGAAGTTCCAATCACGTAACGCTTCAAGATCACTGGCTGTTAAATTATAGTGAGATACTATTTCATCTATTTTTTTCTTTATATCTGCTTGTAATTTTACAATAAACTCAAGCTTTTCTTGACGAAGAGAATCGCGTTCAGCCAAGGATTTATCTTTTTTCTCCTCTAAGGCGCTTTCAGCCTTTTTGACATATTTATGAGGTATTACCGTAGCACTTTTTACCCGAATATATTCCCTATCTAAAATGTCTAATTGATTTTTTGCGACATTCATCTGCAATTGTGCCAATGCAAAGCGGGCTTCAGCCTCTTTGAGCTTTAACTGCAGTAATTCTTTTCTTTGAGTAAGAAGTCGACTTTGAATATCAATCAGGTCGCCTTCCAGCATATCAGGCTGCGGTTGTTGGCTGTAATTTTTTTGCTGTCTTACTTTTTCACGTATTTCACCTTGCAACTGTTCGATTGATTTTGTATACCGATCTATATCGGTCTGCAACTTTTGCGCATTACTTTTTGCTTCTGCCTGACGATTTTTAATATCATTTCTTTTTTGGTTCAATTGAGTAAGCTCTTCATAACTATAAGAAGCGCGCGGTTCAACTTTAAATTTATTAAATTCAGGATCTGAAGCAATGCCATCAAATATTTTTTTCATCTCTTCATAAACGCCCTTAAGCTGCTGCGCTACCGCGTCACGATCAACTAACGTTTGCAGAAGCTGATTCAAAAAGGAGATCTCCTTTGTTATTATCTCTTTTTCATGGGTATTAGTAGCCCGCATAAGATGATCTTTTTGAATCTGAATATCAGCGGTTATTTTTTCAATATCCTTCTGATACGAGCTTGTTTCTTGCTGTTTAAGAAAATCATGATACTCACTCAAAAAATCCTGCGCCTCTTTATTTGAATACGTTACAACAACAGGTGCTTTAGCAGACGAAAAGACATTCACAAACGTATCAATGCCTAAAGAATAAAGAGATGCGCACCACACAAGACTAAGTATTACTATTTTTTTCACCATACCAGGGCTCCATAATCATTGTTTTCAGCCTATCTGCATAAGGATGCAAACGGATACATTCATGTAACCACTGTATCATTTTTTTTTCAAGAAACACATACTTTTGTTGATCAAAGACATAATCATTATCTGATACTATAAAGGCAAGAAACTGTTTATCAACTGCGTTGATAGGCTCTGGATATATACCTGCCATAATAAAAAATTTACATAAAAAAAACTTTTGAAAAAAGATCATATCAAGGTCATCATGCAAAGGCTTATAAAGCATCAACAATAATATAAAGATATTTTCTGCTTGATAGTTGCGTGGCACAAAAAAATTAATCAGCTCCAAAAGATGTTGTAGAAACCAAATATGATGAATCACCCATTTTTCAGGAAATGCAATAATTTCTACCCTTGTTGCCACATATCTTCCCTGTGATTGCTGGGGTATATATTCTATAAGCGTACCGCGAGGCAGTTCACGTCTGGAAGTTCGTGCCGAAACGCGAACTTCCAGGGTTCCTAATTTTTGATCAAAAATAAGATAGACCTGATAATAAGAATGTGATGGCTGCAAAATTATTGCTTGATGTAGAGATTCCATCTTTATAGTGTACTGCTGAACCTCTTAATGAGTAAACATAAAAACTTATATCTTAGTTTGCACAAGCGCTTGCAGAAAACTAAAGACCGTTCTATACTCGTTGCGCTTTTTAACATTTTATTCACACATAAGGATATGATTATGAATAAATCAGCTACATTTTTAGTACTTTCAATGCTCTTTATCTCAACAGCCCATGCAGCAAACGAAGGCTGGGGATCATGGCTCTACAATGGCGCCACAAGCGGAGCAACGCAATTTGGCACCCATTTTGTAGGTGGGTTTCCAGCAGGCTGTGCATCTGTACTTGCAACAAGAGCAATTGCCGGCACACATTCATATGCGCCTTTAAGCAATGAGAATAAGACACTCGCTTCACAATTTCTTAATCATACAATCACGATCGGGCTCGCGCTAAAAACTGAATCTCTTGCAGGATCTGTTGAAAGAACTGCTGGCATACAAAGCAAAAGCAATAAAACTCGCTGGGAGCGACTTGCTGGTTTAGCAGGCACAAGCGCTGGATGGCTCCTTGGCCAAAGCATCACCAATGGTACATTAAAAAAAATTCAATCATAAAGATAGTATTTAAATAAAAGGATCTTCTATGACAACAGTTAAATTTTTAGCGCTTTCACTACTTTTTGTATCATGTATGGTACAAGCAGAAGTGCAGAAAGCAAGCAATTTGAACACTTCAGCCGCTGAAACTGACATTGTCGGGTCATTATGGCAAGGCGCATCTGCAGGCTTTGTTGCTGGTGGATTAACAGACCTTTTAAGATATTATGGCCCAAATTTAGACAGTCTTAATTTATACGGCAATTATGGAATTTGCCGTGATCAATTAACCGGTATGGTAAAAACATTATCGGCTGTTGCAGGTGCTAAATATGTGTCCGACGCGCAAACAAACCCAACGTGTAACAAAGCAAACGTAAACGCTAAAGCACTTGGCGTTGTTATAGGCGCATGCATTGCAAGTTTTGCTAAAAAATTAGCATTCTCATGCTGTTCTAAATAATATTACTTATTAAAGTAATAACCAAAAGGGGGAGTTTCCTTACTCCCCCACTTAAATAAAATAGGCTCTTTTACTGGGTCTATTTTATTATGATAAGCACTCTTGTTGTTTGCAGAAGGGTAATCAAGTACACTAGAAGTAGTTGAATTATCAGAGAAAGGGTTTACATGCAAGCGATAGAGTTTACTGCAAAAGTAAAAGATGGAATTATAGAAATTCCAAAAGAACACCTTCAGGAAATAAAGGGGTTTCAAAATAATCTTAGAATTATTATTCTAGGTGAATCTCAACAAGAGAAATCTCCCCAAAAAAAGAAAATTACCTCTTTAAATATAGATACTCAGGGCCTACATTTTGATCGAGATGAAGCGAATGAAAGATAGAATCTTTCTTGATACAAACACTTTGATTTATGTTCATTCTATAACAGAGCCCCTTAAAAAACAGATAATTAATGAAATAATAGAGAACTATAATGAAATTATTCTAAGCACTCAGGTAATTAACGAATTCATTAACGTCATGTATAAAAAACGTAAGGTTGCACTACATGAACTTAATTTTGCCATCAACGAACTTGAGAATAATTTTTTTATTGCACAAATAACTAGATTAAAAAAGCCCTTGAAATCTGTCAAAAATATCATTACTCATATTTTGATAGCCTTATGATTTCTTCGGCATTAGAACATGAATGTTCAATTCTCTATACAGAAGATCTGCATAATAAGCAAATAATAGAAAATAAGCTTTTGATTAAAAATCCATTTATACTTTAAAAAAACTCTGAGAGTCCATTAATAAAATAAAATTCGAGGGAGCGTCGGCGCTGAACTCGCGTTAATTAAGATTTTTTTCAATAATCTCAGATCCACGCACCAAGCGCTTGAGCCACGTAAGCTCCAAATCAAATTTTTCTTGTTCAGAGATGTGCCAATTAGTGGAGGAAGCTTCCAACCGCTTACGCACTTCATAGGCTGCCACCGTAACACTTGCCGACACATTAAAGCTTTCCGTAAACCCATACATAGCAATAGTACTATAAGCATCAACATGCTCTAAAGCATAATCACTTAAGCCGATACGTTCATTTCCAAAAACCAGCGCAATTTTTGTTTCTAGAGGCAATTGCGCAAGAGTAAAAGTTTTTTTTTGAGGATTAGATCCTGAAACGAGTTCAGGATCACACAGGTGCGGAGTAGTACCCACTATAAAATATCCCTGCTTTCTGAGTAAATCAAAACATTCTTGGGTGCTGTGCGTATAGGTGTAGGTGGTGAGCCAATAATCTGCGCCCTTAGTGATTGTAAGAGGCACTTCCTGCATTTTTTGATTGGTGATACTATGAACATCCTGAAAGCCAAAGCCTTCTATAGAACGCATGGCAGCATGGATATTATGCTCATGATAAAAATGTTCAAATACAAAGGTAATGTGTCGTGTGCGTTGCTGTAAAACCTGCTGCATAAGGCTCAACTTATGCTCGGTCACTAAAGTCCGAAGCTTGTCGCGCAAGTGGGTAGCATCATGCGTCATGCTTAAAAGATTCTAAATTTATGCTTGATGACAAAACCATTATGCTTGACATAACTATCAAGTACTTTACTTAAAGATGGCGCAAGTTCTTCAATTTGAGAAGCAACACGATTAAAGTCTCTATCAATAGCGTTGGAAATTTGACCGATTTTTTGTTGAAGCTCAGGAATGCCATTTTTAATTTCTTGGGCAACCGCTTTAAAATCAGTAATAGTTTCCTGAATATTTTCTTCATTAGAAACCACCAATCTATCAATAGATTCTGCGCATGAAGCAACCCGTTCAGTCATCTGTACGCATCCATCCAGCAATTGCTTGATAGTTTGCGCGCCATCAGGGCCACCTAAGGATTGCTTAAATGATTCAGTAATATCTTCCACGTTACCGGCAATATCATTAATTTTTTTCATAAGAATATCTATCGAGATAGAATCCTCAGCAGGTTGATTTAAGGTGCCATTTGCCGGCAATTTTTCTAAATGTGCATCTCCAGGCACAATTTCTAAATATTTACCGCCCAATATACCATTTTGTCTAATAGCACCGTATGCGTCTTCATAAAGATGATACTGCTTGAGAATCATGACACACATTTTTACCCGCTGCTGCTCTTCTTCAAAGGTCACCTGTTCTATCCAACCTACTTTAACCCCGGCAATACGCACGTCTGCTTTTTTATTTAAGCCAGAAATGTCATGTGAATAAAGACAATATTGAGTATAATTATGAGTTGCAAAACGCAATGAACCAATTTGAAAGCTCATATACACCAGTACAGCAAGAGCTGCAAGTACAAATAACCCAACTGCTGTTTCTGCTTTTAACTGCACTTTTTGATCCTTACGTTATAACCAATATAACCGCTTAACCGTATATACACTCGTTTTAGTTTCTGGGATATCCATTTTTTCCAGATAAGCACAAACTTTTTGTGTCACTTGATTTGAACCACCGCCAGCTACTTTCCCATAAGATATCACAAGAAAAGCGGTAGTTTCAATTTTTGATGCTATACTTTTTTTAATTACATCAGGTATTCCAGTATACTCTTTCTTGAATAAAGGCGCCAGTAGCTCTTTCCATTGCTTTTCCCAATCAATTGAGCCTTTTAAAGAATACAGCTTTTTGATAATCTCCAACCGCTTGTCTTTTGCAAGTGGCTGCTTTTCAAGTTGCAAAACCTCTGCTAAAGAGTCTGAAAAATATAAGGGCTGCAATTGCGCCGAACCACTTGCTAGAGTAAAAAGATCTGTTAAATCAGGCTGTTTTGTATCCGTAAGCAGGTCTTTAAAAAGTTTCCCCTTAATCGACAGCGTCAGTAATTGTGAAATATCTTCAAGGGGTCTTTTTTGTAAAAGTTGATCAAGGGCCTTTTCAAATTGTTCTATACTAAAATATTTTTGCATCGGCTCTTGCAACAACGCTGCTATTTTTTGCCCATCAAACTCTTTTTCTACTTTATATTTTCTTTCTTCAAAATTATATAAACGATTCAGATTAATTTTACCCTCTTCACTTGAAATACAAAAGGAAACTTCGCCATCAAAGCCATCTTTTTCCTGGGTATAACTAAATGTTTGAATATAATCAACATATAAAAAGGGCACGATATTTTGATCAACAGGATTCTTTTCTTTTTCTAAGGTCAACGGGTTGCTTAATTGCGCACGCGCGATTTCTATACCATTTAAAGCAAGAATTCGTGCCTGTTGAGTCATAAAAAGCACTTTATGAAGACGATCATAGGCTATCGCCCGTTGCAGCAAGCTGGTAACCAGAATACTGCCCAAAGCGATGACAAAAAGGGCAAGTACTAATACAAATCCTGATTGGCGCGTTTTCATTTTTTCATCCCGGTGGGAAAGTTAAATTTTGGGAGATTAACCATTGGCTTTGTTGCTCCCATTCCTGGTGCAGAGGGTGCTTGGGAGGTCTTAGGCTTGCCCTCAGGAGCCTTTTCTTCAGGTTTTTGTTCCTGCTTTTTGCTCACGCGTGTATCTAACGGTACAAAAAATGAATAGTCAAAAGCATATTCATGGCCAGAAGTTTCATCAATTAAGCTTCCTTTAAGCGTAATAATCTGTGGTAGTTCAATTTTTTTCTCAACACGTTGCCCTGCAGAATTTTCTGATTGCTGTTTTTTTATCTGCTCTGCAAACGACCACGAAGAAACTTCCTCTACTTTTTTCTTATCATCTTTCTGACTTATAATGATACATGATATCGCACAGGTTTTAAAACCGGTGCCAATAGTATAAGAGCCATTACTATTTTTCTGCATATCAGCTTCAAAATCTGCCAACGCTAACTCAGATGATTCTTGGCGTATGAGCATAAAAGATGCTGGCTGAGCAGGTTCAGTGAGTAACATATAGCGCACGCGCGCTAATCGAGGCTTAGTAGTTCCATAGCTTGCTAAAACTGAAGTAGTAACAAAACTTAAACTTTTTAAACGCTCCTGTTCAATTTCAATCTGCAAGCCAAACCGAGCATTATATTCTTCTTGCTTTTTTTGTTGCTCTTCAGATTTTTGCTTACTATTGGCTACAAAACCAAATAACGGGATAACCATGCCAGAGATATCTTTTTGTAACTGCCCAAACAAAAGTTCCTGCTGACTATCAATGGTTATTAATTCATTGTAATTCTTTGAAGAGCGCTGCAATAAAGAAATGGTATTAAATACTATGGTCATCACAAAACCACTGATTGCAAGCGCGATAATAATTTCTACAAGACTAAACCCCGGCCGCATCACGGAGTCACCCCTTTGGCTGGAGCTTTATTTTCTGGGCGATACGCAATCCGCATAAACGTTGCAGCCTCTGCCCGGAGCAAACGCGTCCATGACACCGTGACCTTTTCAATAAAAATATCTTTAATTTCCCCGAGTGATGTTTTATCTTCTGGCTTTAAAAGTAGATACACTGCTTTGAACCCTTCATGGTCACGCTCAAAAGGCTTGTTTACTTCAACTGTTTCTTTTTTGGCAACTTCTGCAAACAGAGACAACGCTTGCTGTTCTGCGTGCCACTGCATGGTGTCACTATACAACATTTTTGAAAGCACGCTTTGCAGGGAAATCAACGCCGGCAAGGTAATGCTTATCATAACAAGGGCCACCAAAACTTCAATAAGCGAAAATCCTGCCTGCATAATTTTCATTACACCACCTTGAATTGCACAAAAAAGGGATTAAGCTGCACAGAAAACTGCTGCTGCGTGTTATCATCAAAAAGTACCATGGTGGCTTGTTGAGCGACGCCATCGGGCATAATGTATATCCAAATGGTTTTAAGATTTCCGCCAGAGGCTTCATCTTTTTCTTCGATAATAAATTTTTGTACTTTAATGGTATCGTCCCATACAAAAGAATCATGCCCATACTCTGATTGCACGGTTTCAAAAACAGTTTTATTCTGTGCGCCATCTTTTTTTTCTGTCTCTTGTTGAATGGTAACTTGTGCTGGCGTTACAGAAAAATCAAAAAAAAGTTGAGTAACCCTTCCGCTTACTAATGCATGAGTATACGCGTTACGGGCAAGCATATTAAGGTTTGAAACAAGCTTTTCCTGCTTGCTATAATTAAAGCGCGTTAGACGCGGAACTTGGGTGGCCATAATGCCAATAATGGCAATGACCACCATAAGTTCTAATAAACTAAATCCACGTACGTGTAGCATCAAGCCCTTATCCACTCTTGCTCTGGACTACCTTCTTTATTAGGACCATACGAGAAAAGATCATAGGCATCTTTGCCCTTTTGAGATTTTAAAATATATTCAATCGGTTCGCCCCAACCATCTCTTGGGTTGCCATTATCTAAGTAAGGGCCCTTCCAATTTTTCACGCCCGGGTTTACCGCTAAATCATCCAAGGTGTTAGGATACATACCCGTATCATCACGGTACATAATAATATTACTATTAACCGTTCGTAATACACTTTCTGTGGTACTGCGACGCGCACGCCCAATAAATTTAGTGATACCAAATATACCACCTGCTAAAATACCTACAATCATCAAATATACCATCAACTCGGTAAGCGAAAAACCGGGCTGCATTGTACGCATATGCATCATAAAAAACTCCTTATGTAAAAAACACTCATCATCTGAGTTCACCCACCACTTGGGTCATATTCATCATAGGGCCCGCAACGGCCATAACAATAACACCAACAATTGCCCCCATAACAATAGTCATGATAGGGCTTAATTTTTCAACAAGACCGTCTGCATATTCTGTTACTTCAGCATCATAATAACTGCCCACCTGCAACAACATATCGGGCAATGTGCCACTTTCTTCACCAGTTTTTATCAGATAGATAGCAACAGCGGGAAACATTTGCGTTTCTTTAAGATACTGAGCAATCTTTCCCTGCTTAATAATGCTATCGCGCGCTTGCTGAAGTTTATCAACAAGAATTTTATTTTTAACAATAGTGGCGACAATAGTAAGCGCTTCAGCTAAATTAACGCCCCCTTCCATGAGCATTCCGAGTGTGCTACTAAATTGCACCACCGCGTTCATGCGCGCAAAATAACCTGCAACCGGCACCTTAAGAATTAATCTATCCCACACACGTGAACCAGCGTCACTAGTTTTCCACGCGATAAAACTTGCCGTTATGATACCGATTCCTGCCACAATAAAAAGGTAATAGTTCAAAAAAAAGGTTGAAAGACTCATCAAAAACCGAGTGGCAAAGGGAAGCTCGATTTTCATTGAACTAAATGTTTCACTTATCCCGGGTATGACTACAATGAGCATTAATACTACAACACCCAGCGCAATAGAAAGCTGAATAGCAGGCATCACTAATGCCCCACGTATCTTTTTACGCAAGCTTTCAGTACGCTCAATATATAAAGTAAGCCGATCGAGAATAGTTTCTAACTTACCACTTGCCTCACCTGCCTTAACAAGCTGGATGTAGGTATTAGAAAAAATCTTTGGGTATTGGCTCAACCCTTCAGCCAGGGACTTGCCCTCTTTGATGGCATCCTTTAAATGGATAACAATAGTACTGAGTTGCCCTTCTGTCTGCTCAACAAGAAGTTCAAGGGCCTGCAGTAACGGGACCCCTGCTTTAAGCAGCACAGAAAGTTGCTTGGTAAAAAATATTAAATCTTTTAAATCGACACTTTTTTCAAACAGGCCCTTGAACATATCAAGAACATTTTTTTGTTCACCGCCTGCAGTGATAATAACCGGATAAAGACCCTGCTTTACCAAAACCTCTCGCACTTGAGCGACAGAAAGAACATCGATAGTTCCCGATATTTTTTTTCCATCTTTAGAAAGTGCTTTATAATAATAAAGGGGCATAGGTCACCACATATACATTTAGTTGAATTTTCTTGGTATCTTGAAGAAACTCACTTTTGTATGGTACCATTTTTTACGCACCGATAAAAGAATTATCTTAATTTATAACGAAAGCACGCGTATGATACACAAAAATCACTTTTATTTTTTATCTATATTTTTTGTGACGACCCCTTTGCACGCAGCACCATTAAATAAAACTTCATTTGAAACGCTCACGCGTCCCATTATCTTTAATAAAGCCGGTTTAGAGCTTTTTTTTATAGAGCAATTTAATATGCCTGGCTACACAGAACATATTTTACCTTCTCATTTTGGCCACATGGCACACTTTTTGCACTTTAGCAACACTATTGCCGAACCATATGATTTTGTACTGACTGTGTTCGATATTTTCCATACTCGCATGAAAGATTGCCATTGGGTGAATGCGCTTTCTTTTAGTTTATTGCTTGACCAGCTACCCCGCTATATTCAGCAATTATGCATGCAAAAAGAACACGAAGAACTTACTGCTACCATAAAAGATATTCTGTATAAACGGTTTATTTCCCGCTTTACTAAGTTTTCACAAAACCCTATGGATGGCATCAACACCTTTGATACCTTTTTAAGCACCATGGATGAAGTAATTAACCCGACGGCGTTGGAAATTTCTGAATTAGTAACCAAAGCGACACAAAAAAGACCTGTGGCCGATTTACAAAATATCGTAAGTCGCTTTATTGAAAGCGCTGTGGAAAAAATAGTATGGAACCCGCATACTCAAGAAGATACGTGGGACTCTGTATGCATGCTTGCAGAACAAATTACCTATTTACACACCTGTGGCATTATTCCTTCTTCTAAGACGGTTAACCACTTATATTGGTCGCTTATATATCGCTACTGCTACTTCTTACGTTCAACTAAAGATATTATTAATGAAAAACTTTTTGATTATATCAAAAATGATCTTGCTGGAGGCCAACAACAATGGCTTGATATACCTGAAACTGAAGAGATGTTAACTCCTAAAAAAGAACATTTAAAATATGTTATTTGGGAATGCATAGCAGCAATAGAGATAAGTAAATCGAATATACTATAAAGAAAAAATTACTATGGCCGCTCTCGCGGCCATATATAAAAAAAATTACTCTAAATCGTCAGATTCGTCGTTAAATTCTTCTGAACCTTGTTGAGCATATTGTTGTGCTTGATACGAAGCAGCAAGTTCTTTAGACATAAATTGTAGCTGCGCATACCATCCATCAAGTCCCGTTAATTCAGTAAAATCAGTAAATAGCTGGTCATAGAAGCCTTTATTTTGCTCAACAACAATAATATTTAATGTTGCATTTTTTATACACAAGTTAGCAAATGCCATTTTGTCTTCATCAGAAGCGGTAGCAAACCAATTTTTTATAGCTTCGTTTTGGAGCAATTTATCAAATACAAGTGCACCTGCATTTTGCAAATATGCTCTTTGCATTTCAAGTTGTTCAGGAGTAAGTTCAGGTTGTGGTGCATTCATAACCTCAGCAACACAGACTGTTAACGAGAGCAATGCCAACGGCAAAAATAGTTTTTTCATAGGAATTCCTTTTTTTAAAAAACTTATGGAATAATCAAGGTTAAGTCTAATTTGTTTTTTTAAAAAGACAACGGATATCGTTTTTGATAATCTTTAAAAGATCCCGGATCGAGTCCGGGATGACACTAAAGATGATAAGGGGAATATATGCAAAATTTTCATAAAGGATCATTAGAGGTTATCTGCGGTTCCATGTTTTCAGGAAAGTCTGAAGAGCTTATCCGCCGTATTAGGCGTGTAGAGTTTGCACAACTTCCCGTTCAAGTATTTAAACATAGCCTTGATAACCGAAAAACTATTGAACATATAAATGCACACAGCGGCTATAACTATCCGGCGATAGCTGCAGAAAATGCAGAAGCAATAGAAAACTTTTTATTACCAGAAAGTATGGTAATCGCTATTGATGAAATACAATTTTTTGACAAATCTATTATTGATATATGTATGAAATTAATAACACTTGGCAAACGTGTTATTGTTGCCGGGCTTGATCTAGATTTTCGCGGCATTCCGTTTGGTTGCATGCCAGACTTGCTTTCCCGCGCAGACAGCATCACTAAACTGAAAGCAGTCTGTAATCAATGCGGGGCAGATGCGCACCATACACAACGGCTTGTTTCTGGAAAGCCGGCAGATTTTAACGACCCGCTTATATTGGTTGGCGCTCAAGAATGCTACCAGGCACGGTGTAGAAATTGTTTTGAAATTACGTATAATTCTCTTGCCCAAGTGCAGGCGTAGGTCCTATGGAAAAAACAATAAAAGATTTACAAAAAACCGTTTTAGAATTTGTTGACGAACGCAATTGGCGCCAATTTCAAACACCTAAAAACATGAGCATGTATTTAAGTTTAGAAGCTGCTGAGTTAATGGAACATTTTCTCTGGTGCGAAAGTTCTACCTCAAAACAAACACTTGAAGAAAAACGGCAAGATGTTGAATATGAATTAGTGGATATTCTCTATTGGGTACTTAATTTCGCAGCTCAAAACAACATAGATTTAGTGCAGGTATTTGAACGAAAAATGGAACTTAATAGAAAAAAATATCCGATAGAGAAAGCAAAAAATAATTCACAGAAATACACAGAATATTAAGAACAGATGGCTAAAACACACAGCTTTTTTCACTGCCAAAATTGTGATTTTAAAACCGTTAAGTGGCTCGGGCAATGTCCGGAATGCAAGCAATGGAACACCTTTGAACAAGGTGCTGTCTCGGCAGTAACACCCCACGTTCAAAAAGCGGTCAGCGCACGTGTTATCCCTATGAAAAAGCTTGATGACGTACAAACAACCAGCCATAAGCGGATGGCCTGCGGCATTAATGAATGGGACCGTGTTACCGGTGGCGGGCTCATGCCCGGTTCATTTATTATTGTAACGGGTGATCCAGGAATAGGTAAATCGACACTCTTGTTACAGGTTGCCTTTCATCTTGCGCATACCTATAATGTATTATATTTTTCATCTGAAGAATCCCTTGAGCAGGTAAAACAGCGTGCACAACGGCTCAGCTGCATCCATGAAAAATTACTCTTTTCAGATCAAGCAAACCTTGATGAAGTTATTGCAACCACGCTTTCCTATAAACCTCATTTGGTTATTATTGATTCTATACAAAATTGCTATTCATCAGACACCCAGGCGCTTCCCGGCTCTATTGGGCAACTTAAAGAGTCTGCCTTCAGACTGATGCGCCTTGCCAAAGAAAACACTATTACCGTGATGCTCAGCGGACATATTACCAAAGATGGTTTTATGGCCGGCCCCAAGACACTTGAACATATGGTTGATGCTGTTTTTTATCTGCAGGGTGAGGACCGTTGGCAGACACGCGTATTGCGCGGCGTAAAAAATAGATTCGGTACCGTTAATGAGATAGGTTTTTTTGAAATGCAGGAATCTGGGCTGCAAGAAATGCCCAATATTAACCAGCATCTTTTAGAAGAAGTTTCCCATTCGCCCGGGTCAATGCTGGTGAGCCATCTTGAAGGCACACGGCCAATTTTGCTTGAGCTGCAAGCGCTTACTATTGCATCAAAGTATGGCATGCCGCAACGAGTGGTTAGTGGCCTAGAATCTGCACAAGTGGTTCTTATTGCGGCAATTTTAGAAAAATATCTTAAGGTTAAATTAAGCACGCAGGACATATTTTTTAAAGTAAGCGGCGGTTTTAAAATCAAAGGAAGTAATCTTGATCTGGGTATTGCGTTGGCATTACTTTCAAGCTACTTTCAAAAACCCTTACCTGAAAAATGTATTGCATTGGGGGAGCTGAGTTTAACGGGCCAACTTAAACCGATTAATCATATTGGACAACATATCCATGAAATAGAAAAGTTTGGCATTAACCAACTTTTTATTGCACGCAACCAGAAACTCCCACAAACTGCTATTAAGCTCCAGAAGTTGAATTCGATTTTTCAACTTCTGGAGCTTTTTAATGATTAAATATATCTTTAAAAATAAAGAATCGATTATTCACCAGGGTCTACAAACAGCAACAATTAAATCGTTTGAATTGAGTTATGAGACGTTATGGAAATATTTAAAATTTTATTTAGAAGATTCATTGGGTATCGGTGAAGTACCCAGTAGTCCCCGAGGCGTCTTTGAGCTCAGCAGACAGCAAAAGATTATTACAGATGAACAGGCAGAAAGGCTGAGTAACGCCACTGATGGTCGTAATACAGCTGCCCATATTTATTCACAAGATACCATAGAAGAGCTGTTGGAGGATATTCCAGAATATATCAAACTTTTTAAAAAAGTCCTCGATCAAGTTGCTCCATAGAAATATTTAATTTTTAGTTTTTTACATTTTTTCAAGCTTAGTAATAAAACCACCGGCAGCTTTCCAGCCTATCACCGTGCCAGCTGAACGGGCCTGACGGGATTGCCCTCCATATACAATGTGAGCATAATCTGGGGTAACATGAGCGATTTCTGACCACGATTGTATGTTTTTAAAAAAATCACTCACAATAGTTTCGCCTGATTTGATTTCAACGGGAAATAACATTGTTCCCTTATCAATTAAACAATCAATTTCAATGCGTCCATTTTGGTCGCGCCAATAATATAATGATGGATTCAAGCCGAGATTATAAAATTGCTTATAAAAATCAGCAATAATCAAATTCTCAAATAATGCCCCTCTAAAATGGCTTTTAGTTAATACATCAACAGAACGAATGCCCAGCAAAGAACACGTCAACCCCGTATCATAAAAATATAATTTTGGAGTTTTTGTAATACGTTTATTAAAATTATTAAAATAGGGTTTTAATAAAAAAATTATATAACTTGCTTCAAGAATAGAAATCCAACTATCTGCAGTTTTTCTATTGATGCCACAATTTGTAGCAATATCATTGATATTTAATTCTTGTCCCACTCTGCCTGCACAAAGCATCATAAATTTTTGAAAGATAGTGAGATTTTCAACATTAATAAGCTGACGCACATCTCGCTCAGCATACGTGCGGATATATGAGGGAAACAATTCTTCCGGTAAAAAATTTTTGGCATGAATACGCGGATAGCCACCCTGAATAATTAACGTATCAAAAAAATCTGGCAAGCGCTTATTATGTTCAAGTTCATGAATCGAAAGTGGCATTAAATGCAAAATACCAGCTCTTCCTGCAAGAGATTGAGTAATCGCTTGATTCATCAAAAAATTTTGGGAGCCCGTTAATACAAAATACCCTGGACGATCTTTTTCATCAGACTCTATTTGTATATAAGAAAGCAGTTGTGGCGCGTGTTGAAATTCATCAAATATTATACCATGTTTATTTTCATGTTCACGTAAAAAACCCTTAGGATCATTAATAATATAGCTTAATATTTCAGGATCTTCTAAAGTAACATAGGTATGCTCTTTGAAAGTATTTTTAACAAGAGTAGTTTTCCCTGACTGGCGCGGTCCTAGTAAAACCACCACAGGAAACTTAGCAAACCTTTTCAAGACTGGGGTAAGATCACGTTTGAAAATCATTATTTTTTCCTTAAAACTTGTGCGGATTGTATACTCAACTACCAATTTAGCACAAATTGAATCTTAATTTCAAGAAAAAAAACTAAAAAGCATAAGTAAATTGCATACCGATTGAGCTTGTTAAAATAGCTCGTTTGCCATTAAAACCATACTTACCAAAGAGCATCAGGTTTGGGCGCGAGCCACATTCTTCATGCTGATTAAATTCATAATTAAGCTGGAAAAGAAATTGATGCGTGGTGTATTCCTGAACGCTTTCTGCATCATTAATAATGGAAAAATTACCAAAATTATTCAGAGGATAATAGGTGTCATCATTATGTTTAAAATATTGATAATAAAGTGCTGCACTCAGACCACGGAAAAAGCCTCGTTTTTGTAACATAAAAGTGTACTGCTGTGTAAAACCGGGGTCAACAAAGACACGCTCGCGCGCAATAAGTAATAGATCAGTCTGTTCATTGTCTGTCTTTATTCTTCTGGTTTTAGTGTTCCCAAAAAGTTGTATAAATTCCAAATCAATCATAAAGCGCCAGTCACGAATAAAATGTAATGCAAGAAACCCTGCAAAATAGACACCGTATCCTTGATCGTACCCGAAAGGCAATGCCAAAAGTTCATTAATATCTTCTTTTTTACCCGTAGGGAAATTGAGGCCACCCCGAAGGCTTAACCGTACATTGCGTAAAATAGGTTTCATTTGCCAATAATCATTCTGCCATTTTACAAATATCACCGTGTCGCCAAAACCAAGTCGCTTCCACCCACTGCACAGATCAATGTTACCTAACTTTGAAATAACAGAAAGAATATTCGGTAAATTATTATCTTCAAATTCAACATGTTCATTCTTTTCGCACCAATAGATATCTTTTAATTCTGCATACAAAAACGGCACATAGCCATGGAGCATGACATTATGCGCCAGACGCACTTGCATACCTAACATACCATTCAAAGGAACAATAAGATGTCCACGCGGAGTAAAAATGCCATGCGTTCCATTGTCATCATCTATGTTAAAAACTTGCGCATATTGACCGGGCATAGTTTCGGGAGCAAAACCTTTGAACGCTGCAATGGCATCTTGGTTGCATTGGTACAATTGCAAAACGTTTCTTGAGCCATCAATACGGGGAGTGAACGCTGCGGCTGAAAGAATGCCTTCGTACCCAAGCTGAAAACTAAAATGCGTTTCCCGTAAAGGGTCTGGTTGAAGTGCAATATTATAAGGCTGCAATACGTTTGTTTTAAAAATAGAACGCAAGTCACCCACAGTAACGCATATTATTAAGAGTATGTAATAACGAAAATTCATATTCACTACCTATTGTGTCTTACTTATTGATGCACTACCAATCCAAAATCACCGGGGATCACCCACGAACCAAGGCCCGAAAGACGTTTTACTAACCCTACTGAATGTGCCGCAGCATCAGTAAAAAATCCCCCATTTTTGGCAACCCGTGCACGCGAACCACTTATAAAGGGTACGGGTAATGATTGTACAAACAATTTTTCTAGTATATAACGGCTTCTTGATGTTGACCATAACAGCCCATCGGTGTAAAAAAAGTTACGATAATAGCCCATATTGATAAAAAATGTCGGTTCCCCTATCACAAAATAATCATTAAACAATTGGAAGGTAGTGTCACTGATACCAGAACTTGAATAGGTAACCACATACCGGTATATACGCGCTTGATCCAAACTTACATTTCCTGAAAGCACATAGAGATTTCCAGAAACTCCCGGTGGTTCTTGATACAAATCTGTCTCTTGCCCCGTTTGGGTAATAGCTAATAAGCGTGTTGCGCACCCGGTAGTTTCTGGCATTACCACTTCGGTCCAATTCATTTCTTGCGCAGATGCCGCATCTTGCACAGAGACACCGTTACCACCTCGTATTAACCCGGAACTGGTTGCTAAAACCACTAAAGGCTCAGATACTATAACATCAGAAAAAAAGAGATAGAGTTTATTCGATAATGTGCCGGCCGTTGCCAAATTAGTAGCATTAAAGGGCGTTACACCGCTTATCAGATCAAAAGTAAGTTCTACCCGTTCAAAAAGGGTATCAGTTAAAATATATAAAAATCCATTTTGGCAAACAAGCTTGCGTACGTTGCTATAGTTTCCTAACGGCTGCCATGCCAGGTCAGGTGAAATCCCGTTGAAATTTTGAGTGATGCTCCCATTGAGAATGCCGCTGCCATCTGGCAGAGCAAGAACCGCCAACCCACCATTACCGCCTACGACGATCCACGATTGTGTTCCGTCATTTACTACGGTAGCTGCAATAATTGCTGATAAATCGGCCAAAGCGCCGCCAGTCATACTGATATATTGCGCAGGTGGCGTAAAGCCTTGAAGCGTTCCATCTGTAAACATCTGAGCCTGGGGATATGAAGTTATCGGGGTAAGAATACCACTATTGGCTACTGCCGTTTCAGCAAGAACAATAGTTTTAAAGCCAGTAAAAATTGTCGCGCTGATGCGGTTGCCACTCACTTGAGAAAACAATGAGGATGTTGCAACCAGATCGGTAATTCCCTGTATACCGCCCTGATCAAGAGGTAAGGCATTATTAAGCAATTGTACCAATGGGGTCTCATTTTCATTCCATGCAGTTCGCACTACAGATTGCACTGTACTGGTCAATGCGGTCGTATACCAGAATTGCACATTTACCGGATCATATAATGAAGTTTGCGCTTGCCCCTCTGTTTGAACCGCACGTTGCCAGGGTGTCCATCCAATAATTGTTGGCGTTATATCAAAAATTGCTTGAGAATAAAAGATGCCGGGAGACTGCGTTGCCGATTCTTGTACCGTGATTATAACTGAGTCTCCAGAAGTATACAATGAGGTAATAGTTCCCGGTGCAGCGCCGCCACCTACCTGGGCCTGCACATTGGAGGAACTGTACAAATCACCTGGCGCAACTGCAGGTATAGTAAACTCGCGCTGCATAAAAAGCCCTGTTGCAGGCACCACCGTGGGCGCTGCATTTACGTTTGCTAAAAGTCCGCTTACGGTTAATGGCATCGCATAGACATTCAGCGGATCAGCATTGGCATCACCTACGCCACCAACAACTACTAAATATTGTGTGCCCACCGAAGGAAACAAAGTACCAAGAAAAAAAACATGTATCTGTGTGTTCGTGCCAGTTGCTGCAATAATCGAATCAGTAGTGACTGCGGTGGCAGGAGTAATTTGCAAAAGCGTTAAGGGAGCACCCACATTACCCAGGGTAGAAACAACAGCGATGCCACCATCAGAAGCACCAGAACCACCAACAAGATTAAATCCTGCAAAAAGCGTTCCGACATTTATTTCGTCACCATTACGTATGGTTTTATAATTAGAAACATACAACGTAGGGTCAGTGAGCGATTGCAATGGACCACCCAAAGCAACAAGGGGGCTGGCGACATCAATTGATGCAGGAAGTCCGAAGGTCAGACTCAATCCTGTAGTTTGTGTAACCAATTGCGCATCAGCAATACCGCTTCCTGGTTGGCCAAATACGCCACCCTGCGGGCCGACTGCAGCATAGACAACTCCTTGCACGGATCCTGCCAATGAATCAATGCTGCTTGCAGCATTACCTGAAGTATCAAGTAACGTAGGCGATATAAGCAATGTAGGATTGCTTCCTGCCGTATAAGAAGTTACTACATAGACATGATTCGGGTCATTGGCAAGCGTTAACGCAGGCAATGAATCAGTTTGGCTTGCTGCTATTTGCGCAAAACGGCCGGTGGTAACAAGAAGATCTATCTGCGCTCCATACAAAGGATTTACCTGCGATACACCATTGATAAAAATTTCTTGAGGTGCAATTCCTGTAAAACTGGTGTCATTACGCCCTGCAATAGCTAATGCATATACCGCAGCAGAATCTGTACTAGGTATTGCCGAGCCTACAAAAAAGAGGCCACTCAATTTTCCGAAAGCTGTCGCACTTATGGGGTTTGGAAGATTAAAAAGAGTGCCCGCCTGGAGATTACTATTCAAGAGACACAGATATAAAAGAAAATGTCTGATACGCATAGACCCACCTACGCCAAGGCTCTGGTGGGCAGGCCCACCGAGCGGCTATTTTTTTAAGATTCAACAAAACTTATAGCATAGAGTACCTCGAGTCCCTTTTTTTGGCTATTTAAATTCCATAAATTTTAGGCTATATTTAATCTTTGAGTAAAATACAATTTTATAAAAAATAAAAAGTTACAAAATGCACACAAAAATCTATTCTGCAACAGTTATTGGTATTCATGCACATAAAATTGAAATTGAGGTGGACCTTTCATTTGGCATGCTTCAATTTTTTCTTGTGGGGTTGCCTGACCTTGCCGTTAAGGAAAGTAAACAACGGGTTATAACCGCGCTTAAAAATTGTGGTTACACGTTGCCAGAAAGAAAAATCACCGTTAATTTAGCGCCGGCACATATTAAAAAAGAGGGCTGTCTTTTTGACGTTGCTATAGCTTTAGGGATCATTTATGCAGCAAAACTATGTGATTATGATGCAGATTACCTTAAAGAGACTTTTTTTATTGGTGAGCTGGCGCTTGATGGCCGCATTAAACCCGTGCTAGGCGTATTGGCTATCGCCTTTGACGCACTTAAACTCGGGGTAAAACGCATTATATTGCCTGTTGAAAATGCGCCAGAAGCTGCGCTTATTGAAGGTTTAGAGATTATTCCCGTTGCGCATCTGACTGAAATTGTCAGTATTATGCGTAAGGAAACATTGGCCATACCATTTCAAATAAGAAAAATAACCAATGCGCACGCGCAGCATCTTTTAGATTTGGCACAGGTAAAAGGACAAACTCAAGCAAAGCGCGTATTACAAATTGCTGCTGCCGGAAGACATAATCTTTTGTTTGTTGGATCACCCGGATCAGGTAAAACTATGCTTGCGCAGCGGCTGATTACTATTATGCCGCCACTTTCATTTAATGAAATGCTTGAAACGAGTAAGATTTATTCTATTTGTGGCAAACTTCCTGCAGAACAATTAATTACTCAGCGCCCGTGCCGGTCACCACATCATACGATATCTTCACCTGGCTTGGTTGGCGGCGGTTCAACGCCACAACCGGGCGAGATAAGTCTAGCGCATAATGGTATTCTTTTTCTTGATGAGTTTACTGAATTTCGCCGCCCAACATTAGAAGCTTTGCGCCAACCGCTTGAAGAACGCAAGGTAACTATTTCACGCGCACAGCAAACACTCACATTTCCCTCATCTTTTTTACTTGTTGCGGCACTTAACCCATGCCCTTGTGGATATTATGGTGATACGCGCAAGGAATGCTCATGCACAAAACAACAGATATATTCCTATATGCAGAAACTATCAGGACCACTCTTGGACCGTATAGATTTACAAGTATATTTACCCCATGTAACGTATGATGACACGCAACAAGCAGCACCTTCACTTTCATCTGCTGAACTATTTAAAAAAGTAGAATGTGCGCGTCAACGGCAATTAAAACGTTTTAATAATAACGAAGCGCTCTGCAATGGGTATATGACACCTGAAATGATAGAAGAACATTGCAAGGTCACGGCTGCATCACAAGAACTTATTAAAAAAGCATTTGAAACATTGCATTTAAGCATGCGTGGGTACCATAAACTTCTAAAAATCTCACGTACTATTGCAGACTTAGAAGACTCTGATGAAATATTACCTAAACATGTACAAGAAGCGCTTATGTACCGTTCTATTGATAAGTCACTTAATGTATTATAAAGAAATGCGCAAGCAGGAATGGACCTCATGCGCACAAAAGAAGCAGATACTCAAAAAAGATATGAAAAATAATATGAAACTCATACTATGATTTTAGGTATCGGCATAGACGCCATAGAGATAGCTCGATTTAAAAAATGGTATGCGTATACCCCCCAAAAACTGGGCCGCATATTTTCATCTGAAGAAATAAACTACTGCCTTGCAGAACCTGCCAAAAGTGCCGAGCGGTTTGCCGTAAGATTTGCAGCAAAAGAGGCCGCATTCAAAGCGTTATCAAGCGCATATCCCCATATAAAATTAAATTTTATTTCTATAGCGCCCTTTTGTGAAATTGGAAAAATAAATAATGTACCGATAATAACTATTACTCTGCCGATTTCAGAACTGCGGCAAACTCACGTATTAGTAAGCCTTACTCATACAAAAAACATTGCATGTGCAATTGTTATTTTTCAAAAAAACATTCTTAAACGCTAAATTGAACAAATTTATGATTTAGAATTTTCCTCATAGACATCATCTTCATTGGTCAGCATGAGATCGAGACATTTATCCAAGTACTCTAAAACATCTCTAGCTCATATCGACTTAAATATGCATAATTTTGTAATTACAAAATTATACATTGCATTCCCCTATAAACAATTGTGTATGCTTATGACAGTTATTTTTTTAACATTAAGGAGAAGAAGTGATGAAAAATATATATGTGATGCTTGCAGCAACATTGCTGTTAAGCGCATCTTTACAGGGGACATTATGTGGTAGGGCAAGTAAAGCAAAAAGTTCAAAAAAAGAACAAAAAAATATATATAATGAAATAAAAACCGAAGACAAATTGACTCAGCATTGTCATAAAAAAGGAACTGCTGTTAAGGCAAAAAAAATTATCTCTGTTGACCTTACTAAAAAAGCAGATGAACAACCATTCCCTTTACATAATCGTTGGCACCCTGATATTCCAGCAACAGCAATGATAGATCCTGGCGAAACTGTCCGTATAGAGTGCTTGGATTGGACCGGCGGACAAATAAAAAATAATGACGATGCTACTGATATCAAGAACGTTGACCTTAATCAGGTGCATTATTTAAGCGGTCCTGTTGCCGTACGCGGCACTGAACCCGGTGATCTTTTAGTTGTCGATATCATTGATATTGGGCCACTACAGGGCAATGAATGGGGTTATACCTGTATCTTTGCAAAAGAAAATGGTGGAAGTTTTTTGACTGATCATTTTCCCTATGCGGCAAAAGCTATCTGGGATTTTGATGGCGTCTATGCCACATCAAGACATATACCAGAGGTGAGGTTTTCAGGCATTGCTCACCCGGGCGTAATAGGCGTGGCTCCATCACGAGATCTGCTTAAACGTTGGAATAAGCGCGAAAAGGATCTTATCAAAACGAACCCTAATCGAGTTCCTCCTCTTGCCTGCCCACCAGATCCCCGTAGCGCTGTGGTAGGCAAGCTTAAGGGCCGTGATGCTGAACGTGTTATGCGGGAAGGCTGCCGCACAGTGCCACCTCGAGAAAATGGTGGAAACACTGATATAAATTCATTTACACGGGGTTCTCGTATCTACTTTCCCGTGCATGTTAAAGACGCGCTCTTATCTGTTGGCGATTTACATTTTTCAGAGGGCGATGGAGAAATATCATTTTGCGGAGCAATTGAAATGGCTGGCTGGATAGAGTTAAAAATAGATGTTATCAAGCAGGGCGCAAAGAAATATAACCTGAAACAACCTATATACAAATCGGCAGAACCGCAACCAAAGTACTCCAATTATATCGTTTTTGAAGGATTCTCTGTTGATGAAAACGATAAGCAGTATTACATGGACGCGAGTATGTCGTTCAGGCGCGCTTGTCTGAATGCAATTGATTACCTTAAACAATTTGGGTATACCGGTGAACAGGTGTGCATTTTATTGAGCGCCGCTCCTGTTGAGGGAAATATTAAAGCGATTGTTGACATTCCAAATGCATGCACATCTCTTGCAATTCCAACGGATATCTTTAACTTTGATATTTGGCCATCAGATAAAGGCCCTATCAAGTATAATGTCAGAAAGGAACTGACGGTTAAGTAATTTATTAAGAGCTTACTTACGGGTAAGCTCTTTTTCTTCCGACTCGTGAACTTCTTTTAAAAAGTTGAAATAATCACGCGCTCGTTTGCTTACTTGTTCAAACTTGCCCTCTTTTTTTAGTCCATTAATGATCTCATTAATCAATTTCTGCTTCATAGTTTTAATTTCTTCTGAAAGGCTTGCGGGTATAGGACTATCAAAATTTAAAACCTTGATATCATTGTAGGGATTAAGTGCTCCAGCTGGCGTCATGGGCATTACGCAATGAAAGTTATTAAGATCTTCAAATGTCTGGTTCGGCTTGGTTGAAAGACTTTCAATTTTTTTATCGATAGTTTCAGGAAGTCTCATACTATCAATAAAGTTACCCACCCATTTGAAAAGATATAACCGTTCATTAACAATATTAGAAGGAACCGCGACAAGAATAAGTCTGCCCGTAGGATGCGCCCTTTCATTTTTTTCTAAGAGTTTTTTAAATAAAGGGGCAACTTTATTGGTTATATCATCTGGAATATCTAAATTTGACAAAGCTGAATCGAATAAATCTAGATGAAATGGCCGTACATTATATTTTGATTCCAGATATTCTGGAATATAGGTGCCATTTACTCCAAAACCTGCAAAGGCAAAAAGATTAAGCGCCATGAAGTTTTCACCCATTCCTGAGTTTTGTGACTGCATAAGTTGACGCTGTTCTTGCAGTGTTGAAGAAACAGCATCTTCAGAAGATACTTCTGTTCTCTTGAAATCATTTTTCCTGAAGCGCAAAAAGTTAAAATCAGTAGGTTTTGGCAATTCGACTAATCGATAGAGAAGCTCTGTTCCTATATCACTTAAAAGAGCATATCCATTTTGCTGACCATGGAAGAACGTGTAATATCCATGATTATTCAAAGAAACTGCAGCTTCCAATGCATCAATAAGTTGATTATAACTCTCTGAATTTTTAATTTTTGTAATTTCTTCTGGCGCGCGAGCATATAGTTTGTGAAAATGGCGACTTGATATCACCAATGGATTTTGCATATGTTCATGTAATTTTTCTTTATTTCTTTCATGCATTTTTTTTAATTCATCCAATTCTTTTTCATATTCATGACGAATAAATAAAAGTTCTTTCGCTGGTAGACTTTGATTAAAATCTTTAAGCTGTTTAACAATAGCCGGGTATTCTTGGGGGTTAAGTTTTAATGTTATTTCTTGAAGAAGATGCTTGTTGCCTTGCGCTAAATGGGTAAGCATTTCAAAAAAATTAAGAATTTCTTCTCTATGATTATTGTGATTAATTAACTTTTCACACGATGGCAATACGCAATCTATCACCGATAAAATAAAGTCTTCAGAATAATTATCAGAATATAGGTAACCTGGAAGCGTTTGTATAAAAGCAACTGAATAGTCCGGATTTTTCACAAACCATTCGGTTAATTCTTTTTTTAAATCTTTGCCAAAAAATGTGCCATTTTCAACGGTGCCATTATAAGTGGTAGTTACTTTATTAAGACTTTCAAATAAATTATTAAAGATATTTAAGAAAACTGTTTTTTCATTATTATTTTTTAAATAATCCAAGGTAGCCACTAGATCATGTGGGGTAAAAATTTCATACGAGCCGCGATTCCAATACCGATCTCTGATCATAGTAAAAAAATTATACAAATCGGATCCTGTTTTTATGTTTTCAAGTTCCTCTTTTATATTAATTTTTGCATCAAGATACCCCTTTAAGCGATTTAGCCTTGCTTCAATCTCTATGATTTCTGCTTCAGGACCATTTTTTTGTTGCGTTGTGCGCCATAGGGCCACTGCGGCTCGGGAAAGAGTCTCTTTTTCAGGAGCCTCTTCTGTAAGCATATCAACTGCAGTTAAGCTCGGGTAATCGGTATAATTACGCATGCCGGCCAACCCAGAACGCTGTGCGGCCACACTTGCCTTTTCAGGCATTGCAACAGATACTACAGAAGCTCCTTTAAGAACAGGTTTCATACCTTGCCCAGGAGAACCCCCCAGAACAGCAGGCTGCGCAAGTCGCGAGACCTGCTTGCTAAGCCGCGGCACAGAATTTGCCGCTCTTTGCATAGAAGCAAGGTGAAAATTTGCCAAAAGAGGACATAGTACCACAAATAACCAGATAAAATGTTTAATTAATTCCATAAAAACCTTTTAATGTAACTATATTTACTTAATTATAAGTTTAAAATATATAATTTCAAATTGTCAATAAATATATTTGACTTGGAACTCTTATTGGCGTAATATAATTATAAATGGCACCCATGAACCTTCCATTATGCAAGTTAAAAATAGGTAAAATATGAACGCTAAAAAGCAATTGCTCGTAAATGTATTATCAATAGCATCACTTTCTGCTCAAGAAAGCGGGAAAATAGTTTTTTTTGAAACAAATCAAGAAGAGGTTGATACTTTTAGAGGCTATTTTAAAGAAACTGGCACAACATTAACCTTTAGCTCTGAAAAGTTAAATGATTCAAATGTTTCGCGCTATGAATCAGCTGAGGTCATTTCAGTTTCTTTTTCTCTGGTTCCCTCAGGGATAATTGATAAATTACCAAACCTTAGATTGATCGCTGCGCGATCAACGGGCTATGATCATATTGATCATACGCATGCCCGCGGAAAAAATATTGCAGTTGCAAACGTACCAAATTATGCGTCCCAAAGTGTTGCAGAACTTACCTTCGGGTTAATTTTGAATCTTTCCCGTAAGATACGTGAACATAATCGTGCGCTTATTGAAAAACCAGACTTTAATGCTACCCTTCTGCCAGGGTTTGATCTAAAAGGAAAAACGCTTGGGGTTATTGGAACCGGAAATATAGGCAAAAATGTCATTAAAATCGCCCAAGCCTTTCAAATGCAAATTCTTGCCCATTCACGAAATACAGATGATGATTTTGCTGCTAAAAACAGCGTTACCTATGTACCACTGCAAGAATTATTGCAAAAGTCAGATATAGTTACTCTGCATACTGCCCTTACTCAAGACACTCATCATCTTCTTGATGAGAAAAAGCTGGAACTTATGAAGAAAAAAGCGGTATTAATCAATACTGCTCGGGGCGAGCTTATAGCTACAAAACCACTCCTAGAAGCTCTTAAAAATGGCACTCTTGCTGGAGCTGGGCTCGATGTTTTAGAATGTGAACATCAATTAGATACCTCTGGGGAGTTAGCCTCATTAAATCATGAGTTGATAGGTTTGCCAAATGTTATTGTTACTCCTCATATTGCCTATCATTCAATTGATGCAGCCAAGTCGGTACTCTCTATAACAGCGCAGAATATTATTAATTTTATAAACAATAAACCAATGAACATTGTCAGGCAATAGAAATGATACGTTCTTTATTAACAATAGTCTTACTTGGCTTGGGTTTAAATAGTAATGCTCATGGCCCCATTAAACCCGAAAAAATTGGCATTGTCAGTGGGGCCGGTCCTATGGCAGGCTGCAAGCTCTATGAAAAAATTATTAAAATATGCCAAAAAAAATATAACTGCAAAGATGATAAAGATTTTCCTGAAATAGTTATTATAAGCTATCCCTTTAGTGATATGCTAACTGTTAGCGACCGCACTATTAATGGGAAAAAGCTCCATAATGAACTGCAACAGTGCTTTGATAGGTTTTCTTCAGGAAATATACAAATTTCAGCTATAGCTTGCAATACACTCCATACTTTGCTTCCAGATGGCATCAAGCCTACTTTACGTTTTGCACATATTGCTGAAAATACCTATGCTTTTGCCAAAGAAAACAAACTGAAAAAGCTTTTAATTCTAGGAACTCAAACAACTTTGGGACTTAACCTCTATTCATATTCGTCAATTGAAAGTATCATACCAAGCTTTGCCGATCAGGTTACTATTAACAACATTATCAACAATATTCTTGAAGGTAATACTTTGTTATCCGATGCGCAGCAGTTAAGAGAAATTATTGCCTCTTACGCCAAATCCCATGACATTGATGGAGTTATTTTAGGCTGCACAGAATTACCCTTATTACACGAGGCGCATTCCTTAGAAGTTCTTTGTGATCAAACAAAAAAGATCCATGTACTGGACACTTTGGAAATTCTTGCCAATGAACTGGTAAAAAGATCATTTAAAGTATCGACAAATTGAAATACTATATGCGATACTGAGCATGACTGGTTCAAAAGGGGGGATCATGAAGAAAGCAATCTATACGAGTATTCTATTCTGTATCATGGCAGGTGCATATTCAAAAAATTTTAATATAGTAAATGACACGGATTTACCATTGCGCATTACCTGGAAGAGTAATGGGCTTGCATCAGAAAGCAAAAGTGGCGTCTTTGATCTTCTGCCAGGGGGTCACTGCACAGGATGCATTGAAACACATCACGATAATTGCGTACATATTTTATTTATTGAGGCATTTGATCCCATAAATTCACAAAGAAAATATAAAATTCGCTCAAAGCCTTTTTGTGATGCGTCTACTATTACCATTTCTTTAGATAAAAGATTAAAAATCACTTTTGAAAAACTAGAAGCACCTCAGGAGAGTTTATGAAAAAAATATATTACGCGCTCGCTTTGCTTCTTTTTTTTAACACTCACTATTCGAAAAAGATATTATGGAATCAATTTACCTATTACACTGTTATTAATACCACTCAAGAAATTATGGAAGTTTCGTGGCAAAGTGGCGGCGGCATTAAAAATACTCTTACCGGAAAAGGGGGCTCGTTTACCCTTCCTGCATTAGGCAAGCAGAAAATGGCTACAAACAATGATGATTGTCTTGATACTATTGTAGTAAAAGCATTAACAACGGCACAAACGGCAAGCTTGAGTTCTGTTTGTCATACAACAATAAAAATACGCTACACTGGCGATATTAAAAAACAAAAATTAATACTAGAAACGATATAGCACAAAACCTCTTGACAAGAGAAACAAAAAAACGTCAGTCTTAAAAGCACACCGCATCCTTAAGGATAAGTTTTATGGAAGAAAAAAAATCACCTTCCCCTTCTATTGCTGACGTAAGCCCAAAGCATAAGCCAATAAGCCTTCTTTTTCATATTATAACCATATCAATTACCTGCGCTATAGCGTTATTGTCAATTAAAATAACCGTGGAACAACCCACACCTGTCGAAGAAGAATTTTCAATAAAATCATTGATTCCTTCTATGATCAATACCAATAATGCGCCGATTCCCATAAAAACGGGCCTTTCTATTTATAATTACCGAATCTTTGATATGTTAAATGCTACGTATGAATTTGAGGGCACCATCTGGTTTGAATTTGACCCATCTACCATTTCCATTGATACCGTATCAGAATTTGAATTTGAAAAAGGTGATATCATCCATAAATCATCACCCAGAAGTCGCTTGAATAAAAATCGGCTCCTTGTGTTTTACGATATACTTGTCAGATTTAAAACAGAATTAAATTATAAACTCTTTCCTGTTGATGACCATATAATCAAGCTTATTCTTGTAAATAAAAAAGTTACGCCACAAGAATTAATGTATGAAATACATAATCAATCATTTATTGTCAGGCCAAAAACAGAATCATTCGGCTGGATTGAAAAACTCAAAGAAGTTCTTACCGGATATGTAGAAGAAGTTATCGATACACGTAATGAATCATATAATATCTACCACCCTGCTGTTCAATTTTCTATACTCTATCGCCGCTCAGGATTAAAATATGCATTAATTCTCTTAATGCCCATGGTAGTCTTTATTATTGTTATGCTTACTTCTTTTTCTTACGACCCTTATAAATATTTTTCTTCGATTATGGTTGCCAATGGCGCAAGCTTATCAGGGCTTATTGCTTTTAGATTTGTTATTGAAAATATGTCGCCAGAAGTTGGTTACTTTATGATATCAGATTATTTCTTTCTGATTTTTTTGGTCCTGGCTGCTTTATTGTTTTTAATAGGGATATTTTCAATGAATGTATCCATGAAGGCTAAAAAAACATTAATACTTCTGGTACACGGCCTCCTTATTAGCTCTTTTATCATTATTGTTTCGTATATCTTAAGCTTCACTTACCATGGGACTCATTTCTTCTAGGGAAAAAAATGATACTAAAACGATATCTTTTCGCTCTTTTTTTAATAGGCACACTCGCTGCTGAAAAATTTACCCTGCTTGGCCTGCAAACATTATCTAAAACGTATCCTGAAGACGCTAAGCCAGATAATAACAATTTTGATAATTTAGATTTTTCAAGTTTTTTTAAACAATCGCGCTCAAGCATAGCTGATTTCTTTTTTAAATCACAGAAACACTTTCCTCTAACATACTTTATAGAATTACTGGAGAAAGTAACCTTACAACAAAAAAAACGCAATCACACGGGAAGCTTCATTCTGGCAACCCAAGTTAAAAAGAATGATAAAATGGTTATTTTTGGGTCCATTCAAGGGGCATTTCATTCATTAATAAGGGACCTTCAAGAATTAAAAAAACAGGGCATTATTGATGAATCATTAAAAATTATCGATCCGCACTATTATATACTATTTAATGGTAGTGTTATCGCCCGTTCTGCTTATGGATTGCAAACACTCTTTGTGATACTTCTTTTAATGGAACAAAACCCTGATAAAGTATTTTATTTAAAAAGCGATTATGACCAAGATGAGCTCTGGCTGGACGGTGAATTAATACAACAGCTTGATATCATTTATCGCAAATCTAAAAATAAAGTTATAGCGCTTTTAAAAAGATTTATTACTATATTGCCCTCTGCATTCTATGTGAATTATAAAGAAGACCCTCATAATCTCTTAAAAATTACCGCCTTACAAAAATTTAATTATGATACCCATGAAAACAAGGTAGATGATTTTTTTTATACCTTAAAAAATAATACCGTATCAATGTGGAATTTGAAAAAGAATGAACCCGGCAAATTTGCTTATACCACTATACTTATTCAAAACTTTGACCCTACAATAAAAATGCAGAACATCAAGCCGCTCATGCTTTTAGAGCCAGTTGGTGCGGCAACGGTGTGGCGCATTTTTTCCGCACCAACAACACTTTTTAATTCCTTTTTTAAGGTAACTGATGATGCTTTTGCGGTTATTATTTTCGGATCAGAAATCGCTTCAAGTTTTATAGAACTCTTTGCCAGGAATCGCTTTACTCAGGATACTTTTAAAATGGTCAAAAGCTTTGAAATTAATGTTGGCATCGAAATGGCGGCCACCCAAGAAAACCTTAATTTTGCTGAAAAAAAAATCTATATAGGGTCATCATTGGATCTTTCTAAAAGTAATTTTATCATGGGAGACAGGGTCAGAACCGGAATTTTACTTGCTATCAAAAATGCTAACAAATCTCCAGAAATGAAGGGCCGAGAAATTAAAGACGTAATTTTGGATGATGAGTATACCCCTTATGTTGCGCGTAAAAATATACAATTCTTTAAAGAAAGATTCAACATTGATACTTTATTATTGCCTATTGGCACGCCTACTGTTTTATCAGTTAAGGATAGCATTTCATCGGGTGAATTGTTAGCAGCCTTTCCGATCACCGGTTCACAATTCTGGCGAAAACCTGAAACAAAAGGTGTCATTAATTTTAGACCAAAGATCG
>JAKAUO010000032.1 GCA_021827715.1 bacterium | reverse complement strand
AAAAGCCCCGATCTTCTGACTATAAAAAACTTGGTTATGCTGCGGCAGCCGGGATAGGGACTGGAGTTGCGATTGCAGGAGCAGATTATTTTGAAAAAAAAGCGGACGAGAAAAAAAATCAAGCAGTAGTTGATAAAAAAATTTTAGAATTAGATATAAAATATAAACATACTTTGCTGCCAATGCTTGAAAATATCGATTCAGATGATGCCATTGATAATACTCTAAGGAAAATTGTAGGCGCTACGATACACCCCAAAATATTTATTTTGTTATTAGAGTATCTAAAAATACACAAAAAAAATGAATTGCTGCTTTTCTTAAAAAATCGAGGGGATTCATTTATCGACTTATATACTAATATATCGGGAAATGATGGAAAAAACTTTCTTTTAAAAGATTTTTTTATAAAAAACCCTGATATTTTTACCTCTTTTTTATATTTCATAGTCGTGAAGAGCAATTATGTCATTCAATCTCCTATATGGACAAGATTTGAAGCAATATATGATCTTTTGTTTTCCGTAAGCAATCAGCTCATCAACCGCTTTGAATACCATCAAGATATTTTAAATTTTTTAAAAACTATTGAAAATATAAAAAAAACAGATGTGAGTCTTTATCAACACATCAAATCACTACTTGATCCTCAACGTTACCCAAACCTTAATCTTGACCTGGACAAAAAATTTACCTTTCCTTGGTATCGGCAGATATATCATTTTTATATACAGCAAAAAAATGAAATTCAAGAGCTCTCTGCTGTCGAAAAAGAAAGAGCGATGAAATTGCGTCAACATGCGCAGGATTCAACCCTGACGGGAGAGCATTTAAAACAGCTTATACAAGAAGTGCCTTATAAATTGCGCGAAATCGCCTCGGCAAAAAGCGCCGATCAATTCATACAAGCGCTTGGTAAGGCTGCAGAACTCAATAATAAGGGATATATCTCCTTTTACCATGGGCAAGAGAATAGTTTTGCATTATTACAGGATATTCAAACAGCGCTGCTCTATAAGCTTGCAGGAATCGCGCAAAGAGATGATTTTCTTTTCTTACGCGTGAGAAAAAAAGATCTTGATATACGTCAAACCAACAGAAATGCAATCGACGAACAAATAAATAAAATGCGGCAAACTTCAACAGGCTGCAGAGAAGATGCTTTGGCCCTTAATTTTTTCTCTTTTGGAAATTCCGCATGGGCATCAAATAATACCTTTCACTATGTAGAAAATAATTATAGTGAAAATGTGGGTAAAACAAATCCAACTGAACTTATTAAATCATTTTTACATGAATCATTTTCTTTGAATAACCACGCTCTCAATACACTCATGTCAAAATTCAATGAACTTTTAGATAAGACTCATAAAACCTATAAAACAGGCAGGCTCCTTTTGATCGCCGTTCCCTACAATATTGTTGATGACCGAGTATATATTTTTACCTACGCATCCTTGGGAGTGTTTAGAAAACTGGTACACCCTGATTTTGGTACATATGGACGAGAATCATTTGGACAGACACCGTTCCCCAGAACTATTTCAGATCTTTTTGAAAAAGCGAGCATCGACCCTACCGCATCAACCTTTGAAAATCTTGATCAATTTCATTGCGTAATGCCGCTCACGCCTGCAGGTGCGCTGAACCCCTATAATGACATCAAAATCATACCGTTCGATAACCCCGCTTCACCACAAGCAGCACAAGAACTTGAAAAGGCAAAACAGAACTTTGTCGACGAGCTCATTGCCCGCTTAAAAGAGAGCGGCCAACTTGAAAAAGCGCAAAAAAGAGCAAAAGATTATTTCACATTTCTGAAAGATGTGCATGAAGCAGAAGAGCGTAGACTTCAAGGAGAAGCATGAAAAAATATACCCTCTTATGCACAGGCGTTTTTGTGCTTTTTACCACACAAAGTATACAGCGTGTTGCAACGCGTGTGATTCGCCTACCCCAGCGATTTCAGCCTGGTGCCCTTGAACGCGCCGCAGCGGCATCACGCGCACTATCTACTCTGCCACCAAAAGTCGAGCAAGAACATCAGGGGGCACAATCATCTGGCTATAAAAAATTTGGCTATGCTGCAGCGACAGCGGCAGCTGCTACAGGCCTAGGCTGGGCGGACTATTATTCAAAAAAGGACAAAGCCGAGCAAGAAGTTGAGATAAAACGTTTTGAAAGTGAATTGGATTCATTTATTTCGAAGCACGAACTTAAATACGCAAGACCGTATATTACAGAATACACTAAAGAAAAATTAGAAGAGCTTTTCAGCCGTTTTGACGATTTAATTAAAGATAGCCGGTATCGAGTTATTATTTTAAATTTTTTGAAAAAGCTTTTGTCCTCCTCCATGGATACAAAAAAAAGGCATGCGATTATGAATGCCTTCAATAAAAAGCAGCACAGTGCAATTTTTAAATATTTACAGGAAAATCAATTTGAATATAAGGCTGAGCTAAAATTATTAAGAAAAAATCAAAAGGAACTTGATGCAACAATAAAATTTAAAAAAGTTCTTGAAAGATACAATCCTGAAAGTCCTGAAAGTAATGCGTTGAGCCAGTTGCATTTCTCAAAGCTCATTAAAAATAGTATGACTGAGGATGTCCTTAGATATTATCCGCTTCAAGAAAGTGAGCGATCATTTAAGCAATTCCAAGAAGCCATTAAAGGGGAAACCTGGTTTCTCAATAGAGGGTATATTTGTTTATACCATGGACAGGGTAATGCGTTTGCTCTTATGAGCGATTTAACAACAAAATTATTATATCTGTTGGCACAGGAAAAGCAGCCTGACGATTTCTTATTTTTACGCTTGCGAGAAAAAGATTTTGAAAAAATAGGTAAACCAACTAAAAATCTTGACGCTGAAGTTTTAAATGAGCAGGTGAAATTAATGAAGGGACCGAGTGAAACGGTGTCTACTTGGGAAGAAAATAAAGCACGTGATAATGTTTTATCATTAAATCTTTTTGCCTATGGCAATGTGTACGATCTAGGTAGTAGCACTTTCAGATATGTAGAAAATGGATATAATATAGTACAATTTGATCCAATGATGTTCTACAAAAATTTGAAAATTCTAGGAATATCAAAAAAGATTATTGATGAATGCAAGGAAAAATTTGAAGCGCTTAAACGTGATACCGAAAATGCTTATATAACAAGCCGTCTTATGCTCATTGCAATTCCCGCCAATATCATTGATGAATCCGTCTACACAGTTATTTATCAAAAAAAGCGTGATATGAGAACCCCTCTTACAATTTCCGGTAAAAAAATATCCCATATGAGTGAGCTTATTGAATCGCTCTATACGCAACCATCTACTATTTCATTATACGATATTGATCCTTTTGAATGCGCAATGCCATTGACGCCCGCTTTAGCACTAAACCCGCACAGTGGTATTAAGATTTTTAAATTTGATAACCCAGTTTCAAAAAAGGCAGAAAGAGAACTGGAAAAGGCAAAGCAAGAATTTGTCGATGGGGTTATCAACCGCTTAAAAGAGAACGGTGAGTTCGAAAAAATACAAAAAAGAGCAAAGGATTATTTCGCATTTCTGAAAGATGTGCATGAAGCAGAAGAACGTAGACTTCAGGAATAATAAATATATCTGGGGGGAGTATGACAACATATAAAATATTTAAGACATTTCGTAACTACCAAGCTGGATAAAATTGGGGACTTCAAAAAAAAATAAAATACGTCACAATATAAAGCATGGAAAACACACAAGATCAACGCATTCAAGAATTAGAAAAGATTATAATGGCTCAGGAGCAACGAATTAAGAAGTTGCTAACCAGAATTGATGATCTGGAGCGTCGCCTAGGGCTTAATAGTTCAAATAGCTCGAAGCCGCCATCGACAGATGGTCTGGCAAAAAAGCCAGTATCCCTGCGAGAAAAAACGGGAAAGTAGTCGGAGGCGTAGCAGGACATCAAGGCAATACCCTCAGACGAGTTGAAAATCCTGATGAAAAAATTGTGCATAAAGTCACGTCATGCAATAAATGCACAAGATCACTTGATGATAAAAAAGCAGATCACATCAAACGACAAGTTGTTGAAGTTGAGATAAAAACGGTTGTCATTGAGCACCAAGCAGAAGTAAAGCGATGTCCGTGTGGACATAAAAATATAGCCCAATTTCCTGAAGGCATTAATGCGCCAGTCCAGTACGGCAATAGTATCGGGGCTCTGGCGATTAATTTTACCAATCAATTTATTCCGGCCAAGCGCACTGCAGAATTGCTAGAAGATTTGCTTGGCATACCAATGAGCGACACAACGGTTCTGAATTTTCAAAGTGCTGTTGCTCGTAATCTTTTGCCAATTTACCAGAAAATTGAGCAAACGCTCAAAGACGGCGGCATCAAATATTTTGATGAAACAGGCTTCAGGATAAAGGGCAAAACAGAATGGCTTCATGTCATGAGTTCACCCGCGTTAACCCATTACCGCATCGGTAAGCGCGGCAGTCTCCTGGAAGAAGTAAGTGGCATTGTTGTGCATGATCATTGGAAAAGTTACTTCAAGATGCCCGATGTTGAACATGCATTATGTAATGCGCATCATTTACGTGAGCTGAAAGCAATTTTAGAATTCGATGGTGAGGCATGGGCTCCACTCATGAGCGAGCTACTATTGCTTGCCAATGATTTTTCAAAAAAACAGCCCTCTGGGGCTATTGATCACATTTATGAACTGTATGATCAGATTATTGGGCTTGGATTTCACTTCCACCAGACCCTTCCGCCGCTTGAATCGGGCGGAACTCGCGGCCGAAAAAAACAGCGCGATGGCTATAATCTTCTCGTTCGATTACGGGACTTCAAAAAAGAGACTTTACGCTTTTTGACCGATCACCTGGTTCCTTTTACCAATAATCTTGCAGAGCAAGATCTTCGTATGATGAAGGTTAAGCAGAAAGTTTCTGGTTGCTTTAGGACGGAACAAGGCGCTCTTGAATTCGCCATCATCAGATCATTCGCTTCAAGCGCTCGCAAGCAGGGCCTTAATATTTTCCATGCCCTTTCTCGCGCTTTCCGCGGTCCTGTTTACTCATTCTAAATTTAAAGTACCTTGGTAGTTACGACATTTCTATTAATTTTTCCATTCACTTCGTATAGCATGCAACGGGCTGCTGCACGCTTGGTCCGCCCAAGCGCAGCACTCGCAATGCGCTCTCAGGGGCCACGCATTGCAACGGCATCGCGCGCATTATCTACTTTGCCACAAAAAACAGAGCAGCAAGAAAAGGCTCAATCTTCTGACTACAAAAAGCTACATTATGCAACTGCAGCTGCGGGTGCCGCAGCTGGGGGTATGTACATAGGATATGCTTACCAAGAAAAGAAACAAATTGATCAAGAAAAAAGAGAGTTTGAAAAAAAATTGATAGATAATAAAATAGAGGCACTAGATAAGAGATTTGGTGGAAAATTACTACCAGAACTCGATACTATTGTTAAAGGGAGCGATATAAGTTATTTCCTTAGTGTTCATTTTTTTCAAAAAAATAAACTCCTTTTTATTAATAAAGTCACAGGTAAAGATTTTTTTGATATTTTAGATTATCTAAAATTTTACAAAAAAGATGCGCTCATTAATTATTTAAATGTTTTGGGCGGCATTTTTATCTGCATGGATTATAATGCAGGTTATTTCTCAGCACTCGAATTTGAAAAATGGTTTTCAACCAACCCACTTTATTTCGCAGCTTTTTTAGATGGCTTAACGCCTTATTTTTTGTCATATCAAAAAAAAGAATTTTATTATCATATCCTTAAAAAATCACTTAATCCTATTTTAAAAGTTGCTGATGACCTGATTAATAATAGTCCAGCGCATGATGCCATTATAAAATTTTTACAAGCAATAGATTCAATTCAACAAGAAGACTCTTGCCTTTACAAAGAAATCAAACAATCAATTGATTTAACAAAATGGCTCCCGCTCAATTTACAAAATAAAGATGACGAAATTATTACTGTTGGCCAAAAAATGTACCAGATGCATCAACAACTGGCAGACGAATTTAAAAAAATAGTATCTTTGCACGCTCAATATGAGGCCCAGTTATTGAAGCATACACAAGAATCGGCGGCTCATGCCCTTCATTTGAAAACATTATTAGAACAGTATCCTGCAAAGCTCCGCGAGATCTCCACATCAAAAAGCGCAAAACAATTTACCAACGCCTTAAAGGCAGCAGCAGAACTTGATAAAAAAGGTTACGTTGCATTTTATCATGGAAGCAGTCACGATTATGCACTTCTTCATGATATTCATACTCAAATTCTTTATAATCTGGCAGAAAAAAAAAGGCCCCAAGACTTTGTCTTCTTGCGTTTTCATAAACAAGATTTCAATCGCGCAACTCGAAAGAACCGTATAAATGAAGTAAATGAAGTACAAGAAGAACAGAGATCTTTGCTTGCTAATGAACAACATATAGCCTATGGAAAAGACTATTTATCGGTAAATTTTTTTGCTTTTGGTAACATTACCAGCCCAGGAGAAAGCACTCATCACTATGTAGAAAA
>JAKAUO010000047.1 GCA_021827715.1 bacterium | reverse complement strand
CACAGCGATTACTCGCTTCCTCAAATCAATACTTAATTCCATAATTCTCATTCTCCTCTTTAGGAGCTAAGTTTATCAGATTTAATAATATCTTGCACCTGAGAATGTCTTAGTGGATCATGCTATATGGCAACAATCACTGTTGGTTACTTTGGATACTGCCTATAAAAAAAGTTTAATGGTCACTGCACAAGATTTAGAACAAGGCGCCGTTACGGTTAAACAGTCATTAAACAGGTTGCCCAAAGATGTACGTAATGCACTTATGGAGCTCTATGATATTCGATTGTAATAAAGGAAATAATTATGAAATCTTATTTTTACTTAACCTGTATTTCTCTACTTGCTCTGCATAATATCGACTTGGCAAAAAGTGCGCCAGAGATCGCGCGTGGATGGCTTGCGATGGATGCAGCAACAGTAATAGTTCCAAGTGGTACCTTAGCTGGTCATACTAACTGGGTGCGTAGTGCAGCATTTTCACCAGATGGCACCAAGGTGGTTACCGCTTCAAGTGATAGTACGGCTAAGATATGGAATGCTACTACCGGTGCGCTGCTGTATACATTAGCTGGTCATACTGGTTCGGTGCGTAGTGCAGTATTTTCACCAGATGGCACCACGGTGGTTACCGCTTCATTGGATAGTACGGCTAAGATATGGAATGCTACTACCGGTGCGCTGCTGCATACATTAGTTGGTCATACTGATGCGGTTGCAAGTGCAGCATTTTCACCAGATGGCACCAAGGTGGTTACTACTTCAGGGGATAGTACGGCTAAGATATGGGATGCTACTACCGGTGCGCTGCTGCATACCTTAGCTGGCCATACTGGTTCGGTGCTTAGTGCAGCATTTTCACCAGATGGCACCAAGGTGGTTACCGCTTCAGATGATCGTACTGCTAAGATATGGAATGCTACTACCGGTGCCTTACTGCGTACATTAGCTGGCCATACTAATGTGGTGCTTAGTGCAGTATTTTCACCAGATGGCACCACGGTGGTTACCGCTTCATGGGATCGTACGGCTAAGATATGGAATGCTACTACCGGTGCGCTACTGCGTACATTAGCTGGTCATGCTTATTTGGTGAGTAGTGCAGCATTTTCACCAGATGGCACCAAGGTGGTTACCGCTTTAGGTGATAGTACGGCTAAGATATGGAACCTCAAAACAGATGCTTTTATAGTAGGTGATTATTTTAAAAATTCGAAATTGCCTTTATTGCAACAGGCATTATTGGTGAATCTCGATAGTGCCTATCAAAATGGTTTAATGGTCACCCCGCAAGATTTTGAACAGTCTCAAGAAGGCTGGATTACTGTTGAAGCGTCGCTCAAAACGTTGCCCAAAAAGATACAGGATGCGCTTATTAAGCTTTATAATATTCAATTGTAGGAAGGTAGTTATGAAATCATATATTTATCATTTTTCTGTAATCTTTGTATCGTTAACGCTTATTATGCACAACCCTGTGCTGGCAAAAAGTGCGCCAGAAATCGCGCGTGAATGGCTTACGATCGATGCAGCAACAGTAATAGTTCCAAGTGTTACCTTAGCTAGCCATACTGATGCGGTTGAAAGTGCAGTATTTTCACCAGATGGCACCAGGGTGGTTACCGCTTCAAGTGATAGTACGGCTAAGATATGGAATGCTACTACCGGTGACTTGTTGCGTGCCTTAGCTGGCCATACTGGTTCGGTGCGTAGTGCAGTATTTTCACCAGATGGAACCAAAGTTGTTACTGCTTCAGATGATCGTACGGCTAAGATATGGAATGCTACTACCGGTGCGCTGCTGCATACATTAGCTGGGCATACTAATGCGGTGTTTAGTGCAGTATTTTCACCAGATGGCACCAAGGTGGTTACCGCTTCAAGTGATAATACAGCTAAGATATGGAATGCTACTACCGGTGCGTTGCTGCATACATTAGCTGGGCATACTGGTGCAGCATTTTCACCAGATGGCACCAGGGTGGTTACTGCTTCATGGGATCGCACTGCTAAGATATGGGATGCTACTACAGGTGCGTTGCTGCATACATTAGTTGGTCATGGTGATTGGGTGAATAGTGCAGTATTTTCACCAGATGGCACCACGGTGGTTACCGCTTCATGGGATCGTACGGCTAAGATATGGAATGCTACTACCGGTGCCTTACTGCGTACATTAGCTGGCCATACTAATGTGGTGCTTAGTGCAGTATTTTCACCAGATGGAACCAAAGTTGTTACCGCTTCACTGGATCGTACGGCTAAGATATGGAACGCTACTACCGGTGCGTTGCTGCATACATTAGTTGGTCATAATAGTGGGGTGTATAGTGCAGCATTTTCACCAGATGGCACCACGGTGGTTACCGCTTCAAGTGATAGTACGGCTAAGATATGGAATGCTACTACCGGTGCGCTGCTGCGTACATTAGCTGGTCATGCTGATTTTGTGCGTAGAGCAGTATTTTCACCAGATGGCACCAAAGTTGTTACTGCTTCACGTGATGGTACAGCTAAGATATGGCAGGTAAAGACGCCCGCGTTTATTGTAGGTGATTATTTCAAACATCAGAGTTTGCCTCTATGGCAACAATCACTGTTGGTTACTCTGGATACTGCCTATAAAAAAAGTTTAATGGTCACTGCACAAGATTTAGAACAAGGCGCCGTTACGGTTAAACAGTCATTAAACAGGTTGCCCAAAGATGTACGTAATGCGCTTGTTGAACTTTATGATATTCGATTGTAAATATTTTAAAATGTTCCGATAATTGAAAGCATTAACGTTGTTGACCGATAAGCATTTCTGCGTGTAGATGGTGCCTGCCAGAAAAAGCCAAGTGCTAAATTAGGTGAAATATCATAGGTTAATCCCACGTTAAACATATTCGATTCCCATTTAGAATTTTCAATAAGGCGTTTTATTGAGATGTTATTTTTTTCTGTGGTAGCGCAAATAATATTGAAACAATCTTCATTATGCCCGGTTAACACATATTGTACATAGGCAGAAATTCTGCTCAAAAAATGATACGCATTCAGACTAAATACCGCGTTCCAAGTAAGTCCCGGATCAACACACACCGTCATAGTTTGAGGGAACATCCCCGCTTGTGTATAGTATGTCGGTGCAGGAACACAGGCGTGCGTTTTTTTAAAGAATTTAGTCACGTTAAATTCAAAACCAATTTCCACCGTTTTTACAAAATCAAAGGTTGTGCCCCATGTTGAACCGAGCCCGTAATGGCCTCTGTTTCCCAGCGGCACTTCAAATACATTGCGAGGGTTCACATTTTTGCCGGTAGGGAAACTTGCATCCAGGGTAACATACGGTGTGCAGAGAAAGAAATGCCAATCATCACGGTCCGCATTAATGGCAAAAGGTTTACGGAAAAATAATGAAACACGGGTGTCTTCAAACCCCTGGCTCTGCCAGCGGTCAATATTAAGGTTCAAGGTATTTGCAATTATTTCACGCTGTTTCATAACTTTATCGATCATGATCTGTTTGCAATAGCATCCAAAAACATCTATGCATGCAGTATTAGTTATACAAGGATTCTGTGCGCCGGGAGTCATCACGGTTGGTTGGCAGCAGGTAGTATCAGGACTAGTGCATCCTGCATAACAGGCAAGTCCCGTGGCAGAGCAGGTTAGATCTAAGAAATAAGGGATTTCTTTAATATTTGCAAAGCCTGTTTGAACACGCAATCCGATCGGGTCATATAACAAAAAATCAAATTGAAACCGGATTCCATATTTACGATATTTTGCTTCAACATCAAAAAAACCGAATTCTTTACGTACATCACTGTACCCGGGATTAATAATTGCCGAACAGGTAGTGGTTAAATCAACACTCACAGGAACTTGTGAAGGCGTTGCTGCATCTAAAGCAGCAAAAAGTTCATCTTGAATAAAATAGCGTTGTCCCATAGTGCCAAATTGTTCTGGGTAAAAGAGCGCAGGGATATTCCAACGTCCGGTAAGATTACCTAACCCCGTTCTTCTTTTATAAAGATCATTGCCGGAATTTGCAGCTTGAGTGAAAGGCGAAAGAGAAAACTGAAACCGTTCCTGGCAATAGCTATCAAGACCATCGATGTAATAATACCTGATGTTACGTGTAAGATAATCATTCTGAAATACGGCTGAATACATTGGGTAAGGATCATTGTTGATAAGTTGGGTTATGGGAGCTGGCAGTGGTATACTCATAAAGAAAATAAGTACTTGTAATAACCGTGCACAAACGCGTAAATTACGCATCATCTACTCTCCTTTATTCAGTCCTGCTATCTCAAGGACAAAACCTTGTGTTGATAAAATATACAGAAGGTACATTTTTTTTGCTATACCTTCTTATACCATCAATTATTTATAAACGTCAACGAGTCACTCGAGTTATGACTTCAAAGAGCGCCACGCTCATAATAAATAACGCTACGGCAATGCCGGTATATCCGAGTATTTTTGTTTTTGTATCAGTTCGTACACTTCCTGCAACAAGAGCTGCAATACTGGTACCATAACTCACGACTAAAAGAAGCGCGGTAAGCGTGAATCCAATGGTGCTGAACGCAAAATAATTAAATGTTACTAAAGCTCCCACTAATGCTACAGCTGGACGCAGAGTAAGTATGTTTCTTGAAGAAATTCTACGCATTGCTGCACAGAGTAATTCCCCGAGTCCCCAAATCATTGAATGCAATGTTCCCATAATAGTAATAATTATGCTGATACGTATACCATCTACTAACCATGGGTAGTGAGGGAACATGGTAAGCAAAACCTGAGAAAGTGTACTATCTGGCTGCAAAAAAAGTTCGCGCGGGATTGCTAAAAAGATTGAAGTGATAAACAAAAGATAGAGAGCACCAACAAAAAGTATTGAAAGAGTTAATGCACGCGGAACATTTTTTTCCGGGCGTTCTACCAACGCATAGAGTGATGTAGCCGTTTCAAAACCAAAGAACCCAAAAATAACAAATTTAATACCATACAAAAGGCTTGAATAACCCATAGGCATGAAGGGGGTAAGGTTTGCAAGTGATGCTTTTGTTAAGCACAGCGCACTAATAAGCGCCAAAGGCGCCAGGGTGAGAATAATTAATATAATTTGTCCCCATCGGGTAAGTGCAGCGCCCAGCATATTAAGGGCAACTAAGATCCAGAGTGTCATGAGCCCGAGCATTTCTACAGAAAATGTGGGCAGGTAATAGACAATCTCCGCAGCAATAATACGCATTAAAATACTCAAGGCAAGGGTTAACCCCATAATGTAGGACATGCTTGAAATAATTCCCATGGTATGGCCCCCCCATGCTTTTCCATAGGTATAAAAAGAACCTTCTTGTGGATAAAGTTCGGCAACACGGGCAAGCGCAAGCGCCATTACCCACACGGCGATAATAACGCCTACATACGTAATAAGGGCCGCTGGTCCTACAGCCGTTTGAATGGCTACAGGATTAGAAAATATTCCGGCACCGATCATAGCATTTGCGCCAGCTATGGTTGCCATAAAAAGTGATATTTTTTGTTGTTTAACGGTGGTCATGTTCCGATCTTACATATAATTTTTTTTAAATGTGTCATAAGTCTATGAATAAATGTCTTTATTATCAAGCGCATGTAATTATAAAAACTACCAATATCTTTGTGGCAGCTTTTCGCTTTTATGAGCATATCGGCTTTGATCGCACCCTGGACGCCTCACAAGGTATCTTTGAATTTTTTGTTCCGAAAGATCAAGAAAAGCATTTTTTAGAAGTTATTGGTTATTTAGAATCGCGTGGATTATTACATTCATTGATTAAATGTGAAAATCGTTTATAGCTTTCTTCTTTACCCAATAACGTCATAATATCTTTAATACTTAATCCCTGTGCATGTCCTGTTAACGCTCTACGTAATACTGCATACAAGGGTTTTACTGTTCGAGCTTCGGATTTTGCTTTATGTGCTATCGATTTGATAAATTCTTCAGGTAGTGCGCATTGTTCTTGAAATTCTTGTAAGCACGCAGCCAAAAAGGGCACTAATTGTTTTTCTGTTTCAGGTAGATCAGCGCAAGAAATTTTAGGCGCATTGAAATAGAATTCCGTTTTTTCTATCACATCATTGAGCGTAATAAGTTCAGGTTTTATCAATTCAAGCAGGTGATTGATTTTTTTTAAATGAGTGGATCCTGAATCGAGTTCAGAATGACAGCTAGCGGGAGTATTGCTAGGCAGCGTAAGTAGTGGTGCAATACGTTGTTTAAATTCATCAAACGATATTCTCTGTATCCATTTTTGGTTTATCCAACGTAATTTTTCAATATCATATTTAATTTGGCCGGTTGAGGTAATATGGTCAAAATCGAATGTCTGAGCAATTTCTTCCAGTGACATAATTTCGCTGGCCATATCATGCGAGCTGCTTTTTAATGACGCACCAAGAATTGCTAAATAATTATTAATTGCTTCTGGAAGGTATCCGGCATTGCGTAAATCATTAAGAGAAAACCCGAAATCACGTTTTGATAATTTTTTACCATCTGTGTTTGCAATAATAGGCAGATGCCAAAAAAGTGGTAACGGTTTGCCAAGGCCCACATATAAGGCTGCCTGATTTGCCGTATTGCTTAAATGGTCCTCTCCTCGAATAACATGAGTGATGTTCATCAAAACATCATCAACAAAGTTTGCAAAAATAAAAGTACAGCTCCCATCTTGGCGCGTAATGGCAAAATCTGAAAAATGTTTAAGGTTATAGGTAATAGGTCCGCGTGCTAAATCAGTAATCGTCACCTGGTGATCAGATAATTTAAATCGCCAAATAAAAGGTACCTGATTGTCAAGGTTCTCTTGTATACGTTCAGCACTCAACGTTAAACAGGTTCTGTCATAGCGTGGCGGGAGTTTTTGAGCAATTTGACGCTCTCTTTTTTTTTCAAGCTCTAGGGTGGTGCAAAAACAGCGATATACTTTGTTCTGAGCGATGCAGAGGTTAAGATATTCTTGATAAAATGCGTCTCTTTCAGATTGATAATAGGGGGCATGAGGCCCGCCAACACCAGGGCCCTCCTGAAAAGATAGGTTCAGCCACTGTAAGTCTTGTAATATTCCCTGAGCGCCCACATCAAACATGCGTTGCTGGTCAGTATCTTCTATCCTGATGATAAAGGTTCCCTTATAGTGATGGGCAAAAAGATAGTTTATAAGAGCAGTTCTTACATTCCCCAAATGCATAAAGCCTGTTGGAGAGGGTGCAAAGCGAACACGTACAGAGCTATTCATAGTATTTTATCCCAAGGACAGTGAAGATTTTTTTACAATTATACTAAAAATTGCAAAGCGAGTCGATTATTTGTTAGCTTCAAGGAGATTATTTCTTATGGTGCAAAAAAGCGCTAGTTACAAGGGAGAAGGTGAATGAGCCGTTGCATTAAAATGACCTTTGAGGTAAAAAATGGTAATGAAAGGCTTTTTGAAGAGATACAAAAAAAGGCTCGTGAATGCCAGCTTGAAGGGTTTATTATGGCCAGTTCTCCACAAGCTATTAAGATGATTGCCTGTGGGGTTTCTGCTGATCTAGACCTGTTTTTAGATACGGTGGATGAAATTATTGTTCGTCAGGGTGGCAAAAATATGGAAATCGATCCATTTTTAAAAGATAAAGATTATCGTGGCGTTTTTCGTATAATGCTTTAAAATTGTCATGAAGCATATCTTAAAATAAGATATCTTTCATTATATTTTTGAAGTTTTATCGTCAGCCTAGGTATGGAACCCGCGCGTCATTTTGTTACGCATCTCTTTTTTTTTATATTCTTATATGGGGTTACTCTAGAAGCTGGTTCATTTGATTATATTATCCGCAAAATCTCAATTTCTGGAATTTTTACCGGTAAGGACGAATATAAAAAATTGTATCGTCTTACCAAAGGGATGCCCTTTAAACAAGATGAGCATGCCGATGGGCTAAAGGCAATAGAGCGCCATTTGAGAAAAAATGGCTATCTTAAAAGTAGCGTGCAGGCCCAGTGCACTTTTAATGATGATGACCATACTGTATGTGTATGCTTGAATATAAATAAAAATAACCCCTATACAATCCGTTCTGTTTCATGCCGCTCGATCAATACTGATCAGGATACCCAATGTATAAAAGAGGTTCTTAAAAAACTGCAACAACGTCTTGAATCGCGCTTGAAAAACCGTTACTGTACTCAAGAAGAGCTTGATGCTCAAGCGCGCATGATGTCGGCCTATCTTGCAAAAAAAGGATATCTCTTTGCCGGGATTGAAATGGAACAACTTAGGCATGATTCATTGGACTCAGTTGATATTGTTTTTAAATGTGCGCTCAAGCATAAAAAACAGTGTATTTTTGTGGGTAATTCTGCGGTTTCTCATCAGCAACTCTATCAACTGTGTGCGGAATTTGGCAAGGCTCTTTTAATTATTCCGGCAGAACTCCTGGCTCAGGAAATTACCGATTTTTATAAAAAACAGGGGTATCTCGATGTGCTCGTTTCATGCCATGAAGATACATCTACACTGCTGTTTGATATTAAAGAAGGCAAAAGGGCGCTTATTGAGTCAATCACGTTAAAGGGATTGAAAGATTGTGTTACTGAAAAAGATCCGGCACAATTTTTTTCTGCGATTATTAACCGTTCCTATAATCATAAAAAACTCACGCGTGCTTTGAATGAATGTGTAAACTATTTGATACAGCAGGGGTATGGCCATCTCTATGTTCAAGATACTGTTTTTAATAAGCAGGAAACGGGTAAGTATTCTTTAGATATTCTTATCAGCCCCGGTTTAAAAATATGCATAACAAAAATAGAGGCGCCTGATTTTCAAGATCTGGTAACCACATTGTATCAGCAGTCCTGGTGCAAAAAATATTCAGCGCTTTTGAATAGCCAAGTAACAGTGCCCATGGTGGTAGATTTAAATACGGTTTCTCGTATGCGAAAGTTCCTGCAAAAGAGTTTATATGATAAGGGGTATTTGTATACCAACGTTACTCCCCAATTTTTAACAGCAGAAAACGCTGTTCTTCAGTGGAACTTCACGGGAAAAAAAGATCCGGTATATTTTGGTGATACGCATATTCAAGGGCTCTGTGATGTTCCTGAAAAATTGATTAAGCGTGCCATTTCTTACCAACAGGGTGACCTCTGGAGTAGGAAAAAGCTTGATGAAACAGCAGCTACTTTGCGAAACTTTGGCGTATTTGATCAAGTAATGGTATTCCCTGAAAATATCACTCAACAAGAGGATCAAAAAAGGGTCCTTATTCAGGTGCAAGAAAGTGACCCATTTGAATTACGCACCCGTATAGGGTTTCAGGGTGTAGGTACCAATCTTTCCTGGCGCGGAGGCGCAACGTATAAATTTGGCGGAACATTTTTATGGAAAAACCCCTTAAAGTTTGCAGATATTTTCTCGTTTGAATTTGATGTTACGCGATTTTATTCCTATGTCACATTACTCTACCAATTGCCCTTTTTGGGCCCATACCCCATTCGCCAACAATATAAAGTGTACAGCAACCGCTATGAACAGCCGGTAGTTTTAGGTTCACGTGAAATATTATACCATTTCGCGCAGGATGGGTTTTTATGGGAATTATCCCAGGATTATTCGGGAACAAAGTGGGGAGTCACTGCGGGGATAGATTTTATGAAAACTTCAGATATATCAAAAAAACTTTCTGAGGCGATTGATTTTACTACCCGTTTTATAGACAAACGTATTCCCTATATTTTTTGCGAACCATCATTTTATATAAGTGATATTGATAATCGCCTTGATCCGTTGCGAGGATGGTATTTGGTTCTTTCTTCTAAAGCATTTCTTTCGTGTGGGGTAAAAGATGCTTCTTTTATCAAATTTTTATTAGAGCAGGGTAATTATATCCCTTTGCATGAACAAAGCCACACGGTGCTTGCCTTACGGCTCCGCTTAGGTACCATTTTATACCAACAATTTTCGGCTATTATGCCTCCGGAGCGTTTTTATTTAGGGGGCGCTTATTCGTTGCGTGGATATCAGCCTGATTTGGCACCTCCTTTAAATTTTTATCGAAATAATAATCAAGAACTTATCGTGGTGCCCACTGGGGGTAAAACAATGATGAATGGTAACGCTGAAATACGTTTTGTTATCTATAAATCATTAGGGGGTACGTTATTTACTGACATTGGCATTCTTACTCAGCGTGCAGCTACAGATATCCGCATGGGGGACATACTGGGGGCATCAGGATTTGGGGTGCGTTGGAACACGCCCATTGGCCCTTTACGCTTTGATATCGGTTGGAAATGGAAACAATTTCCGGGTAATCAGCAATTTTATGACCAAAACAGCTATGCCTGGTTCTTAACCCTGGGGAACGTGTTTTAAGATTACACAGGGAATTAAAACAACTTTATAATTTTTTGCAATTTGGATTATCTTGCCGTATAATTAAAATTCAGATTTTTTTAACAGTTTTGAAAAAAGGAAACCCCTATGAGCAGTTCACACGATCATTCTAAACATGCTCATAAAGATCATGTTGGGTCTTTACGCCAAGAGCTTATGTGCCACTTTCCCTATGCAGCATTTTCCCTTGCAGTAGGGTTTATCGTCCTGAGTCTTATACACTTATTAACCGGAACGGGCCATTATTCGGCTTCTGCGAGCAAAGAATTGGCGCTGTCATACCATATCCTTTTCCATTCATTTCATTATTTACATTTAATATTTGCCGTTACGGGTACCTCGATTATGTTTTTTCGTTTTTCAAAGAATGTTTTTATGGGGATACTTGTTTCATTGGTTGCCCCGGCAATTTTTTGTACTTTATCGGACGTCGCATTACCTGCTTTAGCGGGTAATCTTTTGGGAGTGAATATGCCTGTGCATATTTGCTTTAACAATTTTGCTGATTTAATTAATTTATTGCCTTTTATGTTTGTTGGGCTGTTGAATGGCTGGATGATTCGTGAACATAGTGAAGGTGAGCTTGGTTTTATTTCATTGGCTTCCCATTTTATCCATATTTTAATTAGTTCTTTAGCAGCTCTTTTTTATATGGTTTCGTATGGGTTTACCTACTGGCATGAAATGATGGGAATTTTGTTGATTTTTTTAGTTGTTGCTGTGGTTATACCGTGCACACTTTCTGATATTGTTGTTCCCCTGTATTTTGCAGGACGCAAAGAAAGGCATCAATGAGAAGTATTCAATTAAAAAATATCACTAAAAGTTATCAGGGTGAGATTATTCTTGAAAATCTTGATCTTACCATTCCAGAAGGGAAATTCTTTGCATTGCTCGGGCCCAGCGGTTGTGGTAAAACTACTATTTTAAGACTTATTGCAGGGTTTGAAATCGTTGATAGTGGTTCTGTCTATTTAGGCGATGAAAACATTACCCATAAACCCATTAATCAACGTCGCGTTAATACCGTATTTCAAAATTATGCCCTTTTTCCCCATATGTCAGTTTTTGAAAATGTTGCCTATGGCCTGGTGGTAAAAGGGGTTGCGCAGCAAGAAATTAATGAGCGGGTGATAAAAGTGCTACGTGCCGTGCATTTGGAAGCGCATATTCATAAACATATAAAAAATTTATCGGGTGGCCAGCAACAGCGTGTTGCCTTAGCGCGGGCGATTATCAATGAGCCAGAAGTTTTATTGCTTGATGAACCGTTGGCAGCTCTGGATATACGACTTAAAGAAAAAGTGCTCATTGAATTGATTGAACTGCAAGATAAGCTTAAAACTACCTTTATTTATGTTACGCATGACCCTTCAGAGGCGCTTACTGTTGCAGATCAGATGGCTATTATGAATCATGATGGGGTGGTCGAACAAATTGGAACACCTAAAGAAATTTATGAATTTCCTCAATCATCATTTGTTGCGCAATTTGTGGGGAACACCAATATTTTTGGAGGAACTTACCAAGAAAATGAGGGACAATCATGCATTGATATTCCGCAGTTAGGTGTTTTTTCAATATTTGTCCCGCGTAAAAAAGAATGGATGGTTCCTGGAAAAAATATTGTGATGAGCATCAGGCCAGAAAAGTTTTTTATTACCAAAAAAGAGGTAGAGGGTTTTTCAAATCGTCTTAAAGGAATTGTAGAAGCTATTGTGTATCATGGAAGATCAACACAATATAATATTCGCTTAGAAAATCAACAGTTAGTGCAGGTGTTTGAACAAAATGAAGAGCATTTTCCCCAACAAGTAATCGATTATGATAATGAACTGTATCTCTATTGGCAAAAAGAAAATGTAGTAATTGTCGAACGCTAGGAGAGTAATGTATTTTTTTGATATGGTTCGCAAAGAATTTCCTTTTATTGTTGGCATACCGGCGTTAGTGTGGCAGGTCCTTTTTTTTATTATGCCTCTATGTTGTATTATTGGGCTTGCTTTTGTTGGAAAACCCTTTGAATACTTTGTGCCTTTTTTAGACTCGGTATTTGGCGCTGTTATTATACGTTCACTTATCATGGCGCTTTCTAATAGCATTCTTTGCTTAGGCATTGCCTATCCATTAACCTATTTTTTGGCATTTAAAGCGGGAAGATTCCGTATTCCAGGTCTTTTTTTACTTATCGTACCTTTTTGGACAAACTTTTTACTTCATATTTATGCTTGGTTTTTTGTCTTAGAAAAAAATGGTTTTTTAAATACCGTACTTATTGCAAGCGGTATGATAGCGCAGCCATTTAATCTTTTAAATTCATGGTTTTCGGTCATGATTATGATGGTCTATTACTATATGCCCTTCATGGTTTTGCCTCTGTATACACAGTTTGAAAAATTCGATAGTCGTCTTTTTGAAGCATCGCTTGATTTGGGCGCAAGTTGGTGGCAAACCATTCGATACGTCGTTATTCCTGCAACACTGCCGGGTATTATTTCTGGTTTTTTTCTGGTTTTTGTCCCTTCGTTTGGAGAGTTTGCTATCCCTGAACTCATGGGAGGCGATAAATTTTTATGTGTTGGTTCTTTGGTATCCTACTGCGTATTAGGCGCTGAGACTGCTTCCTATGGGGCGGCTTTTACGATTATATCATCATGTGCGCTCATAGCAGCAAGTCTGGTTATTTATTGGGCATTAACCTATGCAGTAAAGGTGCGGTTATGATCATGTTCAAAAAGTTTCTTAAAAATATGATCGTGATCGGCGCAGTCGTCTCTGTTTATCTTTATTTCTATGTCCCCTTAGCCGTTTTAGTAACTTTTTCGTTTAATAGTGCACCTTTTCCTTGCCCGTGGACCAGCTTTACCTTTAACTGGTACCATGAATTATTCAGTACCCCCTATGTATGGTACGCTCTTTTAAATTCTTTTATTATTGCCGTATGCGCGACTCTCTTAAGCGTTTCACTTTCGTTAGCGTTAGTGTATATGCGTCTTTTTAGACGCAGGTCGTCACTCCTGGAATCATTATATTCGTTGTTTTATGTAAATCTTATTGTACCGGAAGTAGTGTTGGGTGTTGGGTTGCTTACCTTTTTTGTACTTTGTGCGGTTCCCCTTGGATTGATTACCCTGATTGTTGCACATACGGTATTAGGACTCGGGTTTGCGGTACCATTAATTAATGGTAGATTTGCTGAACTTGATATTCGCTTGGTTGAAGCATCAATGGATTTGGGCGCCACGCTTCACCAAACCTTTTTTTCTATTGTTATGCCCCTTTTGCGTTCCACAAGTATTGCCGCGGGTTTATTAGTTTTTATTATTTCGTTTGATGATTTTATTCTTTCATATTTTTGCTCAGGAACTTCGGTTCAAACACTTTCTTTATATTTGCTTTCTATGTTGCGTACGGGTATTTCACCTATGATGAATGCGTTATCGACGCTTCTTTTGTTACTCAGCAGTGTATTAGTTTTTGTTTTTTGTTGGACATCCTTTTCATCCCAGGAGCAAGTATGAAACATATTCGATTTCTTTTTAGGGCGGGTACGATACTTGCATGGGTAGTTATTTTTATGGGGTTGCTCTATAGCACCAAGTTTTTTGAATTATTTCCTGGGAAAAAAACTATTACGATAGCAGCTTGGAGCGATATTTTGGATCCTGCAATTTTGTCTGCTTTTCAAAAAAAGACCGGTGTTACTATTAATCTGAGTTATTTTTCTTCAAACGAAGAGTTGCTGGTAAAATTAAAAAAAACGGGTGGTAAGGGTTTTGATCTTATTATCCCTTCAGATTACGCAGTTAAATTATTGCATCAAGAGAACCTTCTTAAGAAAATAGATAGATCAAAATTAACGTTTATAGAAGATTTGAATCCCGTTTTGCTTGGTCATGAGTATGATCCGCATAATGAATATTCTCTACCGCTTTTTTGGGAACTTTTTGGGGTCGGTGTTGATCAGAGCTTCTTTACACCTGATCAATTAAAAGACCCTTGGCAATTGATATTTAATCACACAAGTCATCCCTATACCATTACTATGGTTAATGACCCGATAGAAATGGTTATGCTCGCATCACTATATCTTTTTGGGAATGCCGATACCCTTGATCAGGCAAAGCTTAAGACAGTTGAAGAACTTTTACAAAAACAGAAAAAATTTGTAAAGGCGTATGTTGATTTTAGAGGAGATTATTTTCTTGCAACCAAAAATTGTGCCGCCATTGTATCATCAAGCTCTTATATTTTACGCGCACAAAAACAGTTTCCCTTTATTAAGTTTGTGGTTCCTCAAAAAACATTTGTGACTATTGAAAATTGTGCACTTTCTCGCGCAACAGTCCATGAAGATATTATTTATGCATTGCTCAATTATTTGTATCAACCTGAAAGTATTGTAGCTCATTGTGAGCAGTTTTCATTTTTTCCCTCAACCATTTCTGCGCTTTCCCTCTTGACAGGAAACCAACAACAGCGTGATTTGGCAGGTATGAATGCAGACCGATTTTCACAACTTCTCTTTTTTAAAAAACAGATGGATCAGATTGATTTAATCCGCACCTGGGCTCGTATTAAATCATAAACTGATTCATTTTGTTGACAAGATTTAAATCTTTATATGATACTCATTTTCTGAAGTCTAAAGGATATATCTTTTAAAAAAAGGATGAGTACATGATAGATAACATGCCATTTAAAAAAAAATTATATGCAGTAATTTTATTGCTGCTGATCTGCACGCGCGTGCAGGCCGATACCAATTGGTCCGGTGGCGATCAATCGGGCAACGTCACCCTGGATGCCACTAATAGTTTAAATATCATGGGGAGTAACTTTCTTGTGACCCCCGTAAACATCCAAGCGTTTAATTCCGGTCAAGCATTTGTAAATATAACAGCTGACGCGAGCCTTACTTCATCGCAGCAACTTTATTTTTATGCAGCAACCCTTTCGACAACCATTACAGTAAGTGTTGCAAATGATCTTCTTTTTAGTGGAACAAATGGTGCTAACTTCTTGGTTACCATGAGTGGTCCAGGTACGCTGCAGTTTGAAATCGCTGGTGGGCAAACCCTCAGCTTTACTGAAAGCACGACAACCGGAGGTGGTACTATCTTTTTGAATAATATGGCAGGTGGCTCAAACCCGCAAGTAATATTCCAGCGTTTCCCTTCAGGAACCGATCCGTTACCTGATGAAAATGCAAACATAGTAGTTGGTCCGCAATCTGCAATCAGTTTCTTAGGTAATGCAAGTTATAACACAGGGACAATTTCTTTTGATGCCTCTATTAACCCAGTAAATAGCGGCCGCTTAGTTTTGAATATTCAAAATGGCGGTGCGGTAGTAAACGAAGCTGCGAGCCTTACGGGTTATCCTGTTCTGCTATCGAATATTCAATTTAACCAAGGTTCTGGTTACGGTTCACCGGTTATGAATTTAAACTCGATCAATTACCCAAGTGGCTTTAATGGTCTTTTAATTATCAATGGTAATACAACCTGGAACGGTTTAGTAAATAATCCGTTCTGTGAAGTAATGCCAACCAGCACAACGGTAATGCGCAGTGGGTTTATATTAGGTGCCGGTTCTGTGTTGAATGTTGCTCCTGAAAGTTATATCGATTACGTAGTAACGGTAACGAACATAACTGTTTATCCCAATATTCCTAGTGATGTATTAGATGTTCCATGTCAGCGCTTTTTGACCCGTGTGATTAAAGACCGTAACCCAGCGGCTTTGATTATTGATGGAAACCCAGATAATTCTGACCCTGCAACTATTAATATGATGGGTAACTCAGCGATTTATTTCAGATCGGCAGTAGATTGTTTAGGTAACAGTCAATTAGAAACTTTCACGATTAACCCGGCGGCAAATCTACAAGATGCAGGTACCATTGTACTTGAAGTAGAGGGACCATTAATTGTCCAAGGCGATTCAGATGCAGCATCCACCGCGGGTACCGCCTTACAAATACTTTCTTGGCAAGTTACCCCAACAGGTGGCTCAGTTCTTATTTATCAAAATGACACTAATTTTCCTTTAAGAACATTCGCCCAAGATGATCAGGGTAACTATCTGCAATATGGAAGCGCTTGCTTTTTTATTAATAACAAAATGCAGTTGAATGACATGCATTTACAACATACTGATGAGATTCATGCTATCTATCAGGACAACGGTGCAGGTTGGTCTTCACCTACCTATCAAGGTGGCGATCGCCTTAATATCTGCTGTTCATCAAACCTGAGTTGCCCATGTTATGCAGCACGCGTAGTTCCTGCAATTCAATTTTACAATTCATACTTTGATTTACACACTAACGCAGCAGTAGTGGGCTTAAGTCTACAGGTGGTAAATGATCAGCCATTTGCTGCAGCTGATAACACGAGTGTGTTCACCAGCTTTGGTAACGGTCGTTGCATTGACAACGGCACAGGCCGTAATTTAATTTTGGGCACCGAAGTAAGTTCTTGGGCATCGGATTTTCAAACTATCATAAGCCGCAATGCGCAACTGGATGTTATGCAAACGGTTACGAGTAATGGTGACTCTCCAGTCAACCCAGATGCGCTTGAATTATTATTAAGCGTTTCTCTTAATAATAATAAAATTACCCCAGGGATAACCGGAAATATTTCTGGTCAATTGGGTGTGAATACCATCTATTTATCCTGTGCAAGTAATATTTCTATCGGTGCTCAAGTGCCACCAAATACTACTTTTGGGGGAACCAGTGTGCCAAGCTTAATCATTAATGGTGAGTTTTATTCCTTTGCAACCCAAGGTGGTGATTTAAAAAGCCCACAATCAAGTGGCACAACAGGACAAGGTGGTATGTTTGTTGACTATAACGGTCTAGTAACAAACGTGGGTATTAACGATATCGGCTATCGCGCAAATTTTGGTATGATGGTCACTAAATCGGCAAATGGTCAAGTGAATTTAGGATACAATCAAGTATTTTTTGATCCACGAGTAGGCATTACTGAATGGCAACTTAACCTTAATGATCCTTCACAGCTGATTATTATTGCTCCAGGTCAAGAAGTTGCTGATTATACCCTTGATTGGCAGAATTTAATGAAAGATTATTGTGGCACCTATGGTCAAGCGCTCTTTGTTCCGTATGAACCAACAACGGCGCCCTTCTTTCCCGCCAGCTTGTATCCGGTTTCTGCCGCAAACTTAAATGGATTGCCAACAATTCAAGGAATAGTTGATCAATTGCAGGTTATCAATTCACGCCTTGGTGATCAGGTGCATTTACTTGTCGATGGCGGGCTCGTGCGAGAATTTGTTCTTCTTAATGGGAAATCTTCTCCAACGGGTAATTCTTGCGCAACTGCACCGGTGGGCGTACTTGCGTTAGATAATAATGCACTTGTTGGTCTTGGCACTGCAGCACGTAATGTTGATTCTGTTGATGCAAGTGTGGTACTGGGCATTAATGGGGTAATTTTAATGCCGAATGGTGATGCAACGGTTCGCTTGAATGTTAATACTCTTATTAATAACTACTGCCATATAGTAACAGGAACCGCATTCGGTTCAACATCGGTAACCGGCAACAGATTATTAATTGATTCAGTGGTCCCTACAGAATTACGTGTGAAATCTGACGGTGTGTTAGATTTAACCCAATTTACTTCAACCATGCAGTCCCTAGTCATTTCAGGCGCAGTTAACATGGTGCTTGAACCGGGCGCCCAAGTGGTACTTGGTGGTGGCAACCTTATTTTTGAAGGCGATTCACGTCTGTATTGTGAACCAGATTATGCAGTTAATATTCCCGCAGGAACAGATGTCACTTCAACTGACGATATGCGTGTGATATTCTCTGGCGCGGGCCGGGTAACCTTTAAAGAAAATGCGACCTTCTTTATTCCACGAGGCGCGTTAGTGGGTGTCGAAAATAACAGTAATGATTTGGTTCCGACAACTAACCAGTCGTGGGCATTTACAGATAACGCACGTTTTCAGATCGGTTCTGATTCTGAATATGGCGGAGGGTTTCAAATAGGTGACGTTACTTATTCATTGATAGCAAGTCCTCTTAATTTTGCGTTAGTGCTTACTGGTGTCGGTGCATTACTTGATATAAACAGTCAAGGGTTCTTAGGGTTAGGTGTGGGTATTGTCAATAAGCCACAATCTGCTCCAAATACCTGGCTTGTTGGGCAACTGTATAATGTTAATAGCATATCCCTAACTGTTCCTGAAGGTACCTTAAAAAATCAGCAAATTTACACAGGCGACAATAATCTTGCCGGGTTATTTGCTATTTCCAATGCTGCTCCAACAACGTATACCTTTAGCTTTGATCAGGTAAATGCTGATGTCTTAGGCGGTGGTAATATGGTGCTTGTTTCTGGAAATCCAACAGCGGTTCAGCCATTGGTCCAAGGCGTTGCCGGTCAAACCAATGTCAACATCTTTGCCGATATTATGTCATCTAAAAACTCCTTGCAAGATTACGCAAAAACAGTGCTGACACCTATTACTAATGCATCTGGTTTAGACTTCTTTAACTATCTTTCAATGAGTGAATACACGACCCAAGCAGGGAAAATTGCCTCTATTTTTAGAAATAAACTTGGCGAATTAACCATAGGTTTTGTCTTAAATGCTTCAGGGGTTGATGGGATTGTCCGAAATCTTGCCGGTCCTATCAGAGGTCTTAATGGTACCTACGTTAATCCAAGTAATGCAGTGGCAATAGGCGCTGTTGGTATTGCTGTGGACCTTACTACAGGTGCGCAAGAGTTATCTGAAGTGAATCCGGAACAATAAAAAAATAAAGGACTATTATTATGAATAAGCAATTAAATCTCGTTGTATATACGGTACTGGCTTGCGCCGGTACCGTGCAGGCATGGCAAGAGACACGAACACCCTTAAGCTTATTTGAAGGGTACATGCACTATCCATTGGATCGTGACCGTGAGTTAAATGATTCGAATCTCGATGTGCATTTTTGGACCGGTATTTACTTTCGAACCGCGCCGGATGCCTATAATAATAAGTGCGGTGACACAACAGTTCCGGGGAAGTGCTGTCCGGGGCGTAAAGAATCATTAGCAGCACTTTATTTTGGGCAATCAACCTTTACATTGGAAGAAGCTTTTGCAAATTCGGTTATTGCACCGGGTACTCCCATTAACCCATTTGTTCTTCTTACCCCTATTACTATCAATGTTGATTATCGTGAGCAGGGTGTTTGGTTTGGCACCAACTGGAGTACACGTTTTGGATGTGATAATCACTGGAATACCGGCTTACGTATTCGTATTCCCTTTCGTGATATTAGAGTAGAGCCTCTCTGTGGCGATCCGATTATTGCCGCAGAAAATAATAATCCGGTCTCAGGGCTGTATCAGCAACGTGTGGAATCTATCCAAGTTGATGGACGTCCTGCTATTACCCAAAATGTTTTTGCTGCACGATTGGATGCATTAAATGTTCTTAATCGAGTAAGCTATAATGTTAATGGGCAGGCAGTTCCAATGGTCACCTATCCGGCAACAGATATTCTTATTGCACAACAAAATGTATCAGGAGGTGTCCCTTCTACCTCACTACCTACTTCAGTTGCGCCATTTTTAGATATTATTGAAAGTACTAATGGTTCTGTGCCTACTTCAGTTCGCTGGGCAGATGTTCCTCAAAATGGAGCAGCTGTTTTGCAAGGTGATGGCAGTGGTCTTACTAATTTGCAACGTGGGCGTGTAGCATCAGATATCCCCTATGCTGCGCTTGCAGCAAGTTCTGTTGCACAATCACACCTCTGGGTAGTGCCAAATGTACAAGGTGTCGGTGCAACGACCCCGGGTGCACTTCTGCCAGGTACCTATAACGTATTCACGGCATTGACTAATGCCTTTAATGCATTAGCAAATACTTCGTTAACTGATTTCACTAACCAAGTTGGATTGAATGCATGTTACGGAAATACGCGCGGCATGGGTGACTTGAACTTTGAATGGTTCCTTGCATATGATTGGGCGAATCGTGGCTATCTTGAAGGCCGCTTATGGGCAACTGCGCCAACAGGTATTAAAGTTAATAATCCACTTCAAATTCTTAAATTTCCTACAGGTAACAACGGACATGCTGAGATTGGCCTTGGATCTGCTGGAGGTATTGAAGGTTGTCGCTATTTAACCTTCAATTTTGATGCCTACTATATTTGGGTGTTACCAGCAAATAACAATATTGCAGCACCATTTAAAGGTGCAACGATCAAAAATATAGGACCCTGTATTAATGCTAAAACATCATGGCAATATGCAATCATTGATGTGAACGCGAATATCATTAATCCATACTGTGAATGCATGGGCGTTATGTTTGGCTATGAAGCCTATGTAAAAAGCCGTGATAAATTATACCTTTGTCAAAGCACTGCTGTTGATTGGGCTGGCATACTGCAACCACTTGATACCTGTGTATACACCAATAACACAGACCGCGTAGCGCACAGAATTCGTACTGAAACATTCTTCAGTGGTGAATGTATCAGTACCTTCTTAGGGTTTGAAGCAACCATTGGTGGTAAAAATATTCCCGCCGAGGTTGATTTCCATATCGGTTTAGATGTCTATTTTTAATTGATTATTTTTTACCGTATACTAAAAGAGCCTTGGATTTTTCCAGGGCTCTTTTTTCTTATTACGGTGGATTATTATGGATAATTTAGCTACAAAAAAATTTTATGTTACCACGCCTATTTATTATGTTAATGCGCGTCCGCATCTTGGGTCATTGTATTCAACATTATTAGCAGATGTTGCTGCTCGCTACCAGAGACTGCATAATAAAAAAGTATTTTTTCTTACCGGCACAGATGAGCATGGTCAAAAAATCGCACAATCAGCAGCGGCAGCAGGGAAAGAGCCAAAAGAATTTGTTGATAGTTTTATTGCTCCTTTTAAAGATGCATGGGCATTATACAACATAGAGTATACCCGTTTTATCCGCACGACCGACCCTGAACATATCGCAGCAGTGCAGGCATGGATAGAACGTTTACTCGTTTCAGGTGATATTTACAAATCCCATTATGCGGGTTTTTATTGTACCCCTTGCGAGACCTTTGTAACAGAAAAAGATATTCCGCAGGAAAGTTTGCAGGAAGCAGCCATACCCTTATGCCCAACCTGTGGGAGAGTAACAGAATATGTATCAGAAGAGTCATATTTTTTCAAACTTTCTAAGTATCAGGAGCAATTACTTGACTTTTATAAAGATAATCCACATTTTATTACGCCACCAGAACGTATGGCAGAGGTTATTGCGTTTGTGCAATCCGGATTGAAAGATCTTTCAATATCGCGAACTACTATTTCATGGGGAATTCCGTTTCCTGGTGATAAGCACCATGTTACCTATGTATGGGCAGATGCATTAAATAACTATATTACGGGGGTTGGTTATGGCCAGCCGCATAAAGAAAAAGAATTTAATTTTTGGTGGCCGGCAGATTTGCAGGTTTTGGGTAAAGACATTGTCCGGTTCCATGCAGTTTTTTGGCCCGCATTTTTAATGGCCAGCCATTTGGCGTTACCAAAAAAATTACTGGTGCATGGGTGGATTAAAATAGGTGAGCATAAGATGTCAAAATCTCGCGGCAATGCAGTTGACCCTATCGAACTTGCAGCCACCTATGGTGTTGATCAAGTGCGTTACTATTTAGTGCGTCATCTTGCTATAACCCAAGATTCGCCCTTTACTTACCCTGAATTAGAGCAGCGTATTAATTCTGATCTTGCGCATGATCTGGGCAATTTACTGAACCGCATGATCACGCTTGCCTTAAAGAATAATCTCAGTAGGGTAGTTCCCCCTGCAGAGCTGTCTCCAGAATCTGTTGTTTTGTATGAAACGGGTAAAAATATTCTTGTTCGTTTTATGCAAGAAATGGAAAGTGGCTACATGAACCGGGCCTATGCGATAGTGTGGGAATATATTCAGGCGGTGAATAAATATTTTCATGTGCGTGAACCATGGAAACGTGTTAAAATTTCTCAGCAAGATTTTGATGAAACAATCTCTGCAGCGTGCCATGCTTTATACACTATTGGGTATATGTGTTTGCCCTTAATGCCGACTAAAATGGAGCAGTTATTACAGCAGCTTGGCATGTCCCTTGAGCTTGATAAAGATATATATGCTGAATTATTAAGCGAACCCTGGAACAAAACCTTTGTCCTTACCCAAGGTGAAATATTATTTAATAAAATAGAACCACAAAAAGAAGAAACTATGGCAGAAGAAGTAAAAACTACCCCGACTATTACGATTGATGATTTTGCAAAAATCGAATTACGTGTCGGCACCATTGAAGATGTTCAAACGCTTGAAAAATCTGACAAGCTCTATGTACTAAAAGTAAACTTTGGTGCCTTTGGTACGCGCCAAATACTTTCTGGCATTCGTAAATCATTTACGCCTGACCACTTACTTGCAAGACAGGGTATTTTTGTCTTTAATCTTGCACCCCGTAAAATGATGGGTCTTGAATCACAGGGGATGATGCTTTTTGCAAAAGAGGGACAAGAACGATTAATATTGATTTCTCCTGAACATAAAGTAGAAAATGGAACGCAGCTCTCGTAACTATTCATTACTATTCATTGATTATAAGTGAATCTATAATTTTTTCTTGTATCTCTTTACGCTCACCTGTTACTATAATTACATAATAGAAATTGTTTTTATGGGGGGGGTGATGGAATGCGTAAAGAGATTTTAGGAACTATTGTATTGTTGCCATTGGCGGCAACTCTTATTCAGCACCCATCGCCAAATTTTCTTGAGCGCTTTGATGTTGATTCTGGGCAAGAAGTAACCCCCACTATTTTGGTTTTGCATTATACGGCGCAGCCGTTATGGCGCGTTCAAGAAATTTTTGCAAAAACCGATGTGCCAACTCCGGTAAGTGCGCATTACACCATTGACGCCGATGGCCACGTTTACCAGCATGTCTTAGAAGAAAAGGCAGCTCGACATGCAGGCGTTTCTTATTGGCAGGGTCTTGAAGGTCCTGATGCAACGCAAAAAAAAATTAATTTTCATTCAATAGGCATTGAGCATGTTAATTTAGGTTATCGGGTAAATTCTCGTCAACCACAGGGTATAGTGGTAAAGGGATCTGACAAAGAATGGTATCCTTATGATGCCCGTCAAATAGAAGCAACTATTGCCTTATGCAAAAAAATTCTGCAGCGTAATAAAAAGATACTTCCTCGTAATGTGGTTGCTCATTCAGATATAGCCCCGCGCAGAAAAAATGATCCAGGCCCGTTATTTCCTTGGAAAAAATTGGCAGAGCATGGTATCGGCGTCTGGCCAGATAGCAGTAAATTATATCCTTTACGCTGCTTATCTCGTACAGTATTTAATGATGAAGCAAAAAGAACAGAATGGCTTATCAAGCACTTGCATATTTGGGGATACAGGCTTCCAGATGCTGATGTTACTCAAGAAGATATTATTAGAGCATTTCAAATGCACTATCGGCCAACCTTAATTGATGGCAAAGCAGATAAAGAAACTGTTGCTCGATTACAGGCGTTGCTGTGTGAGCATTGCTTAATCAATAAAAAATGTAGCTGCTTATTGACAGCCTAAAGCGCCGGCGGCTTTTGGATGACGATTTTTAAATGAAGGTGAACAGCAGCGTTTTGAAAGATCGGCCCGTTGCGCGGTGGGCAATAAAGAAAGATATCTTCCGGGTACACCAACCACATTCATACAAAATGTTTGATTTTCAGAGGACGAGAGCGATCTGTTCGGGAGAGTATCTCTTTTTGCGCATTGCACTGCTGCGCTTGCATTTGGATGTTCTGTTTTGAATGTATCAAATTGACAACAGGTTTGTGTAATGGAATCTTTTTGTTCTTTGGGTAAAAGAGCTAATGTGGCTCCCATTTTGCCGACAGCACGAGTACATACTTCCATTTGAAGCGCTTTAATTGATCTATCGATAAAAGGCATGGTATCAGTAAACTCAAATTTATAAAAATTATTAAAGAGCATCCGTGCGTCATCGCTTGCTTTGTCTTCGTCTACTTCACTTGCTGAATAGGAAAAATTTTCCCAATTGGGCCAAAGACTATCGGTAGATATACCGGTAAAAGGATTGGTTGCTTCAGGTTCATATTTTTTTATAGCGATAATTTTATCAACAATTTGATTTTGTGGTGCAATATGAGCAACCAAGTTTCTGTTTTTGGTATAAGTGTGTTTAATTTTTACGCATAATTCTAAGATATGATCGTTGATAAGTTGTGTATATAATGAATGTCCCGGTTCTTGACCATTTATTAACAAAGCTATATTGTACAAGCTTATGCCGGGTAGTGGACCATAACGCCGTTTAAAATCATTCAAGAATGCTCCTGAAGTTTGCACCATATCAAGCGTAGAATAAAAAAGGAAAAGATTATTAATTTTTTGCGGTAAATAAAGGTCTGTTTCATCGCCCCTTTTTTTATTATGATCATACCGTAAAACAGGAGTTGCTAAAAAAATTGCATAATCTATAGGCTTATTCACCCTATTGCTGGCAACGGCTACTACATTGCCGCCATGGCTATGAGCAAGAATAATGGTGGCAGGCTGAACATTTTGTTGTGTGCATTGGTGCATTATATCATTAAGTCCTTGAGCTAAATTTTTTCCCCCTGTTATTCGAGCGTTATCATTATTTTCCCCGCTCCATTCAAAACTTAACCTAATAGGTTGCGTTGCGTTATAGTGATTATTGCTAAAAAATCCTGCAGGGATAGTATCATTATTAAATACTATAGCATCTAAGAGTGAATCAGCTTTTGAAAAAGTTCCATGAATAATGATGAGCAAAACGGGTATTGATGAGTTGAATTCAACCTGACGGCTTTTGCAACTTTTGCTTTCTGCAATCTCTGTTGCAATGCAAAATCCTTCTGGCAAAGAAATACTAAAATTTTCAAGTGATACTTTTAGTAATAGTACCATACTTAAACTCAATAATTTTTTCATAGGATTCGCCCCCCTTTATTTTAATTGTATAATTGTTAATTAGGTTGAGTCAATGAAAAATAGAATGGGTTTTAAAAGAGGGTGTATTAAAAGTGGTTTTTATTGATTTTGGTTGAAAATTATTATATATTTTAATTACTGATTAATAATTTTTTTAAAAGGGTGAGTATGAAGATATCGTCTTTAATGCTATTTCTTATTTTTAGTCTTACATACTCTCTTGTATGTATCGAAGAAAGTCAAAAACAGAAGATAGCGCTTACTTTTTAATTAATAACGGATAATCAGAAAAACCAAGTAGACGGCATTCAGGCTGGGGAATAATGCCATATGCATCGTATACCTTTTGCTGCATGGTCCGCGCAAGGGTAATAATATCGGCGCTTGTGGCTGTCCCCGTGTTTACTAACATGTTGGCATGTTGATATGAAACGGTTGCCCCTCCGCAAGAAAGAGCCCCTTTAACTCCAATTTTATCAAGATAATAAGCAACATAGATCAATTTTTTCCCTTGGCTTTCAAGCGTGACCTCTTCAGGGAAAAAGTTCCTAAAAAAACTTCCACAGGTTCGTGCATTCGGGTAGCGTGCCGTGCGATGTCGAATAATCTCTTTTCTTCTACCACGAGCATACGCAACTTCAAGATCACTTTCTGCCCTTTTTAAACGAAATGTTGCATCGAACAAATAATATTCTTTTTCATGCAAGGTTGAGTAATTGTAACCGAAATGGAGCCAATCATGATTAACCTTTTTAATGTCCCCTGTTTGTGCATTAATTACCGTTGCTTCAACAAGAAAGTTACTGAGTAAGAACTCAAAATAATGGATATTAATAAAAACAGAACCGCCTACCGTGCCCGGGATTCCACTAAATTCTTCAAGACCCAGAGCGGCTTCGTGTAAACATTGTTCAATAAGATCGGACATGCTCACTCCAGCTTGCGCAGTGACAAGAATGGCGTCGGTGATTTTTTCAAAAAATATATCTTTAAGCGCGGGGCGAATAACCAGACCTGAAATTCCAGCATCACTGATGAGTATATTGGCGCCTTCACCAAGTACCGTCACGGGTAGGTTATGAGCATATGCATAGACTAATGCATCAGCAAACTCAGCGGCTGTGCGTGGGTCAGCATACCATTGCGCAGTACCACCCGTTTTGAACCAATTTTTATCAGCTAAGGGAATGTTGTGTTGTATAATGGCTAGAGAATGCATGTTGCTGTTTTATGAGGAGTTTTACGCATCATTGCCGGGTTATTTAAAATTTTTTCCCGACAACTTTGACTACAGGTCGCATTGTTTTGGGCGACACATGATGCACAAATGATAAGTTGCTTATTGCAACCTGCATAGACGCAATTATGATAATCATCAGAAGTTTCAGAGCAAAGTGCGCAGGAACTTAAAATGTCATTATTAATTGGCACGGCAATGCGACCATCGAAAACATAATTTTTGCCTCTAAAGTATCCGTCAGGATATGCTTGCGCATACCGGTCAATACCGCCGGTAATTTGGTACACCTGTTGGGCAACTCCTTTGCTTTTTAAATAGGCCGAGGCTCGTTCACAACGAATACCACCCGTGCAATACATAAGCACCTGCTTATCCTTAAAAAGATGCTGGTTTTTATCTATATAGTCCGGAAAATCCCTAAAATTTTCAATGTCGGGAGTGATAGCGCCTTTAAATCTACCAATAGCAGATTCATACTTATTTCGGCCATCAAGAATAACTAATTCTTGATTGGTTTCAATAAGTTCATGCGCTTGCGATGGGGAAAGATGCGTTCCTGCATCTTTATAAGAAATCTCTTGAGGGCTTTTTCCCATGCGCGTAATTTCTTCTTTTTCTACAATGCGCAATCGGGGAAATGGTTCCCCCTCACACATACTTTGTTTAAAATCTATACCACTCAGCAGGGGATGATTATTCATATGGTGCATATATTCTTGGCAGGCTTGTTGGGTTCCAGCAACCGTGCCATTGATGCCCTCAGTAGCTACAATAATGCGGCCCTTAAGCGCTAAGCGTGTACAGAGCTCTTTTTGCCATTTAATAAGCTGTGCCGGGTACTGAATATCAGTATATTTATAATAGAGTAAAATAGTTTTCATAATAATCTTATTTTATCATAGATTGATCGTTTTACAATTTTTGCGTAAACTTTGCAATGAGCCTCCACCTTCTGGTCATTTTAAAAAGTTAGGTTATAACGTATGAAGCTTTCACTCGCTTGGGTATTCAGTCATATAAAAAATACTGAGCATAAACTCAGCACCCTTCCATTTCTTCAGTTTCAATCTGAATTTGAAAAGGGAAATTTTTTTGAGCGAGTTAGCGCGACCGTGGCTGAAATAGAGCATGTACAGCGGGTAACGTACTCCCTTAACATGATTTTTATTGGTAACGTGGTCAAGAAAGAATCTCAGATTTGTCTTGAGTTGCCCGAACTTAATAAAGAACTAGTATTGCCTTTTCGTGCAGATCTTCAGGTGCATGACAGTTGCCTTATTATTAAAAATGGTGACTCTTTTGCCTATTTGACCCTAGCCGATTTGTATGCAGAAAAAGAAGGGCTGGTGCCTGCAGTATGGGTTGTCGACGATAAGAAAAACGGTTCGTGGAAGCAAGATTTACCGGCTTGGGATTATATTGTAACGTTTGATAATAAAGCACTAACTCACCGGCCAGATCTATGGGGCCACCGCGGTTTTGCGCGAGAAATTGCAGCATTGTATAATCTTGAGTTAATACCAGAAGAGTATATTTTGGCGCAAAAGCCGATACGTTCGTTTCTGCACCAAGCTCCTGCTGTTGCTGGTAATAGTATTGCGCTAGAGAATAATAATCTTCAGCAATGTAAACGAATTGCTGGGTTAACCATAGATGCTATTTCCTATTATAGCTCATGTCCCGATATGGTTTTTAAATTATGCGCCATTAACGCCAAACCTATTAATGCCATTGTGGATTGTACCAATTATGTTATGTACGATATCGGGCAACCTATGCATGCTTTTGATGCTCAGCATATCCAGGGTGGCGTTCTTAAGGTGGAAGCAGCACAATCCGGTGAAAAATTACAGCTTCTTGATGGAAACACTATTACTCTTAGCGCCGAAGATATCGTATTGTGCGATACAAAAAATACTTTGAGCCTTGCAGGCATTATGGGTGGGAAATCATCGTCCATTTCTTCTGAAACGCGATCATTATTTATTGAATCTGCCTGTTATGTTCCCTCAACAATCCGTAAATCATCTTTGCGCCATAAAGTACGTTCTGAATCATCCACACGCTTTGAAAAATCGTTGGACCCTTTATATAATACACATGCTTTAACGCGTTTTTTACATCTTTTAGATATTCATGATATACCCTATCACAGCGCTCAAGCGATAATTTCTTTAGGTGAGGTCCCTCAAGAAAAAGTAATACATTTTTCTCATGCATTTCTGCAGGAACGAGTAGGAACCTCCGTTTCTGCGGAGCACATTCATAGCATTTTACAAAAATTGGGCTTTGGGGTTCAGCAAAAAAATAATAAAGGCGGTATCCAATTTAGTGTTATTGTACCCAGCTTTAGGGCCACTAAAGATATTTCACTTCCTGAAGATATCCTTGAAGAAGTTGCACGGTTTATCGGCTTTAATAATCTTTCAATGCAGTTACCACTTCGAGTAATGAAACCTTTCTCTGTGCATTATAGCATGACGCGTCGAGCTCTTAAACGGCTCTGCGCATTTGGTTTTTCGATGCATGAAGTAAGCAATTATGCTTTTTATGATAATCAATTTTTAGAAAAGATTGGCCTTACATGTGAACCGGTCTATACCGTGGCTAATCCCGTTTCTGAACACTGGACGCACTTAGTATCATCACTTATCCCTCATTTTTTGAAAAATATAGAACAAAATATTCATTTACATGGCCGCATGTCTTTTTTTGAAATGAATACTCTTTGGAAAAGAGAAAATGATAAACCATGTGAAAAAACCGTACTTTCCGGAATCTGGTATGCACCGTACGAACTTAATTTTTATGATTTCAAAGAAAAAGTTACTCAAATTTTTAAATTATTAGCCGCCCATGTTATATGGAGAAAGCCAGTTTCCGTATCTGCATGGTATCACCCCTATCAAACAGCAGAGTTGGTATATAATGATACTGTTATTGGCTATGCAGGAATGATTCGACCTGCTATTTTGAAATCAGTGGCCCCAGGAGAGGCCTTTGCCTTTGAGTTTGATCTGGATATTCTTATTCATGCGCCGAACACACAAGAGGTTTATAAAGCTATTTCACCATTTCAACCGCTTACCACTGATATTAGTTTGTTAGTACCGTTTTCAATTTCTGTTGATATGCTTGAACAAGCTATTGCCCACTGTGATGCTCGCATATATCATATACAGGTGATCGATTCTTTTGAAAAACCTGAATGGAAGGATCAACGATCAATCACCATGCGGTATATTGCCGTAGATGATGAAAAAACCTTTTCTAAGGAAGAAATCGATCAATTACGCACATTTGTTATTCAAGCAGTCACCAGGTTAGGAGCTACCGTTCGATGAAGAAATTATTTTCTGCCGCTGGGTATATACTATTTTTTGCCTTTATTCTTGCGATAGATTTTTTAAGTAAGCAATGGGCATTAAAGACCTTATACAAAGAAGTTATTCTTAATAATTATTTCTCGTGTGAATTGGTAATTAATCGCGGGATATCGTGGGGAATTTTTCATCATGCGCAGCAGCCATTTTTTATAGCACTTTCAATTGCCATATCATTATTGGTAGTATTGCTTATAGGGTACACCGTTTTTAGATTCATAAAAGGACGTGCAATTTATGCAGAGCTGTTAGTTATTGCAGGTGCTACGGGTAACCTTATCGACCGGGCCTTATATAATGGTGTGGTGGATTTTATTTTTATACACATAGGTACGTTTAATTCACCCGTGTTTAATGTTGCTGATGCAGCTATTATTGTAGGAGTTGCCTGCATGCTTGCAGTAATACATGATTAAGTATGTGAATTTTCTTGAGCGAATACTTGCTATAATTACGAAAGTTTTATCACCACCCTATTGTGTTTGGTGTGAAAATTTATTACCTAATTATACGGTCCTGTGTAGTGTGTGTCGTGAACGGGTACCGGTTATAGGCTCCTGTCAGGTTTTTTTATCATCAACGCGTTCAATGGCGGTGCATGCGTATACGGCTTATCAAGAACCCTTTGATAGGCTTATTCAAGCAAAGTTGAATGGCCAACAAACTCCCATTTTTCAATTAGGTACGCTCATTGCAGAGTATGTAAAAAAGCTTTCCCTTGAATGTGATATGATTGTGCCTGTGCCATTACATTGGCAGAGAAATATGTGGCGCGGTTTTAATCAAGCAGAGATCTTGGCGCAATCGATAGCCCCGGTGGTGGGCAAGCCCATCATAACTGCTTTGGTCAGACACAAAAAGACACAATTTCAATCAGCACTTTCTGCTACCCAGCGAAAAGAGAATGTTACGCATATTTTTAGTCTCAATAAAAGGCTACGAAATTGCAGTTTACGCAATAAAAGAATTTTATTGATTGATGATCTTTATACCACTGGCGTAACAGCACAAACGGCCGCGCTTGAGTTATACAAGCACGGCGCACAATCTGTTGAATTACTGGTAGTGTGTAAAGTGGTTAATTAATCATTACGTCGCGCTTGCGGTTCGGCTTAGAGCATTTTGTGGTGCAGTAGACTCCGTTTGCTTTATTGCAGGTGATTGTTTAACGCCAAATTCATCAAACTTTTGTGTTGAAAGTTTTCCAGCGCTATCTTTAACTACCGCAAATGCCTGACCTGTTACTTTTTCATCGTGTACTTCAATAATTACAAAACTATAGCCGGTATGCATACGAACTATTGGTGCCTTTTGTGGATTAATTTTATTACCAGCGCTTGGCTTTGATCCGGAAGGTCCGGGTTGGATTTGAATAAGATCGCGAAAGCCCTGTTGCGTAGGAATATGCGCTAAGATTGAACGACTATATAAATGTTCATGGCCACAAAATACCATATCAAAATTATAGTGTTTAACCAGATTTAAAAGTTCAGGAACTGCTTTACCAATGGGCCAACCTTCCACAGAAAAAATGGGAGAGTGCATATATACAAATTTATGGGGCGCATCAGAAGATTGTGCCTGGGCCTTGAGCCACGTAAGTTGTTCTTGGTCATAATCATTATCAAAGCCTTGCTGTTGATCAGAAGGAAACCCGAATGAATCAAGAGCAATAAAGAGTGATTTTTCTTTTCCTGTTCCATATTCAAAAGAATAATCTATTTTTTGATAATCCTTAGGGCCGTTAGAAGGCAAAAAATTAAATGTTTTTTGATATTGCGGCTCCAGCTTTTTTTCAATCCAGCCGGTTGCTCCATAAATATCATGGTTTCCTAATGCGGGATACAGTTGAATGCCTTTAAGCCCTTTTTTCATAAAATCGAGCCATTTTGCCAGATTATTTTCCCGATATTCCTTATCAGTAGCACTATTGATGCCATCCCCTACAAAAATAACAAAATCTATTTTTGGCCTCGCCTTGGTTACAAAGCCATTAATAAACCCCAATATCTCTTCATTAAAGATCTTCGGGTCACCCATATCTGCACCGGCATCCCCATAGACGGCAAATCTATAAGCATTTATATGCATGATAGTGATGAAACCTACTAAATATAAAGATAAAAATGTTACTTTATTACGCATACTACTCCCCTTAATTAAGACTCTTAAAAGTAAGAACTTATTATTAGAGTAGCATTTTAATTATTCAAATTGAAATAAAAATAAAAAGGGGAGCTCAAGTGCCCCCCCAAAAGAATTATCAAAAGCCTCTGTATTAAGCTTTGCCAAATATCCAGGTCATTGGACTTAACAGAGAGAATTTTTTGGCTTTTTCAAGTTTTTTAGCAGCTTGCTGTTCACGTCTTTGTTGCTCTGCAAGCGCCGCCTCTTTTTTGAATCTATTGCCCTCTTTTACGCGAGCCAATACTGAAGAAGCCTGTGCGATTGTTTCCCTTAAGAAAGTTTTATCTTTATCAAGATCGAAGAACTTGAGGAGAAGTTGTAAACGAATGCATTCATCATGGGTAGCTTTAAGGTCTGTTTCGTAATTTTCAAGGTCTTGAACCGCGGCAAGTAATGGGTACTCTTTATTTTTTGATGATGCACTTTGAGCAATTTTCTCTTCGAGTGTTGACAGATCTTGTTCTTTGCATTCTTCCAATTGGTGCTCTAATGGATTTGTTTCTAACGTTCTGAGAGTTTTATAATAAGCTCTTGTACGTTGTGGGACTCGGAATTGCCCATAAAGAAGGAAGGTAGCCGCCCCCGCAAGAAGTGCATAACCAGTAGCTGCATGGTCAGGATTGGTTGAGAAATTTGGATTCAACGTGCCTTTAACCGTCAGCGCAGTACCCAAGCCTGCTAATATGCTGGTAGCTTTGTGCCATGCAGGAGTAAGTGGTCTGTGTTCACAGGCATTTACTAGACTTGCTGTGATACCGCCACCGGTCATTAAGATCATTGCCTGAGCGGGGTCTGCTTCCAATGTATAGGTCTTTGGGCAGGTTGCCAAAAGAGTACCAAGTATCATGATTGTTTTTTTCATAATGTTCCTTATTGAGGGCTTTATATTCGTTATTTTTTCTTATAAATAATTTGAAAGTTTTTTGTGTTAGCGTGTTCGGGTTAGCCATTTAAGGAGATCGAGTATAAAATAGTTCGATTGTGTGGCAGCTTGTTGGGTCTTGGCAGATGCACTTTTTTCTGCAGCGCGCGCCTTGCGAGCTTCTGCAAGAGCTTTTTGTTCTTCTATTTCAAGCGCTCTTTTTGCATTTTTTGCATCAGACTCTTGTTTTTTCTCAAGCTTATAATTGTTACCACTTTTAACTTCACGCAACACAAATTGAGCCTGTCTTAATTTTTCATTCAAAAAATCTTTATGAATGTGTAAGCCTGGATAACGCAATGAAGGATACGATTCCAGACGAATTAATTCATCTTGGGCAGATTGTACTTGCTGTACATAGGTATCAACTTGACGTACGGCTTCCGGTAATAAATAATCCTGCCCCCTTAATGCAGCAATATTACCCATGTTTGTTTCAATAGTTGCAAGATCTTTTCCTTCTGATTCCAGTAAACTTAATGATATAGTTCTTTCTGCTAGTCTGTCGCAGATTCTATCATTATTGTATGCACGATGGTTCGGCCTCAATTTCCAATAAAGATAAGAAGCGGCTACACCCGCAAAAACCGCATATGCAGTAGCAGTGTGGCTAGGGTTTACGTTGATTGGAGCAAAATTGTAATCTGGATAGTTCGGATGTAAGACAGCTTTAACCGTTGCTGCAGTTCCTAATCCGACTACTGCGGTGGTAAAACCGTGCCAGGCAGGGGTAAGTGGTCTTTGTTCACACGCTGTTACTATAGCTGAAGTTGCGCATGCGCGCGCTGTTGCCATCAGGCCTTGAACCACCATATCAGCTTCTGAGTTTGAGGAAATACTGGTACTCAAAAGAGGGTTTATTGTCACAAAGGACATGAGCATAATAATTGCTTTTTTCATGGTTTTCTTTGAGGTTTCTAATACTATCTATAATATTCACTATACCATAGTATAAAGATTTGCAAAAACACCTCAAGCAAAACCCCATTTGATCGTACTTTACGCCAAGGTTAAAATATCAGGAGCTTGTGCCTGTTGATTTCCCGTTAAAAATTGAGCAAGAGCTTTAAAATCATTCGCATTTCTGACTGGTTTTATAAAAAGATGATATAAAGCTCCGTTTTTTCCCCAAGCCGCCTGGAGGGCCCCTTGGCTTTTTTGGCCGGTAGTAAGATCTTCTACTGTTACGAGCATATTTTTACAGAGTTTTTCTTGCCCACTTTTTACATCAATATAATGCACCACAATACCTTTTTGGCGAATAAGGTCGATAGTAAAAGGGTCAGCCGTATGTGCTAATGCGTTAGAATCTTTATCTTTTTTATTATATAGCATGATCCACTAAGACATTCTCAGGTGCAAGATATTATTAAATCTGATAAACTTAGCTCCTAAAGAGGAGAATGAGAATTATGGAATTAAGTATTGATT
>JAKAUO010000040.1 GCA_021827715.1 bacterium | reverse complement strand
CATAGGTTGTATCAAATACACGATTAAATAAAGAATCTGCCAGCACATTTGAATGCACCTTTTGTAGGTGATTATTGAAATCAATTTTTCTCCTATACGATTGACCACATTCATCGCATTTAAAAGGTTTTTCGCCAGCATGGATATTCATATGTGCCTTTAAACTACTCTCTTCAGCAAATGATTTATCACATAAAATACACGAATAATGTTGTGTGCCCTTGTATGTTTCACTATGTCTTTTAAAATTACCCAGACGATCAAAAGATTTACCACATTCTTGACAGATAAAAGACGTTTCCCTAGTATTTATTTGCCTATATCTCTTTAAAGATTTCTTGTTATGGGTAAGCCTGTGACATTTTAAATTGCCTTGCGTAGTAAAACTTTTACCGCATTCAGCGCAAGTATAAGGTTTTTCTCCCGTATGTACCCGCATATGTTCATCTAAACGACTTTGATAACCAAAAGATTTATCGCATCCTGCCCAACCACACACCAATAGTTTTTTTACCAGGGGTTCTTGACTCCATAAAGCAATACTCGTCAATAAGAAAAGAATAATTATTTTTTTCATGTTACCTCATAGTAAGAGTTTAGCATGAGTTTTTCTCAATCTTTAGTAGCATATATTATCCCTTTAACTGATAATTTTTTAAAAGATTAGCAAATGATAAAAAAAATGGTTGAGGAAGCTGATCCATGGTATACCACCCCAGATCTTCGCATTTTTCAGGCTCTTTATTAATAAGTTCACCCGAATCATAAGAGGCAGAAACCCATATCGTAATATAATGCTTTTCTGAGCTAAATATATCTTCGGTGAGTGTAAGAATTTTTGCATCTTTAATAACGACATTGGTTTCTTCTAAAGCCTCGCGATGCGCACATTCAATAATAGTTTCACCTAATTCTAAATGGCCGCCTGGAGGGGCCCATGTGCCTTGGCCATGAATATTTTTTCTTTTAATCAAAAGAAATTGATTTTGAGCATTCTTAATCAAAACACCAACACCAATCTTAGGTCGATTTTGTTCCATGATAATCCTTATATATACATATTTTACAGGACAGCTATCTCTTGATCACTTACCCACCTATGCTCTTTCATAAGTATATCAATTTGCCTGATAATAGATGCACTATCTAACGTATTTGAGAATCTTTCAGAACCGCGATATAAAAATAATGTGCAGGGAATGACCCGCTGTGAGCACGCATGCCCCACCGATTGTAAATTACTCATGCTATCATCAAAAAATATAATCTCTGCAGGATGTAAGTTATTGGCATCCAAAAATGCTGCGAGCACTTCACCCTTCGGCTGCTGATTAGTACATAAAATACCTTCAAATAATACAGGATACTTATCACGATCTAGTGGCAATCCTGTATACATTTGATTTGGATAATTTTGACTAAAAACTATCCCCATATTTTTAAGCATATTCGCACGCCATTGGGGCATACTTGAAATAACACCATAGCTTCCCGATTCCATTGACGTAAGCCCTAGAACCGTAGCCCCTTGCTGTTTAATATCATTAATCACTTCAACCACAAGTGGCTCAATAAGAACACGTGGTGCTTGCTGCCACCCTAAGCTATAAACCAATTCAGCTACAGATTCTTTTAATATCCCTGGGAAAGCCCACAATAATCGCAGCCGTACCCATAAGGGGAGATGGCCACGAGCTACATAATCTGGTGAAGTAATAAGGACATCATCAACATCAAATAATACGAAACTATTTTTTCCACAACGCTTCAATTGCTCATGCGCTTGCGTAAAAAAGGTAATTTCCTGAACAGGATAATAGTTCAAGGTCTTATATAAAAAGTAAATTCCTACAAAGATAGCGCAAATAAAAATCAGCGCAAGATGATTTTTAAATCTTTTCATTAATGTACTATCTCTATTTCCCATCGATCGGCATGTAAGCTGGATGGGCTAAAATAATACAGGCCACAATTTTTTGCATGTATATCAACCACATGAGCATTTAAAATATGTAATAATGCCCAATATACCGGTTTATGGGCCACAATCAAAATAGGTTTTTCATCAGAATTACTCGCTAAAGCAGCATTAAGACCTGCGGCTATACGCGTTACAAAAGTTGACCAATGCTCCGCGCCTGCAATGTCACCACCCATCTTCCACTGCTCAATCAAATTGCCAATAGAAGTGCCCTCAAATAGTTCTTCTTTATTGCGGCCTTCCAATATACCCAGATTATTCTGCGTTAATTCTTTAATAACAGTGATAGGTCTATTCATGGTCGCAGCTATAATTTCTGATGTTTGCAATGCTCTTTTTAAGGGGCTAGAAACAATGTGTGATATCTCATGATGCGCAAGGTGTTGAGCAACCTCTTGAGCCTGCTCAAGACCAATAGCATTTAATGGAATATCAATTTGTCCCATGACTTTATTTTCATTGTTCCAATCTGTTTGGCCATGCCGAACAAAATAGAATGACTTACGCTGTATTTTTATTGTGTTTTTCATTTAATTTATTTTTTTATGTTAATCTTCATCAACTTGTTCCCAGTTTGCTTATTCTTGATCTACGTTTGGAAATAAACGAAGCAGCGCAGTGTTAAAAAACACTACTTCAGAAAATCTCCTAAAAAATATATGAAGTAATTATATAATAGTTCTCTATCATTGTCGCCATCTTGTGTTAAAAGTAATTACTGCCCCCTACAGAACGCATAAATACGATTATTAATAGTTGACAATTCTAAGCGGGTTGTCTACTATAGACTAGTATAGTTTTAATTTTCTTATCTCTACGGAGTAGGCCACCATGAAAATCTAAATACACTGTTTTCTTGTAGACGCTGGTTTTTTTGGGCGTTGTGCATGGTTGTGTGTAGAGGTATTCTCTGGTTTATACTCGTATTCTTTTTTTTTCTTATATTTCACCAATTTCTGTTGCACCGCGTCCTGTTATTTGTTACTTAAAGGTAATTGTATGTCGTTACTTTCTATAAAAAAAGTGAGCAAAGTATACCCATTAACGGGTGGCTCACATGTTGCCTTAAACGCGGTTTCTCTTGATGTTCACCCAGGAGAAGTGCTGAGTTTGCTCGGTGTTAATGGTGCCGGCAAGACCACCCTGTCTTCTATTGTGGCAACACTGCATCCGCCGACAACGGGTGATATTACCTATGGCGGAGAATCGATTTATGCCCATATTCCTGAATTTAGGCGCAAACTAGGCTATTGCCCACAAAAGCCGAATCTGCACCTTATGCTCACGCTTGAAGAAAATCTAATGTTTGCCGGTCGCTATTATGGTCTTTCAGAAACAGAGATTGCTTTTCGCGTGAATGAGCTGGTTGAGCAGTTTGGTTTGAGCAAGTATCTGGGCGATAAAGCATCTGTTCTTTCAGGTGGCTACAAGCAGCGGTTTATGATCGCGCGTAGTTTAATCCATAAGCCTGAGATTATTATTCTTGATGAGCCGACAGTAGGTCTTGATCCGCACATTAGGCGTCAATTGTGGGACGTAATTCGAGATCTCAAGAAAGAGGGTATCACCGTGCTACTCACGACGCACTATCTTGACGAGGCTGAAAAACTCTCTGATCGTGTTTGCATTCTCGATAAAGGGCAGGTGGTGCTCATTGATACGCCGGATAAGCTCATGGCTGATTTTAAAGAAAAAAATCTTGAAGATATGTTTATTAAATTCCTTGATAGCGCAAAAGAGGCTCTATGAAAAAGAATAATTATTTTACGACATGCAAGAACCTGATATGGTCAGACCTTACGGTCTTTAAACAAAATATCATCGATAAAATAATCGACGTGGGGATTTGGGTTGGCTTGACCGTGCTCGTGACGGGATATGTGATGCCCTACTTTGGTCTTGTTAATTTTGGGCCGTTTCAGCTTGGCGGTATTATCGCAGCCGTTGGGTTGTTTGAAATGTATGCAAGCGTAGTCGACTTTGTGTCGGATCTTGAAGGTGACCGCGTGATCAACTATAATTTGACGCTACCGATACCCTCAGTTCTTGCTCTCCTAAGCAAGTCTGCCTACTTTTTTTTAGTCTATGCGCTTCTCACGCTGGCCATGCTACCAGTTGGATATGTGTGTGTATGGGGCCAGCTATCTCTTATGCACGTCTCTTATTACAAGCTTGCTCTCGCTATACTCTTTCAATGTGTGTTTTATGCATGTTTTGTGCTGTGGGCATCGAGTATGATAGATAATATGGCGCACTTAGGCCGTGTATGGAATCGATGCATATTTCCTATGTGGCTCTTGGGTGGATTCCAATTCTCCTGGTTATCGTTATACAGCGTCCTGCCAGCGCTTGCTTATATGAATGCGCTTAACCCTATGATCTATATCACCGAAAGTACACGGGTGGCGTTGCTCGGGCAAGCCGGCTATGCTGATTTTTGGATGTGCTTACTTGCTATCGCGGCTTTCTCCGCGCTCTGCTTGTACATGGGGATCCATAACCTCAAAAAACGTTTAGATTTTGTTTAAATGCTTAAATTTGATCATGGCTCACTAAAAGGCACCGTATGCGCGAATAATTTCATCGCTAACTGGTCCAAGCCTTCTTCGACGCTCTTCTAATGGCAACGCATTTAAACAGACAACTCGTTGCATTCTTTCTTCCATTGATCCTGGGCCGCCATAGCATATATGGCGCGCTCAGCTCAACGTGCAATGGCCACTTTGACCTTCTGCATAACGTTTTACAAACCCAAACTCTTTAATAATCGAATGTCTTGTGCAGCTTGGTTTAATTTTCTTTGATGTTCATCGGGAGATAAAGAATTTAAGTAGGCAACTCTTTGCGCGCGTTCTTCTACGCTACCACCGCCGCCATAACAGAGATGCAATGTATTTCTTAGCACGCAGTGGCCACTTTGACCTTCTGCATACTGAGCATACGCAAGTAATGAACCAAACTTTTGTGTTATCTCAGCTTGCCAAACTGCTGGAAATTTATGAATATCATCAGTTGCCATAGTCGCATCCCACAACTGTTGAGAGATTTTTTTTGAACTTTCAAGTACCTTTCTTCTTTCGGCCATTTCATGTTCAATTTCTCTTCCAACTTTTTGAGCATTTGCAAGAATGGCGTCTCTTACAGATGTCATAGATAATCCCTGGTCGTGCAGTTCAACCAAAGTTTTTTTGGCATCTGCCTCTGTCCTCTTTCCCGCACCCACATCATTGTAGCATTCACTAAGTAGTGCCTCTAGACTAATGTCAGGAAACATGTGCATTCCATCTGATGCTCCCGCAGACGGGCGTACTATTCTTTGTGCTTGACCTTCCAAGGCTTCCTGCTTTTGTTTTTCAAAATCCTTCATAATGGTATGGATGGGTTCAAAGTGCCGCACATCTAGACATTGCTCTTCGGGGGCCTTATGCGCGACAGCGCAATCTAAGGGAATGCCCAGGCCGATAAGCTCCATGATCATAGCATGCGCTTGATTCTCATCTAGCTCTTTGGCAGCAACTCCAGCATTAAACATTTTTACTGACTCAACCGCATTAAGCACTTCTTTCCGCGTACATGCCTTAATCGGCGTGCCATTGTTCCTGACCACCCAACACTCTTTACGAAAAACCGCTTCCACCTCTTGAGCTGCTAGCTCCAACGCCGCACCGCGTAATCCAGGAATAGAAATAGTATCGCGTGAGTCATACCCACCAGAAGAGCCAGATCCGGCAAAACCGCCATGTCCTGTTGCTCCATTATCTCCTGCGCTATAACCGCCTCCCCCTATACAGGGCGCTGCACATTCCCCTGCACCAAATCCGCTAAAGCAATCCCCGCGGCCGGTATAACTGTCGCCCGAGCTATGACAAACACCTCCGCCACCTTTTGGCGCAAAGAGGTTTGTTTGTCCGACTATAAGGATAAATGCGATTATCTTAAAAAAAAGTATTTTTTTATTCATCTCAGAATCTTAGTTGGTGCGCAAGTGCACTATTTTTATTGATTTTTTGTTAAGTAAGATACTATAAATAAGTATGCTGATTATTAACTATACAGGAATTTAATGCTTTATAAAAAAGATATCTTATTTTTTTACACTATTCAATCTATTTTCTATGCGATCAATAACTTCATTGATACCTGCAATGCCCGCACTACAGGTAATCCGCACAAAGCCCTTGCATGGATCTTGGCGTAAATTTTGACATTGCATGCGCATAGCCATATTGCAAACTTTTTGGCATATGCAAGTAAGAAAACATGGTTTCATTAATTAACGTGAATTCGATCTAAGCTAGGATTAAGTTTTTCACAAAAGATTCGATGGATGGCTTTTTTTCGCGCATTTGATAAGCAATCAAAGATGAAAAAAGATGAGTAAAATAACCCCACACGCTCCGGTGTCCGGTTTGTTCAAGTTGAAGATGGTTTTTCAAAATATCACCGACGGATTCGATGACGCCACGTTTTTGAAGTAACTCTTTATCGATTTGAAGCATAGGTTTTGCGGGCATCTTTTTTTTACCTTTAGTAAAAATTGATAAGCCATTTTCTGCAAGTTTTTCTCTTGCTTCTTTTCTAAGAAGATAACCTTTATCTCCAAATAATTCACCAAAAATACCTTTTGTAATGCCATAAATTATATCGATATTATTGTCGGCCATATTGCCCGGGCTGATTGTGAATGAAATAATTTCACCCTTGTGATTAATGATGGCATGCAGTTTTAAGCCATAAAACCAGCAGATCGGAA
>JAKAUO010000038.1 GCA_021827715.1 bacterium | reverse complement strand
TTTTTTGAAAAGGTTTTTATTATATCCAAAACAATTTCTTCATCCGACTCATTTTTAAAACTAACCGGTTGATTAATCTGTACTGCCTCAGGGAAATATTCAAGGTTCAGCATATATTCAATATTAGAATTTCTTAGAAAGGTGATTGTTAAAAAATTACTCATTTCATTAGAAACTTTTGGTCTTATTAACGAAATGTAAGGACTTTGAGCGGCTTCTTTGCCGGATTGTTTCTGAGAGTCAATATGAATACCTCTCTTGTTGCTTACTATATTGAATGGTGCGAGTTTGAAACCTTTTTCGCGGGCAACGGGTGTGGCTGCGTTTATGAATGCATTAGGTAAATTTTGATCAAAATTATTATTGCTGATACGTCTTAAAAAGGTAACCGGTAAGGTTGGTCTATTTTCTTTATCTAAAGCATGCTCCAATGTTTCGTATTGAGGAAGTATTTTTATCCAATCTTTCGTCCAGGGTTCAGTAATTTCTTTAAAGGGTTTACGTACCCTATCTTTAATGGGTATAGCTGGATCGCTACTATTAATTAAGGGCTGGCATGAGCCATCATTCAAGCTTTCTGTAGTGCAGTTTAATTTTTTAGCCAGCTTACTTTGTGCGATACTTTGAAGGTTTTCCATGAGGGTATCGCCTTTAAATCGCTTAAAAGGGATTCCGATCTTTGAATCAATTACTTCTTCGACTAAATCTTTATTTTCTTGGGGGGTATATAAGTTTGCAATAGCTTCTTTTCTGATATCATTAAGCGCATTATAATAATTCAGGTAATCTATGGCAGAAAAGTTTTTGAAAAGTTGGTTCGAAAAAACGCGAGATTGGAGTATCTCAGGTGGTAATTTGCTGGTTATATCCAAGAGCCTGACAGTTTTATCTTTAGGAACAACGGTACTCATGGCTGAGGTATTCACAAAAGTGAACACCAGGCTGAATATAATGCCTATTGGAGCTTGTCTCTTCATGTGTTAACCTCCGGTTGTAAATCTAAAGCAAGTTTGCCATGTGCATTTTCCCTAAAGCCGAGTTGCTCATAGAATGTACGATTCTCATCTGATAGGGAAGATAAGGGAACCCATATTTCTAATGACAATGCTCCCATAGCTTTTGCAAATTTTTTGGCGATAGTAAATATGATTTCTACTACTTCCGGATAATCAGACATATATAATGATCCTCCGGATATACTTATTTTTTTAGGAAAATCGTCAAAGCCTAGCAAATAGGTTATCTTATGATTTTTAGCCACACTAATTTGTGCATCATAAACTATATCAGTATCAGGCAATACTGATTTGTATAAAGAAATAAAGGGTTCTTTGCTGTATTGTTCAAGTGAAAGACCGTTGTTATAGTTTATTTCTATTTTCCCATTTTCATTCTTAACGGTAGGCATCGATATTTTAAATCCTTCCTGTTGTGCAGTTTCAGTAACCGCCTGCCTAAATGCATTGGGCAACTTCTGATCCAGCTGAGTATTGAGAATGTGTCTTAAAAAAGTAACCGGCAATAAGGTACGCTTATCTGAGGGCAATGTATTTTCGAATTTTTCATATTCACTCAGTAGCTTTATCCAATTTTTGGTCCAAGGTTCAGTAATTTCTTGAAAGGGCTTGCGAGTCCTATCTTCAGGCCATATATTCTGATACGTACTATTAATTAATGGCTGGCAGGAGCCATCTTCTATGCTATCAAAGGTGCAATTAATCTTTTTTGCGAGTTTACGCCCAGCAGCGTCTTGAATGGCATGTAAGATATTATTTCCTTTAAAATTCCCTTGATTATCTAAAAGATCAGAAACATCGTAAATATTAGAACCGGTAGTTTCATTAATATTTTTCTTGATAGCAAGAAGGTCATCATATAACTTGAGTAGTTCTTGCGTGGTAAAGTGGTGCTTAAAAAGCTCCCCGCTTTTGATTTCTTTAGGCAACCTATTAAGCAACCTGAATGTTTTGATGTCTTCTTTGGGCAATAGACCTTCTATGCCGCTCGTAAAGGCTCCAGGAGAACGCGGGCTTGTTTTCTGCAGGCTATAGCGCTGTGGAGCGGTAAGTGCAGAGATATTGGGCGCGGCTAACGCAATACTTATTGCAATAAAAAGCTTAGTTAAGATTTGCATGATTAAAAACCCTCATATTACTTTCTGGGAGCATAGAATGCGCCTTTTTTATATTCTTTAATAATTTAAGTATGACAGGGAGGTTTTATAAATGCAATATTTTGTTTATATTTTTTGGCGAAGGCGGTAGAATTCCGCCTTCTGATATGGTTTATTTTTGGTAGGATATGTGGTCTTTAAGCAATGAAATTCCAGCAATAATGAAAGCTGCGGCAATAAAAAGAAGGATAATATTTATGATAAGTGGCATTGCGATAATTAATAATAACGCTGCTATGGCAAAATAAAGATAGCCTTTTATGGGTGAATTCATTGATTTTCCCTTTCTTTATAGAAATTACTTTTTAAAATTTATCTGATGCATAAGGTTATGGTAAAGGCCAGAATAATAAAGTCCGCAGGCCATAAAATATATCGCCGCAACCATAAGAAGCTGCCTCATAAACAAAAAGTGCCAAAGCCCTAATGCACTTGAGCTCAAGATAAGACCAATGGCGAGATAAAATATCCCTTTAAGAATAGGTCCATTATGTTTAAAAAAATGATTCATTGTACTCCCTTTTTAAATGGTAAAAAAATCTATATAGTTGTATTTTAAACAGTTACTTTTAGGATCTCAAGAAAGTGAAAGATTATGAAAAAAACCATGATACTTATGATAGCGTTATCATTAGGATTTCAACAACATTTAACAAGCGCGTCCCAAGTTATTGTATGCGATTCTACCTATTGTTATACGCCTGCCCGCTTTAACCTGACGCACGTGGTAAGTGGCCTTACGATGACAACCGGTGGCTTTGCAATGTTGGTTGGTCTGGGATTGTTATGTGAAGATAGTTGTGATGCTGATAAAAAGTCGCAAGGCTATATAGCATTATCAACAGGAGCTCTTCTTGTTGCGCTGGGCGCGGTCCTAAGAAGATAAACTTTGTAAGAGCGCTTGTGCAATAAATTCGGCTATTTCAGAAATCTGTTCTGGTTTTTGTATGCCACATTCAATGAGCATGCTGGGCGTTTCAATGCCAATCAGTGGTCGTAATGGTAACCCATAAGGCCCATGTATAAAGATCTTTTGGCCAGCTTGCTTATTAAGATTGTTAAAGAATGCCATGGTGTGTTGCAATGATACGCCATGGTTTTTTAAATAGGCCTGCCCAATGGGCGCTAAGCTTATTGCTTCATACTTTTTTTTCCAGAAATCGGTAACGGGGTTATAAACGGCAAAATATCCTTGTATTTCCGGTGCTATTTTCTTGCTTTCAAAACAATTAAGATCAAGATACAAATCAGCAGAGAGTCTATTTGCAAGCGTGGCGTTTTCTTCATGGTCATCTAAGACGCCAATGCCATGGGTAATAAAGACTTTGCAATATCCTGTCGACTCAAGAATTTCTTGTATCTGTACCGCAAGCTGCCGGTTCATTTTCCGTTCAAATTCGCGTGCAATTACTCTTCCTGTTTTATTTTTATCCCCATAGGGGTGGATAACTAGAGTCAGGGGTTTTGATGGATGAGTGAGTTGTGTAGGCACCATTGAGTAGCTTTGCAAAAATGAGCTTACAGGTAAGCTTGAAGAACAATCAATATGTTCATCAAAGAGGGGTTTATCATTAACCAAAATACCCAACAGGACAAGTTCTGAAAAGAGGCTATTGAGCGTAAGAAAGAGCCCTTCAAGTACCTGCCATTTTTTGATAATAGCATAATCATGGTTAAAAAGTGTATGCGAAAAGGTAAGAAATGCTTCGGTTCCTGCTGGGGTCACCGCTACGGTCTCAAGTTTAACTCTCTTTTCTATGCGTTGTTCTTCTTGCATTAAAGAAAGCCACGCTGAAACTACAGCACTAATATTTTTATGCGTTTGATCTGTCCATATAATATCAGCATTTTCTTCATTTTTTTGATGATCATTGTACCAAAAAAGAGTAATATTTTTTTTATTAATAGGCTGAAAAGAGTATTCAGCAAAAGCGGGAAAACTAACAATAATAATTTGTGCATGAAACATATACCATATTAGGCCGCAGAAAAATGTAAGGGGAGTAAGAAGGATAAGAAGCTTTTTCATTTGTATCTTTTTAATCTAAGTAAGTGTCATCCTGAACTTGTTTCAGGATCTCAGTCATCCAAGTCATAAAGTTTTATTAAGATAGTGGGTAAGAAATGTCACCCGCTGAACCACCCGAACCTGAGATAAAGCACAATGAACAGCTTTCGGTTGCCCAATAATGATACATAATTTTTTAGCACGTGTAATTGCGGTATAAATAAGATTTCTTGCTAAGAGCATATAGTGCTGCATAAAAATGGGTATAATAACTGCGTCATACTCAGACCCCTGACTTTTATGAATAGTCATGCTATAGGCCAAAATAAGTTCATGCAATTCATCAAAATCGTAGATAACGACTTTATCTTGAAACCCAACTTTTAATGTCTCTTGTTCGTGATCTATTTCTTCAATCGTTCCGCAATCACCATTAAAGACCATCTTTTCATAATTATTTCTGATTTGCATCACTTTATCTGCCACCTTAAAAATGGTATTTCCGTGGGCTATAGAGGCATTTTCTGAGCCATTTAAAAAGGCCTGTAAACTATGGTTTAGCGTGAAATTGCCTGCAACTCCGCGGTTCATGGGGGTCAGGAGCGCGCTATTTTGTTGAGCGATATTGTGTTCTTTAAGGTGTGTTTTATAACACTGGATAACTTGATTAAAAAGGTTTTCAGGATTTTCTTCATGAATAAATATAAAATCATTCCGGGCCTGTTTGCTATATTTAATGGGTGCCTGTCCTGTAATAATTCGATGTGCATTAAGAGTAATAAGGCTATCTTGTGCCTGGCGGAAAATATGAGTCAGTTTCACGCGAGAAATAGCGGTGCTTGCAAGGCAATCGGCAAGAAAGTTTCCCGGACCAACAGAAGGTAATTGATCAATGTCTCCTAAAAAAATAATGGTCGCATTAAGGGGCAATGCTTTGAGTAATGCGTTTGCAAGAAAGATATCTATCATTGAGCTTTCATCAACAATCAGGACTTGAAGTTTAAGCGTGTTTGATTCGTTATATACAAAAGTAAAAGTTTGCGGATCTATCTCCAAAAGCCGGTGGATGGTAGTTGCAAATTTGCCGGTTTGTTCGCTGATGCGTTTAGCCGCGCGGCCAGTAGGCGCAGCCAGTTTATAGGTTATTTTTTCAGCTTCTAAAATAGAAAGAAGCTTGCGTATTAACGTGGTTTTCCCCGTTCCTGGGCCGCCGGTAATAACCGTAACCTTATGATTAAAAACATTCATGATTCCTTTTTGTTGTTCTTCATGAAGCGCTATGTCATAGGTATTTTTTGCAAGAAGTGCTGCGTAAATACGGTTAGTGTCAAAAGGAATGGCAGTTGGGTATTGCAGCAGATCCAATAATTTTTGAGCAACTGAACGTTCTGCATGGTAATGCGCCATAAGCGCATAATAATCTTTTTCTTCAAAAAAAATATGTTTAATTTTTTCCTGATTAATCAGATCATTAAGCGATTCTTCTAAATGCTCAGTCTCGAGCTCCAAAAGTTGGGCGGATTTAAGAATAAGGTCATTTTTTGTGCAATAGATATGGCCAGATTGGGCGTATACCTGCAATGCGTAAATAATGCCCGCTGAGATCCGTTTTGGTGTATCTTTCTTAAACCCGAGTTTTTGGGCAATTTCGTCTGCTAGTTTAAAGCCTATACCCCACACTTCATCGGCCAAGCGATAGGGATTTTCCTTTAAAACATCAATAGTTCTGGTGCGATATTGTTTGTAAATTTTTGCTGCATAGGCAGGAGAAATTCCGTATCCCTGCAAGAAGATCATAATATGAGAAACTTCTTTATTTTCAATAAATGATTGGGTGATAACTGAAGCCCTTTTGCTACCAATTCCTGCAACCTCTTGAAGCCGTTCTGGGTGTGATTCGATAATGGTTATTATTTTTTCGCCAAAGTGATCAACCAGTTTCTCGGCATACGATTTTCCGATCCCTTTTATAAGTCCCGACCCTAAATATTTTTTTAAGCCAAGCAGCGAGGAAGGGATTTTTTGGATACATTGTGAAATTGCAAATTGTCTGCCGAATTTTTTATGCATTATCCAGGAGCCGATAAGTTCTACTTCTTGTCCTGCAGCAGTAGCAGGTAAAATACCCGCAGCAGTGATTGATTGCTGTTTATCTACTGTTACTATACATACCGCATAGCCATTTTCCTGATTATGAAAAATAAAGCGGTCTATGGTCCCATTAATTTTAACAGGAGTTGAATCATTCATGCGTACGTACCCATTCGACTTTGCCTACGGCTCCGCTCAGGGCGAGCGGGGAGCCTCATTATACGGGGTGTTGATGTTTTTCTTCAATTAATTTTTTACATTCAAGATAATGCGCATATGTTTTTGGGCAGCTATGCATAATATCTTGTAAGAGCATATCAATATGGCATAAAAAAGTATAGAAATCTTGCAGTTTTGGCGCATATTCTTTAACAAAAAGTTCCTCTTTGCCCGGTTCAATAGTTGCCCAAAGAAGAACAAGTGAATCATTGAGGTTTCGTTGATGCGCCCATGCTGAGATAAGTTTAATTAAAACGGGTTTAATGTGGCGTATTTCATTAAAGTATTTCTGTGATATTTGTAAAAATCTTTTTGTGTAGATAGCAGTGAGCTTTTCAACGCGCTCAGGAGTTAACGCGCCTTGTTGTTCCAATACCACATAATCATACATAGCATGTTCTTTATCAAGCTTATGATTGATCATTGATTCTGTTTTTGCTCTGAAATCGGCTATATTACTTATGTTAATCATACCTGTATTATCGAGCGCCTTAAGGCCCGGAAAATCTATTGAAATACCTTCATGAGTCTTTTCTCGAAAAGAAAAAAATGGAATCACTAATAAAAGTGTAACTAGAAAAAATTTTTTATTCATGTTATCGAGTCCTTTAACTACTTAAAAATCTGCAACAAAGTCTACACCAATAAGCCAATCATTACCTATTCCATAATTATTAACGGTCGCCTCTGCTTTTAAGCCCAAGCGCCAGCCAAATGTTTCATAGTCTTCCGCAGCTCTTTGTACGTTACATCCACCAAATATTTTGCCTTGCAAAGCAGTTGGCCTTTCGGCTGATTTAAGATCTAATTGTGCATTAGCTGGGGTGAATGCACAGCCATAAAGCCGCTCTCTGCCTTGCCACCAAAGATCATAGCCGATATTCCATTGCAATACGCGCCAATCTGTTTTTGTATAAAAACGAGCATTAATGACATCCCCTCTTTGTACTTTGACCTGAGCAATAGGCGGAAATAGAATATTAATAAAGCGTTGTTGTAAGAACGTAAGATTATCTTGTGCCAGGCCAGGGGTGTTATAGTCACGGTCGAGTGATTGTCCGGGGCTGATAAACAAGCGCACGGGCCTGTCTTGTCGCCCTTGAAGAAATTGGTACCATTCAAAAAAGAGGCATAAGTGACTATTCTCGGTTAACTCGATAAAGGCTTCAGCTAAAAAACCATAACTTACTTGTTCTTGTCCTAGAGAATTTTGGATGACCGTTGCACTTAAGCGATCTAGAAATTGTAGGGCATAACTTTGCGACAAAGCAGCTAATTTATTTTTTGCATCAAGTGTAAGTGGATCAGTAGGACTTCCCTCGGCCATGCATTGTAAAACAAGTATTTCCTCAAGGCTCAGCCCTGGTCCGGGATGGCATTTTTCAAAGTTACTTCCAATAATAGAATGCCTAAATACGGTACTATTAGGTAATGTTAAGAGGCCCCCTATCCTTAAAGGACAGCGGGTTTCATTAAAGAGCATATAATCTAAATAAAAACGAATATCCCCCAGGCCAATTTTATCACTTATTAAATGACGATCAATAAATGTGTTTGGATCAAAGATAGCAAAGCCGAGATTTTGTGCGCCCTCTGATACCGGCTGAGGCTGGATGCCGCCAAAAAAGGGTGATGCATTCAAGGCATCAACTTGAGCTTGTGTAAGATAAAAATTTAATTCTTGGTAAAAAAGCGGAATTGCCATATTAAAACGAACATTACCAAAGCATTTTGATGCACCAAGCATAACCCCCAGCCGCCGTTGCTGGAGCCGCGCGACATTAAACAAAGGCAAAACTTGAGGAATTTCTCCATTTGGTAGTAAATTTTCAAGCTCGGCTATAAGCGCATCTTCTTGCGAAATAAAAAGATAATCGCTTAAAAAACTGCCGCATCGGGTAAAATAGGCGTGAACCATGGGGTTGAAAAAGAACGTTGCATAAAAACAGAGTTTATCATCGCATCCATACCATGGCCTTAAGCTTGGTAAATCGTGTAAGCTTCGGATAACAGGAGGATTGGTATATTTATAGATATTAAATTGTTCTAGGCTGGGTAGACCTAACGTTCCCACAGCAATATCTACTAAATCTTGAGTTGTAAATACGCAGTCTGCCGGGTCGCGAGTTTGATTAATAAGTTGTGCAATCTCAAGGCTATAGTCACCATTTTCAGTTGAATCTTCAAAGCTGTTTTCATCTATGTCAAAGAATAATGTCTCTGCCGTATAAGAAGTTTGGTTTATTAAAATGCACAGTAAAATTATAATTTTTTTTATTTTCATACAATCTTTACAAAGTTATAATGCTTGATGTTCAGGTGAATTACCTTACAAAAGTAATGATCCAGAAGGAATCTTGAGCCTATCACTTTTTTCCTGATTTTACAAAAAATTAAAAAAAATTACATAAAAGATCGATTTTTGCTATTAAAGAGTTTATAGTTACTCTATATAGATTATGGGAAGTATACTTTATATAAGGTGCGTTATGGAAGAATTTGTCTCATATGTAAAAATCGCGGCATTATTGGGTGCTGCATTTACTGTTGCAATCGGCACAATGGGCCCTGCACTCTCTCAAGGGTTAGTCGGCTCAAAGGCTTGTGAAAATGTAGCTAAATATCCTGAAAGTAGTGGAAAGCTTTTTCCGGTTTTACTTACCTGTTTGGCGATTATAGAAACGTCATCTTTGTGGTGTGTCGGTATAGCAATTGCTATGATTTATTATGTCTTCGCTTCTTGATTTAACACTAGTCGTTCAATTGGTTCATTTTGCGTGTGCCTATTGGATACTATCAAAGGTTTTTTTTAAGCCCGCATATAGACATAGTATGAAAATACGTAATGATCAAAAGATGCTTTTACAGAGGGTTGCAAAGCAGGAAGAGGCTTTAAAGATTGAACGGAGTGAAAAAAGTGCATTTTTTCAGACCATACAGAAAGAAATAAGGACCAGTGAACTCTGCCCGTCGCCCATACCCACCACGAGCGTCGGCGGCCATAGCGGGGCCCCTGTATCGCCTGAGATAAAAAGTCATATTATCTCTGAAATAACTCAGATCCTTAAAAAACGGATACTGCATGAATAGTATTACTCTTTTATATATGGTTGCTCAATACGGTGTTTATGCTTTTATTGGGTATTGGGCATATCGTAAGGTTATTCTTCCCTATTTGATGCATGAGCGTCAGAACTCCCTTTTACAGGAGATTCAATTACAACAGAGCTTATCTTTAATGCGGCAACAGTTTGAGCATTTTAATAAGCAGGTAAACTATTTTGTTCAATTATTTGAAAAATTTAAGACGCAGTATAAAAAAGCTCAAGAAAAAAATGAACTCTTGAAACTTTTGCAGCAGAATGAATTCAATGAGCGTAAGCGCGCGTATAGAGCAGAGCAGGAACAGCTTGAAAAACAACGTATATTACGTGCCGCGTATAATGAAATCGTCCCTGAAGTGTACAAGCAGTTACGGTTTGAATTACGTAATCAAACTATCAATAATGATGCCTACTTGAAGAGCGCCTTAAAAAAACTTAAAAATCAAGCAGAGGCAAGGAGTAATCAATGAAGACTCCGCGTCGCCAGATTATAAAAAAATATGCACGCGCATTTCTATATACGTACGCAGGTTTATTAGTTCCTGATGATTATAGAAACCTGCTTGCGTACAACCAGTTCTTGAAAAAAAATGGTATTGGGGGCTTTTTGGTGCGGAACGTGACGTTATTGCCAGAAGAAAAAATTGCTTTTTTTATAAAGATTTTTGCTCTTGCGTGCCCTGAGTCAACTTCAATATTTAAAACAGCTCTAGAAAAATTGATCACTCTTTTAATCGGCCATGAGCGGATTTTTTTGTTGCCCGACATACTCGCACTTATTCAATTGAGACTTTTGAATCAGATTGGGTATCAGCATGCAGTAGTGGCGACCTCCCAGGAAGTTACTGATCATGATAAAAAAGAAATTATTAAAAGTTTTAAGACGTTAACCGGCAAAAAAATAGATGCTGAATTTTTGGTAGACCCTGAACTTATTGCAGGAATCCGAATTATTTCGCAAGATTATATATGGGAATCATCAATAGCACAGCACCTTAAAAAATTAGAGAATACGTATGGATATTAAAAGCGCAGATATATTGTCTTTTTTTGAAGAATCACTTTCAAAAGATAATGCCGAATTTGCAGAAATTGGTAAAGTGGTTCAAGTGGGCGACGCCCATTGCACGGCTTATGGATTAAAAAATGCTGTCTACGGAGAGCTTGTTGAATTTGAAAGTGGAAACAAGGGCATTATCTTCGATTTAGATGATGATTCGGTGACTATATTTCTTTTGTATGCGCATATTCCCGTTGCTGAGCTAGAAATTGTCAAACGTACCGGCACCGTATTTAAGGCCCCCGTGGGCAATGATCTTTTAGGGCGTATTATCAATGCTATGGGTAAACCCATTGATGGCTTGGGTGCGCTTAACACGGTAGAATATCGTTCTATTGAAACTACGGTTCCTGGAATTATAGAACGTACGCCAATACATCAATCCTTAGAAACAGGAATTTTGGCTATTGATGCCCTTATTCCTATTGGTCGTGGTCAACGCGAGCTTATTATTGGAAACCGATCAACAGGAAAAACATCTATCATTATTGATACTATTTTGCATCAAAAGGGTAAAGATGTTGTCTGTATTTATGTCTCTATTGGTCAGCGTCAGGCAAATCTGGCACGTCTTGCCTATACCTTGAAAATGTTTGGTGCTTTATCCTATACCGTTATCATAAGTGCCGATGCAAGTGAGCCAGCTCTTGATAAATATTTGGCACCTTATGTTGGCTGTACGATCGCAGAATATTTTAAAGATCAAAAAAAGGATGTTTTAATTATTTATGATGATTTGAGTAATCATGCAATTGCTTATCGAGAAATGTCACTCTTAATGCGGCGGTCACCGGGCCGTGAGGCATACCCTGGAGATGTTTTCTATTTGCATTCACGGTTATTAGAGCGTGCCGGAAAATTTATTGCAGGTGGTTCTATTACTGCATTGCCGATTGCTGAGGTGCAGAGTGATGATATTACTGCCTACATTCCTACTAATTTAATTTCTATTACAGACGGTCAAATATTTCTCGACACCAAGCTTTTTAATAGCGGGGTGCGCCCGGCAGTGAATGTTGAACTTTCAGTTTCTCGTGTGGGTGGTGCCGCGCAGACATCGGCAATGAAAAAAATGGTCCGCGCGTTACGTTTAGAGCTTGCGCAGTACCATGAGCTTCTTGCGTTTTCACAATTTGGTTCTGAACTTGATGTTGTTTCTCAGGAACGCTTGGCTCGTGGTGCACGTATTGTCGAGCTTTTAAAGCAGCATGAACATGCAACGCTTTCGTTTGTTGATCAAGTATTGATGCTCTTTTTATTAAAATATAATTTTCTTGATCCGATCAATGTTACTCAAGTGCGTGATTTTGCGATACAATTTGTTGCCTATATTAAGCTGAGCTACCAGAATTTGTATAATAACATTGAAGATTCAGGTGATCTTGCCGATGGCTCTATCAAAGAGCTTTCTGGACACGCACGAGAATTTAGTGTACTCTACTTGCCCATTACCTTAGAATAAAAGAGATTAATCTTTTTTATCACGTTGCTCTTTAGCTATTTGGAGTAAAAAGTAGGCTGTATTATATTTTGACATAATGGTTTTAATTGACTGAGTGTCGTCCTTAATGAGTATGTCAGGCTGTAATGCGAAAAGGGCTTTGACCCAATTGCCTGGACGGACATACAATTGCTGCTGATTTACTTGTATGTTTTCGAGTTCTTGCAATGTGTTTTTTAGGTCTAATACTGTGTCGGTCTCTTCAATATCTCTAATAATAATATCTGTTTTTGGAGCATCCACATAGAGCACTATTCTTTCTTGAGGCGAGCCGTACAAAAAAGCTAATGAACCAAAGGCAAACAGACTTAAAAATACGTTTTTGTTTACTGTTTTCATGCGGACAAACTCCCTTTTTTATAAGTATAGGGAATGAATGCTCCGCAAGACAATATTTTTTGGTTATATAGTGCAGATAAAGTTGAACCGTCGACCATTTGTAGACGGTTCAATATCTTACGATTAATTATTCAGCAGATTTTTTAAATAATCGAGTAGCACAATAAAACGTTATGCTTGCAACACTCAGCATAGCAGCAAAGCCGCCTATTACTGATGCATTAAAATAATCACCAATAAATAAAGCTCGTGCAGCAGAAACAGCATGTGAAAAAGGGTTGAAAAATGCTATTCTTTGCAGCCACAAAGGCGCTAAAGAAAGAGGAAGCGTAATCCCTGCAAGAAGCTGTATGGGTAATAAGAAAAAATTAATCATGGGTGCCAGCGCATCTTCGCTTTGCAGCACCATTGCAGCGCAATAGGATGCCGTTGACATGGTAAATCCCACCAGTAATACTAATCCATACGAAAGAAGCACTCCACCAAGCGGGGCTGAAAGGCCCAAAAGCCACGCAAGCATGAGTAAAAAAGTTGCTTGAACAGCAAGTACAGTAATGTCCCGTAATACGCGTCCTAAAAGAATCGCTTCTCGAGTAATGGGTGTTACTCGTAAGCGTTCAATAACACCTGACCGAATATCATCAATAAGTGCAAATCCTACAAATGACGTTCCATAGAGAGCAATCATAATTAAAAGTCCTGGGGTAAACACCGTCAAAGAATTATTGCTACCAAAAGCCGGGGTGTTGGTGAGTTTTTCAAGCAAGGGGGCAAAAAGTAACAAAAAACAGAGTGGCTGAAAAAGTCCAAACAATATCCACACCGGGTTTCTGAGAGTGATCTGTAACGATCTGAAAAAAATAAGCGACGTATCTTTTAATAATTTTAGCATGGTAATCTCTAAAGCTCATTTGTTGGTTTAAAGGTATGTCCGGTTTTTTGTAAAAAAACATCATCCAAGGTAGGTTTGTGATCACCGTGAGAACATTCTTGTTTAAGCGCTTGTGGGGTGCCCAATGCAATAACTTTTCCGTGATCAACAATAGCTACGCGATCGCAAAAAAGGTCTGCTTCATCAAGATAATGAGTCGTGAAAAAAATAGTGGTGCCATTTGTTTTAAGTTTTTTAATTTCTGCCCATATATGGGCGCGGCTCTGAGGATCGAGTCCAATTGTTGGTTCATCTAAAAAAAGAATTTTAGGCTTGTGAACCATCCCCAGCGCAATATCTGCCCTGCGCCGTTGCCCACCTGAATATGTTTCAACAATACGGTCGGCAAACGTAGCAAGTTCAAGTGAGGTGATAAGTTCTTGTGCGCGCTGTTCAGCTTCGGATTTACTCAAGCCATACAGTTGCGCTTGCAGAACTAAATTTTCTCGTGTGGTTGCACTGCGTTCTAAGCCGCCAGATTGGCTGACATAACCAATATGCCGACGCACCTGTTCCGCTTGCGTGACCAGATTAAATCCACCAATATGGACCGAGCCTGATGTGGGCTTCAGTAGGGTTGTGATTATCCGCATGGTAGTAGTTTTTCCTGCTCCATTGGGGCCAAGAAAGCCAAATATTTCACCTTTATGAACTTCAAGATTGATATCATCAACTGCTGTAACGGGCTTTGTCGTGGGATTAAATATTTTTTTTAAATTTTTTATTTCAATGGCTGCATGCATAGTATAATTTTTTCGCTTAAAAGATTGTTTATTCTCTGATGATAAAAAAGATGTTATGAAAGATCAAGTTGTCGTTGATAGTTTTAGTTGTGAAAAACTGGTGCCACATTTTATACTATGAAGGTTGTTGATACGAAAGTTTTGCCGTGAAAAAGTTATTATTCGTCTCTTTTTTTATATCTCTTTCTTTGTATTCAAAAGTTATTCAGAAAGAGGTTGCCTATGTTCATAAAGGCAACTTAGCTTTACGTACCTCGCAACAGCCAGCGCCATTGTTTTGTTTTGGACAATTTTTAGTTGATAAAGGGAATATTCAGGGATTTTTTTCACCTGAATGGCTCACAAGTTCTCAAAAATATTTTTCTTCGCTTGTCCCAAGTATGGTGTATGGCTTTGAAAATAATGTCGCATTTTTAGGGGGCATTCCCTTTGCCGTCAAGTATAAACAAGAGACCGTGGGATCCTATCACTTGTGTCATCCTGAACTCGTTTCAGGATCTAAGTCCTCTGGCGTAGGTGATATTTTTGCGCAGGTTGAATATGGTTTTTATATCCATGAAGGGTTAACCTATGTAAATAAGCTTACTCTTGTGAGTGGGCTGACGCTTGCAACCGGATCAGCTAAAAAAAATCCACCAACGGGAGTTGGGGCTTCTAATTTATTTATGGGCTTTACGGCGCACCATCGTGCCATTGATTGGTATTATTGGATATCCCCCGGGCTTAATTATACTGTTCCGCAAAATGGAATTAAGCCTGGCGTTAATTTTTTATATCAGGCCGGACTTGCCAGAAATATATTCTATCTTACTGAAAAGCAAATTATAACGCTTATGCTTGAGATGCTTGGCTCATATACTGCCAATGGCGAACAAGGAGGGGTTAGGAAAACCTCAACTAATACGTTTTCTTTAGCGCCGACATTATGGATTTCAACGATGCATTTTATCCTCAAGGCAGGAGTCTTAATTCCTGTTGTTCAGCAATCGATTAATCCGGCGGATAAAGATAACTATAAGGTAGTGTTGACTGCTGGTTGGACATTTAATTAAATAACCGAAATTTGACTTTACTTTCTTCTTACATAAAACTTTTAACAGGATGAAGCAGCAACTACTTATTTTTTTTATTTTTATCGCTCCTTATTATCTGTATAGTAGATCGGTAGTATATAACTTTAGGATAGCTCAGATTACTAAAGAGCATATCTTTGAGCCAGAAAATAAACGACCATATACATTTATTGGCCTATTGTTTGATGAAGTTTCCCAAAAAAGATACAACGATATTCATCGTAATTACTTTGGTGGCTTGGGAACATTTATTTATAGTTGGGAATCATATTTTCTGAGAGCAGATTTTGCTGTAGCACAAGTGCAGCAGACTGATATTGATTCCCATTTTAAAGATACTCAAACAGATGATTTCCTTATCACTCTTGGTAAAAACTTTTTGATAAGCAATCATGCGAATTTAACATTTTCTGGCTTATTCGGGTTTCCGACACATCCAGTGTATGCCTTACAAAAGCCATATTTTGGGTTTGGCCAATATGGTATCGGCGCACAACTTGATAGTGTTTATCGATTCAATCAAAATAATTCATTGCTTCTTGGTGGGCGATATATATATTTTGTTCCACGATCTGCCACAGATGACCATTGTATGAAACATATCTTTTCGATAGGCAATCTTATCGATTTTCTTGTGGCAAGTAAAAATGTGTGGGGAAAGCATGGGGTCGAGATAGGCTTCACGCCGAGATTTTCTTTTGGGGCAAAAGTATATCCAAGTTTTGATACTATCGTTGAAAAAAGTAATTATATTCGCGCGAGCTGGTACGCGGTGTACCAATATAAGTTTAAGTACCATAGCACTATACAGAGGTTTTTGTTTAACATAGCTTCTGGTTTTGATATAGCGCCCAAGCGCTATGGTCATAAATATATTGTCTTTTTATGGGCCGCATGGGATGTTAAATTTTAAGTATGACAGAACGACAAAAACAATTTTATACAGCATTGCCTGCCTCTTGGAAAAAGCCTCTCGAGGAAGTTTGTAAACTGCCAGAAATAGATGCTTTGCTTCAATTTTTGCAAGAGCGCCAGGCCGCCGGTGCGGTTATATATCCTGCAAAACAAAATATATTTGCGGCATTAAAAGCTACCCCTTTTGATAAAGTGAGTGTGGTAATTGTCGGGCAGGACCCGTATCATAACCCAGGCCAAGCGCATGGGCTCAGTTTTAGTGTTCCGGCAGGAATCGCGCAGCCGCCCTCATTACGTAATATTTTTAAAGAGCTACATACTGATATTGGTATGCCGATTCCTATCCAGGGTACCTTAACTGGTTGGGCGCAGCAAGGGGTATTGTTGCTGAATGCAATTTTAACAGTAGAGGAAGGAAAACCTGCAAGTCATGCCGGACGCGGCTGGGAGATGTTTACTGATGCCGTTATTAAAGCGGTTATCAAACGTAAACACCCGACGGTCTTAATGCTCTGGGGGGCATACGCACAGAAAAAAGTGCTTAATTTGCACCTGCACATTAATTCCGAGCGTGATTTAATCTTAAAAGCAGCACATCCTTCGCCATTGTCAGTGCGTGGATTTTTAGGCTGTCGCCATTTTTCAAAAACAAATGCATTTTTAAAAGCGCACCATTTGCAAGAAATTAATTGGGCTGATCTAAGATAAAGTTACCCATATAAGCAAAACAGATATCATTAAAAGTGGCGCTAAAAGAATAAAAAAACGGTAACGCCGCCATGCGCCCTTTTTGTGAGCAATAAGTTGCTTCTGAATTTTTCTGTAATCAACGTAAGCCATAATCATTAAAGCACATGCCCATATAATAAGGGTTTCTCCAATAATATAATCAGCTATTGTATGTGATGATGTCCCAACTTCAATTAATCGCAAAATGGCAACACCGCCTGCAATAGCAGATAACGCAGTTCGTATTAAAGCAAAAAAAGTACGTTCTGCTGCAAGAAGTGTCTGTTGTGCTGATAATACAGTGGGCTGTTCTTCTGCGTGCTTATCAATAAATTTTTTATTGGTCATTGGTTCACCCTTAATAAGCGGTATTGACAGTTTGAAAATTTTATATAGCATTAAGAGTATAGAATTATTTATATAATCAAAGAAATAGTATCATGAAATTCCTTAAAATACTCATGCCAATCATTCCTTTTTTAGTGATAGGGTGTGCCCATAAAGCTCATCAGAACGCTAAAAGGATAACCATTAATGATTTTTCACGTTTGAATGAAACGGTTGTTCATGACATTGTTGAGCCAGCAAACTACGCCTCATTATCACAGTATCTGCAAGATGCTCGTACTCATGGTCTAAAAATAGCAGTTGCAGGGGTGCGCCATAGTCAAGGCGGTCATGCTTTTTATCCGCATGCACGAATCATTTCTTTAAAAAAACTCAACAAAATAGTCGAATTTGATCCCTTAAAAAAAATTATTACCGTTCAAGCAGGCATTACCTGGCAAGAAATTCAAGAATACCTTAATGCGTCTGGCCATGCCGTTAAAATTATGCAAGTTGCCAATGTCTTTACCATTGGGGGCGCATTGAGCGTTAATGCAAATGGTATCGATCCCCAGAATGGACCACTTATCGAATCAGTTGTTTGCCTTAAAATCATGTTGGCAGATGGGACCATAGTTACCGCAAGCAGGACAGAAAATAGCCAGTTATTTTCATTGGTTATTGGCGGCTATGGCCTGTTTGGTATCATTTTAGAAGTAAGCTTTCAGGTGGTTGAAAATAATTTTTATCAAAGAGAATCATGCAGAGTAGCAATTAATGATTATGCTCAATTTCTAAGAACTATGGCTCAGGATAGGGCTATTGGGTTTCATTTTGGCATGGTTAATCTCACTATTTCAAAAGAAAAAATCTTTTCTGATATTACGGCAGTCTGTTATAGAAAAATAGATGCGATAAAATTCACCAAAAATAAAATACGATCATTAACCGCTATTCGACGCGACCGTGCGCCCTTGAAATATATCCGGCAACTGGGACTTGCGCTTTTGCGTAAAATTCCTGCATTTAAAGCATTACATGCACCACTTGATGAAAGCCGTGACGGTGATATTCGGTCACGTAATTTTATTATGAGCCCACCTGTTTCCCAGGTCTATAGTAAGCCAAAAAAAGAGACTGATCTATTGCAAGAATATTTTATTCCGTTGGATGGATTTACCAAATTCATGGAAAAGCTTGATACTGCAACTCGTAAATATGCCATTAATCTTATGCATATTGAATTACGATATATACCTAAAAATAGTGAGAGTTTTTTGTCCTATGCGCGAACCGATGTAATTGGTATAGTAATTTTCTTCAATCAAAAAATTTCATCACAAGCTACTTATGATGTGCAGCAATGGACCCGTGCCTTGATCGAATGCGCCTATCAATTAGGGGGCGCCTATTATTTGCCGATCCAGTTACATGCCACGTGTGAACAGCTCAGCGCTATCTACCCAACCATAGATACTTTTTTTGTTATGAAAAAGCAGTATGACCCCAATGAATTATTCATGAACCATTTTTATGAAAAATATCGCGACATTAATTAAATCTGTACCCTAATCCTGCGCCAAAGATACAGCCACTTATATTTGCTTTGAGTGGGATCACTCCTGGTGCGCATTTATCACAGTTTACTTTTACAAAGCTGTAATCAAAAAAAAGATCTATAAAAAAGTTACGGGACAAGTCAAAGTAGCTTCCTATTTTTGCAATGCCGCCAAAGCCCCATTTTGAGGTTAGTTCAGCAACATAGGGTGAACAATTTATAGTTTTTAAATGTACCGGTTGAAACCCGAGACCCACATAAAAATCACCATAACGAAAGGGCACAAAATATTTAAGACCAATCCCTAAAGGCACAATATCCATTTTTGTGGCATCATGTAACCCGAGAGAATGTCCTTTTTTACTCAAAAAATCTACACTTGCAAAACCGTACCAATTTTTACTTAAGAGAAAAGTTATCTCTGGGCCATATAACGCGCCGCCATTACCGTAAATGCTTTTTACACACGGGTCGCTGAATAAAAAATAGGCAGCTTTAAATTCAAGCAACACATCTCGCGCACACATGGGGACAGAAAGACAAACAATAAATTTAGTAAGAGGGCGTACTATTTTTAACATGTTTATTCCTTAACAATTTTGAGTGACGGTTATTGCAACAGGTTCCGATGTGGTGCCAACACTATTGGTGCCCACGATATAATAGGTATAGGTAATATCCGGGTTTCTATTATGATCTAATAATACGAACGGTTCATCGTCATCTAATGATAAAGCGTCTATGAGCACTGTGCCCGCCAAATCTGTAAGCGCGGCATCACGATAAACATCATAACTTACCGGTAGTGAGGTTCCGGATACTGTCCAGGTGATTTTATTAATCACATCCATCTGGGTAAGATATCTATTTTGAATTTGGCATCCTTGTGCTGCAATTTCAAAAGTTGGCAATGCGATAACATTGATCGTATTAGAAGTGTAATTTGAAACATAGGCAAATTCGCCATTTGGTGAAATGGCAATATTAGCCGGTGATTGATCAACAACTATCGTTGGTGGAATTACCGTATTAGTTGCAATATCAATAACATTAACCGTGCCTTGACCTGCAACTAAAGAGCTGAAATATGTTGAGGTATAAAGGGTATTATAGTTAGTTACATAGGCGTAGTTGCCATCAGGGGTAATGGCTATGCCAGCAGGTTGTATGCCAAGAGTAATTGTCGCGGTAATGGTGTTACTCGTTAAATCAACTGCATTTACGGTTGTCCCAAAAGGGAAAAAGTTATTACTGCCAAAGTTAGTAACATAGGCATAGTTTCCATCAGGCGTTATCGCAATGTCAAAGGGGCCAAAAAATCCATATACTGTTCCGGTTACCGTATTATCACTGGTCTGTATGACATTCATGGTGCCGCTGCCAGGTGTGCCATTAACATAATTAATAACATACACATAATCGCCGTCTGGAGACACTGCCAATGCTGCAGGGGCTTGGTCAACAGTAATAGTTTTAACAATAGTATTATTAGTGAGATCTACTACATTGACAGTTTTTCCATTACCACTTCCAACACCTTCCGGGCCACCATAATTATTAACATACGCATAGGTCCCATCAGGCGTTATAGCAAGGCCAGATGGCCCATCAAAGCCGGTAATAATTCCACTTACGGTGTTACTTGGTATATCAATAATACTTACGGTTGTGTAATTACTATTGGTTACATAGGCTAAAGTTCCGGCAGCATTAATAGTTATGGTATAAGGTTCATTAAAGGTGGTACTGGAGATAAGAAGATCCGGCAAGTTATTAGTAAGATTTAATACGCTTACATTATCTGCATTGGGGAGCCCATAATTATTATTATTGGCCACATAAGCGAAATTATTATCAGGCGTTATTGCAAGGCCCGAAGGGGTTACTCCCACATTAATAGTTGCCACAACGGAGTTAGCAGGGACAGCATAAAGAAATTGTGGGCATAGTGCTAATAAAAGTGCTTTATACGCAAGAAATTTGGTTGGCATTACTACTCTCTTTAAAATATTAATGAACTTGAAATGGTAATCACACTATTCAAGAACATTACTGAACAGCTGTCAAGGCGTAGTGGTCAATAATTGTGCCAAGTTTTAGTATCGGCATTAAAGCCGCAGCTTTACGTGTTATTATTTTGTTTGCCGATATTCTTCATAAAGGGTGCGTGCAAATTCATCCATTAACATAACAATGTCAGATTCTTCTGTATCTAATGCGGGTCCAGAACCATCTTGTGTGGTATAACTATTAACCCAACTATTGCTAATGTGGTTACAAGTGCTCCAAAAAAATAGGTTCTTTTTTCCATAAATCTCCCAAAATAGTTTTCATTTAATACATATATACTAGCATAGTTCTATGGTTAAAGCAGCAATCGCGCCCAAATATAAAACCATTTTTTGCTCGTATCTAATGGCTAAAAAATTCACCACAGACAACTCCAAATGGATAGGGTAACAAAATACGATTTATAAAATTAATGATATTTTGCTTGGTTGTCCGTGTATCATTTTTCCGGAGAATATAAGTTTCAGTCCATTGTGGTGTTTTATATACAAAATAAAGCCCTGCAAGCAAACCGAATAGAGTGGGAATTCCACTTACAAAACACATAAGTTGTAAATTCTCATTAAGTTCTCCTTCAAGAAGAGGCGGTTGAAAATTAAAATTTCGATAAATCCACGTATCCATATTATTGTTTGAGGCAACTTCTCCAATTAAAAATCCACCGATAGTGGTTATTGGAAGGGAAATGTGCGCTAATAATCCAGTGGCCAGATGTGTACTATAGTTTAATGATTTTTTTTCTTTTTGAATGATCACATTATTAGCATTGTCTTGGACACACATTGAAATATTTATTAATATAATTGATATGGATAAAAAAATCGATTTATAGATAAATATTTTATTGAAATTCATATAATTCCCTGTTTAAATTTAAAGGACTCATTAAATTCTATGATTTTTTCATAAATTGTCAAAGCTGGTATATCTTATTATACAAACAGACAATGTTTTAAATAGTGTAAATTCGTATAAATTTTAAAAAAAATATTAAAATTAATCGAAATTCCAAGAAAATTATTTGACTTTATTACACAAAATATCTGATAGTATGAGTTAAGAGCATTTCATTGTATGTAATGCATAGATTTTTTAATTAAATAAAAAAGAGAATTTTTTATATAATTAAAAAGCGTGTTCTAATTATATTATGAGTAAAAAATTGCAAATATTTACCATCGGGCATTCGACCAAGCCACTGGAAGATTTTTTAAATATACTGAAACATTATCATATCACTGAGCTTGTGGATGTTCGTACTATCCCCAAGTCCCGTCATAACCCCCAATTTAATGGTTCGGAATTGGCGCATTTTTTAAGAAATCATCATATTGGTTATCGTCATCAAAAAAACTTAGGCGGTTTGCGCCACACGCATGTTGGTTCGATTAACATGGCTTGGCACAATACTTCATTTCGCGGATATGCAGACTATATGCAAACCAAAGAATTTGAAGACGGGATAGAGGAACTTATTAAAATTGCGCATGAAAAGACCGTAGTAATTATGTGTAGCGAGGCTGTTCCGTGGCGTTGTCACCGGTCATTAATAGGTGACGCTTTATTAGTGCGGGGCATAGAAGTGGAAGATATCTATAGTATAACGCAACATAAACCTCATACGTTAACTCCTTGGGCCGATGTACAGGGAACAACGGTAACATATCCAGCAGCTGAGGATATCTAATGGCTAAAGATTTTAAAGTTGGCGATCTTGTTGAGTGGAATTCAGAGGCAGGGATTGTGCGTGGCACGATCAATCATGTTCGAGTACATGGTATTGATTATTATCATGGGTAATGGTCTTTATAGATGATACACCCTTGGAAATCGCGTTCCATGTGCAATCTTACAGCCCCATGGTTTTAGCGACAATTAATTATCTGTTTTGCGAATAAATTTTTCATATGTCCTGGCACATTACTTTTAATCGACAGATAGGGATATCTTGATTTTTTATAAAGCAACAGGTTACTATTGAAAAGAAACTAGAGGAGAATATGAATAAAAAGGGTATATACCTATTTATATATTTTGCCATAACACCTGTTCAAAGTTATGGCCCTGAAGCGCAAGAAATAGTTCACCATGCAACTATAATACGTGATATTAAAAAAAGATCTGCGCTTTCTTCTGTTAATACTTTCACCAAAGAATCTAAAAACAATCCTCACAAAAATACTCCAAAAAACACTCAAACTGATGCATTTCTTAAAGTGTGGTTTTCTTTAAAGGATGATGAAGGCTCATCAGAAATAAATGAATATGCAAAGAAGCTGCTTACTCTTTACTGTCAACAATATACTAAGAATGTTGAAGATTATTGGCCCATTGTTTTGCAGATGCTTGATAACGAACGACGATATGCAGATTATTATGTTTTTTATCATGCGTATAAAAGAGAATTAGGTATTTTATTTGATATTTATAGAGAGCTTTACGATATCTTTAATGTACAAAATGATCCGCATCAAGCTGTTTTAGTAAGAAATTTGTTTGATAGCAACTGCACCTATTGTTATTCTAATGTTCAAAATTTTATTGATAGTTGGAAAGGTGATTGGAACGATATGTGGCAGCCGCTTAAATCGCTCCTGTTATCAACAAATATTTCTCTTTTTGGAAACACTGCAAATATAAATTCAGGTTCGTTTCATTTTTTCATGGGTTCATATAGCCTTTCTGATACCAGCGATTTATTAACTGATTTTTTTAAAGCCTGGAACTTTGACGTTAAATATTTAAGGGAACTTGAATCTATTCATGCACGTTATATAAAGCCAGAAGCGGGGCAAATGTTACAAATTTTCTTGCCACAAGAAAAAGTCGATTCGCTTTCTTATCTTAGCCACAGTTATGGTAAACCTTATTCTGTACAACTAACCAATTCATTTGATGCTTTAAAGAAAAGGCATCATGATATGTTGAGTATTTTAACTCTTTACAGAAATAATCCTTTTCTGGTTGATAATGTTTTTGGAGAGGATTATTTACTAGACTTGAAGGATCGTATAGCAACAGAAAAAGCGCATAAAGAAGAAAATGCATTGGAGTTAATCAAAGATCCTCAAAATGAAATACTTCTTGGGAGAAAAGAACGCTATGAGAGGAGTAAATTTATAGATTTTGCCAGTCCTATACAGACAAGTAATCAAGCAGCTATGGACAATATACAGGCACGAATTTTATTGATTCCTGCATTTTTTGACCCAGCAAGTGGCATTAAAATTTTTCGGTATACTTTAACGCCAGAAAAGCAGCGTGAAAAGTATCAAAAAGAGCTTCATGATTGTATAAAAAAAATGCTTATTGATTGGTTGAAAACATCTAAGGCACAAGAAGAATTAAAAAAATTAAATGTACCATTATCAAAGCTTATGGAATTGATTCAGCAAACCATTCCCAAAAATCCAGTTGGTCTTCAGCAACTTATATATACTCAAGAAAAAAAACCACATATATTTCAAAAAACAGCCACCATAAAAACTAGGTTCAAGGATCAATAGTTTTTATTTTATTGAAAGTTCTGAATAGCTTAAATAATGCCCGCGATTCCTGCAGGGATCAGTATGAGGCTTCCTAGTCCAGACGTAGCTCCGCAAGGACGGAGGCTGGTGTCGAGTACTTGACGCGTTCCGTAACAATGAAATTGAGTTTACCTTAAGATTGCAGACTATTCAAACGGTTTTCAGATCGCTTGAAATAGAATTGAATGCCTACTAAAATTTAAAACCATTGCCATTGTGTCATTATTGTGGTACAATGATAAAAAACTATGAAAAGGTTAGTTGTATATGATAAATGTAGATTTTATAGCCTTTGAGGGTGAAGAGTTCACGCTTGAATGGTATTATGATCCACGAGGAAGAAGCAAAGCTCTGGAATATTTTAAAGACCTCCCTATAGAACAACAAAAGAAAACCCTCAATTTATTCAGGCTTATAGGAAACAGAAGAACCTTATTTAATGAAGAAAAGTTTCGCAATGAAGGTGATCAAATTTTTGCAATAAAACCAGCGCCTGACCGATTTCTATGTTTTTTCTATAAAGGAGCAAAAATTATTATCACAAATGCCTATCATAAAAAATCAGATAAAATGCCACCAAAGGAAAAGGACTTGGCGTTAAAAATCAAGGATGATTACACACAAAGATGTAAAAAGGGATCTTATTATGAATAGAAAAAAGCAAAAATCTACATTTGATCAATTTGTTGAAAAATTAAGCCCTAAAGAAAAAAAAAAGTTTGACCAAGAATATAAAGACTTACTTTTATCTGAATTGATTTTAGCGGCAATGGCTCAAGATGAAATATCAGTAAGAGAGCTAGCAAAAATGGCAGGCGTTTCGCCAACTGTAGTGCAAGCAATGCGTTCGAATGCAAAAGATAACTATAGCCTTGAAACATTCCATAAAATATTAACGAGCCTTGGCTATAATCAATTTATGGTGGGTCGCGATGGCCATTTTGTAAATATTGACCTCTCTCAATTAGGGAAAAAATAAAAAGACACTCTCAAAATGTGCAAGGGATGATTGGCAAAGGAATCAATTAAGCAATGAGACAACTTTCAGAAAACAAACAGATTGAATTAAAAGAGATATTATCCTACATGCACGTTGACGAACTTAAGTCACAATTAGAAGAACTAAAATTATCTTCTAAAGGTTTTTAACAAAAACGAACTGATACAAAGAATTATTCACTATATCGCCACGGGCAAAGAATTACCACCACTCGAAATTCCAGCCGTTTCTAAAGCGTTGCGTGGTACCAAATATGTCCTTGATCCAAAAGCCCTTATGCTTTATGGTTCAGGTTCATATAAAAATGATCTTGCAACGCGTAATTTTTTCAAAGAGCTTATTGGCGATCATTTTCACTTCACGGCTCAAGGAATTGATTGGTTACGTGAGCGATGGCTTGAGGGAAATCCCCCCACATACGCGGATTTTGCTAATGAATGGCGGGCTGAATACGAGCGTAACAAGAAACAAAAAAGATTACCAAAGCAAGAGTGGGCATATATTCGCTTTGTTCAAGAATACATGCAACACTTTCCCAGCGCATCAAAAAAAGAAGTAAATGCAGCTTGGAAAGCGAAGCGGCAAGAGTGTGTTCAGAAAATCCGCGCTCTTACGCTTAATTGTTAATGTTTTATGAAGTCATTTAAAGAATTGGCATGCCAGCCGTAGCCTTGGCGCAGGCTGGTGTGCCCAGTAGGATTCGAACCTACGACCTACGGATTAGAAATCCGTTGCTCTATCCAGCTGAGCTATGGGCACATTATTATATTCAAAGATTTTGGTGCGAAGCTGGTCTTCCAGCTGGGGCACGTAATATACTACTATATCATAAATTGGGCCAAAGTTTAAGAGGTGCCACAGTATTATTTTTTTGATTTATAGGCGGGGATTTTATACAATAGAGCGTTTATGTTTATACTATCCGCCTTAATGCAAGAGATAATCTTATGAAAAAAATAATCTTCTTACTCTGTTTGATCGCTTCACCTTTATATTCTTTGGATCAGCGGGAACAGGATCCTGATTGTTGTAACGTGGGGAATATCGTTTACAGAATAGCCTCTTTGTGTCTACAGACTGATTATAGAACGCTCGCCATTGGTGACCACCTTTGGCTCTTAAGAAAGAAGATTGGACTCAATGAAGATAACCATCATCTAGATAGTTATTATATAAAGCATATGAGAACGCTTATTGTACCCGAATCACGTGAGATAACAATTACTACGTATGAAACCCCTTTACATGCGGCTGTTTATAGTGGAAATTTAAAATGTGCGCAGCTATTGTGCGCCTCTGGCGCTGATAGACATAAACCTATAAAAGACGCAACTACTATTCGCTCTGAAGAAATAGCAGCTTTCCCTGAAATGATTTTTCATATAGAATCTTACGTAAAAGAGGAAGAATTTGAATCTAAAATCCAACAAGTTAAAGAAAAAGATATGATCGGCATGACTGCGATAGAGCTTGCAAGAAAAATGATAAAACGCACCGATGATTATATATTAAATAAGAAAAGAAGAGCTATTCTTGCTTTTTTAGAAAAAGAGGAATAATCAAAAAAATTAGTTTTAGCTTGTGTTACATTAGTAGGCTGTATTGCGGCATGGTTTATACAAAAAGAGCAAACACTTGAAAATGATACGCGAGCCTGATACTCATGATCGCTATTACCGCGCCTGAGGGAGATTTTAATGTTACTATGCGTCACTATTGGCCCGAGTAATCTGATACTGTTTAAGTTGTTGTGCAAGGCGGTATACATCGCGAAAGGCAGTTTCTCGGATATGTTCTGGTTGATCTAATAAAACGACTCTTGTACAAAGATAGAGGGTATAAATAGTTGCCGCGTAATCATCTTCTTTAGAGGGACATGGTAAACAGAATAGAGCGCCGAGTTTATCTCTCTGGCGTGTATGTATATCGCCGCCTTCTGCTATAGCATGCAAAAAATAATTAATATCATCGCATCTGTTTCTCATTGAACTGTTAAATAATAATCCGAGCCACGAGCTGGAAGGTTCTGTAAGATGACGTTGTTTTAAAACTGATGTTTCTGGCAGATAGTCTGCGATATAATCTGGTGCACTTTGTAATCCAAATACGATAAAAATTAAGGCAATAAGTTTTTTTGTCATATTAATTTCCTCAGCTAATAGCGTTGTGGGCATTGCAGCGCTTATTATGAAACAGTTTAGACGAAATTTGTAGCCAATTCTAGTTCTTGGCATTCTCTTGTAATTAAGTCAGATAATTAATTAAATTTGTAGCCGATTTCAGCAGCAAAAATAAATTTATGTTTTGTGTTTATGCGTGATACTTTTTGCATGGCCGGAAAAGCGATCCCAGCATTCACAATATATTTTGGAGTAGCAAACCATACCGACGGTCCGATAAATAAATTGGTACCACCCAAGCGTTGTGATGCTTTAAGGGGTAACGTATCTAATCCTCCCTGTGTTCCGAAAAACTCAAGAATTAGCGTCAGAAGCCTTTTTTGTGATGTATAATAGAGATTTCTTCCGATACCCCATTGATAGAGCCATTGATTTCCCAAATGTTTATTACCATGCGGAGTAGTGATAATGTATCCAGGCGATACAAAAAGGTACCATTTTTCTGACATATGGCTTGCTGTCATTCCAAGAAAGAAGCTGGGTGATCCTAGCCCCGTTACGGGATCTTTTTTGGTTGAACCTGAAGGAAACGTTATATTGCCAACAAAAGTAAATTGATTCCCATAGGTCGGGTGGTCATTATTATAAAATGCATATTCGGCTTGTAAAATACAATCTTGCAAGCCGGAAGAATGGTGCTTTTGCATTATAAATTGTGCTGCAATAGGAAGCCCAAATCCTATACAAAGATCATCGCGTACTGCGTAATATATTTGTGGTACAACTTCAGTAAATGAACTATTGTCGCTTAATAAATAATCTACATAGGCGTACCCTTGAATATCGCCTTTATCCATAATAGTTTGGCCAAAACAGAAAAGTGGCGCCGGCTGTTGTGAAGTAGGTAAGGCGAAATTTCCCTGCTTACTGGTAATATCATCTTCTTCGCGTGCTTGAAGTGCAAAAAATTGAAAAAGAAAAAAGAGATATCTTTTTTGTATCATAATTTTTATGGAAGAATTATAAAAAGACTTGCTAATAATAAAAAGTTTATTCTATTTTTTGCAATAGATCATTTAAAAAAAATTATGATGATATATATACATTTTATTAAGGGCAGTGAGTATGAAAAATTTTAAAATATGGGCATCCATTTTTGTATCTGTAGCGCATTTATACAGCCAAGAAGGCTCTACAGTAATTTTATTACCTACTACTCAAGGACAATCAGGGCAAGCGATGACCTTGACTAATAATAGTGGACAGCTTTCATGGATTAACACGTTGACTGATACTGCGCTGTACAATCTTTTATACACAGCAACATCTGCTGATAAACCATTAACGTTAGTATTGCGTGATTCAACAGGCAGCTTTGATGCGAGTACGGTTAGTGCGGACCAACTTAATCTTTATGACTCAGGTATCGGAAATTATATAGGGTTAAGCGCGCCGAGCACTGTGCCGACAAACTATACTTTTTCTCTTCCTGCTACTGCGCCCACTCCGGGGAAATTATTACGTGCTTCTGGCGTTCCCGTCAACCAGACAGCTTGGTCAGATATCGGCAATGAGCTTAATCTTTATGTAGCAATTAATGGCAGCGATGAGACAGGCGATGGTTCATTTAATAACCCCTTTGCATCATTGCGCTTGGCCGTTCAGTATGCAAATTACTACACCACTCCTGCGGGCGATGTGCCTGTTGTTATTAATGTTGGAGCTGGCATCTATGAAGAAGATCTTTCCTCTGGGCCTATTACTATTACTGGTGAGCCTATTGCGATAGTAGGAGATTCATATTTAACCACTATTTTCACTACTACTATTTTAACCGAGTTTACCCTCACACAAACATTTCTTTATGTGACTAATACCGCGGGTCTGAAAGATTTTGCTATTACTTCTCCTGTAGATAGTATTAACCTATGGTGCGGAATAGCCATTGATGCATCAAATGTTCCTGCCGTGCCACCCTATGGACCTGCAAGCAACACTACAACCTTAAATAATGTTGGAATTGTTCGCTGTAACACAGGATTTTATATGACAGGTGGTCGGAATTCCGACTACTTTTTAAATGGCTGTGTAACAGAAAATTGTGCTCTTGGAGTTAATATTTTTAATGCCCATTGCGCTTTTTATAATCACATTATATCTGGAACCAGTTTGCAAGGCGCTATTCCGACGCCGGCAAATACTGGTTTACTTGTCAGTGGCCCTGAATCATTACTCATAGCTGAATCTACAGGACTTCTCTATTGTGATTTAGGTGCTCAAATAGAAGATTATGCAAACGTTCAAATTATCGGTGGTTCTTTTACCAGTAATCACAATGGTATTTTATGCACTTCGACATCGCGCACCGCGTTGAATGGTACCACCTTTATTTTAAATAGCGGTATTAATATCGAGGCTCAAGACTTTGCAGAATTGCAAGCAACAGCATGTAATATAAATGGTATATCATTAAGCAGTATTCCAACTGGGACAGCATTGCAATCAGGTAATGGTGCAATTATAAACTTCTCCTCTTCAAGTTTAAACTACCTTGTTGATGGGTTGCTCATTGGAACCAATGGAGACACAAACCCTGTGCAATGCGTTGCCACTGGTGTTACCATCCAAAATTCTGCACTTAATGATATTGTTGTAAATGGGCAAGCTGACCTTGCATTTATCGGTGGATTGGCCAATAGTTCAAAAATAATTATAAATAATCCTGGTATTATTTCATTTAATTACTCAGATGCCGCAAATAATAATGCCACCCTTGTTGGACAGCATGCAAATATCACCCAGGATATTATTGTGATTGACACTGCTGAATCAACATTACCGGCATTAACGTATCAGTCTGATTATAATGGCTCAGCAGGGCTAGTGTATCTTAATCAAAGTGCTGATATAACGGTATTGGGTGTAGAAAGCAGTAGTATGGGTGCGCAACTTTCTGCAGTGACCGGAGAAAACACACAACCTGCCAGCGTGCAACTTTACTCGGGAAATATAGTAAGTACTATACCTGGGCCTTCTAGCGCAGGTCTGAGTAATATTCGTGGTTGGCAGCTTACTAAGCAGGCCAGTCAGGCACAGTTAAGCACCATGTTTACTAATAGTGATACTACTGATGGCAAAGCATTGGTAAGCACTTACACAAGTTATCTTATTGACGGATTTAATAATATACTTAATTTCCCTACTGCAACGGGTATACATCTACCAACTAACCCTACAGCAGTGCTTGAATGGTCAGATGATACGCCTGGTACAAACTTGTATCGCGCATCGACAAGCCTTTTGCAAACTGATGGTAATTTTGCTATCGCAAGCCTTAATGCAGGTTCAGCGGGTAATGCGCTTTATGCAAATGCAAGTAATATTATCCAAACAAGTCCTACTACTGCAACTGAGCTGGGCTATGTAAGTGGCGTGACAAGCTCAATTCAAACGCAGCTTACGAGCAAATTACCTCTTTCTGGAGGCACCATGACCGGAGCGCTTACGCTTCCTGCTGGTAGTTCTGCGGCACCATCATTGAATTTTACCGGATATTCTGGCACGGGGCTTTCTGCTGCTTCTGGCCTATTGGCACTAAACACGAGTAATAGTCCGGTATTAACCATTAATCAGGGAGGTAATGTTGTTATCAATCAAGCAGCCAGTGGTACCACACTTACCGTTACCGGTGGCGGTGCTTCTATTTCAGGGAATCTTACTCTGCCATCAGGATTCGGGTACAGAATCATAACCGATGCTATTACCATTAATAATTCCCCAGTAAATGCAACAGACGGTACTAATAAAAGCTATGTAGATAGCGTTGCTGTTGGGTTACAGGTTAAATCACCCAGCAATGTAGTAGATGTATCACCTACTACAACATATGGATTTCCCGTTATTGATAGTATTGCGACAACAACAAATTACCTTGTGCTATTAACCGCACAAGCAGATGGTGTATATAATGGCATTTGGCAGATTAATAATGGTGGTATCTGGTCGCGCCCGACTGATTTCCCCAGCGGTGGAAGTGCTGTGGGTGCCTATACATTGATCGAGCAAGGTAGCGTATATGGCGGTTCAAGCTGGATATGCACCAATGTTGCAGGAAGCGCCACTATTGATACCAATACACTTACCTTTGTTGAGTTTAGCTCGCCCTCAGTAGGTACCAATGCTGCTAATATTGGTACAGGCGTTGGTGTTTATGCCTCAAAAACGGGTAACACGCTGCAATTTAATTCACTTGCAGCGGGTAACAATATCAGTGTGAGCACGCCAAGTTCAGGTACTATTACTATTGGTCTAGTGAGCAACCCGAGCGTTTCAAGCTTAACGGCAAGTGGGCAGGTACAAGCACAAACACTTTCAGATGGTGCCGGCACCACGATATCAGGCGGCAATGTACAAGCCAATACCATGAATGTTACCACGTTAGATGTGGCAGCGCTTATTTCAACCGTTACTATCCAGGCGGCAGATGGCACCGCTGCAATGCCAAGTATTACGTTTAAAAATTATCCGACAACGGGGTTTTCTGTACCAAACCCAAATACCTTAACCTTCAGCACTGCTGGTGTTAATCGTTTACAAATAAATGGAAGTGGTACGATTAATATACCTGCATTTAACGTGCCATATGGTGTTCTTATGGAAGATTCAGCTGGGAATGGAAATATTTCTTCGGGCCTTATTACGAATAATAATATTACTCCGGGCACTATCTTAAATAGTTCACTTGCTACCATTGCATCTTCAGATACTCCAGGTGCTATTGTAGTACGTGATGGCACTGGCAGCTTTGCTGCTTACAATATTACTGCAGACAACAGCTTCTTAGCCCCTGATGGTTCAGCAACGGTACCATCCATTTCATTTACTAATCAACCGACAGTGGGCCTTTCTTCACCGCTTACCGGACAGCTGAATGTTATATCAGGGACAGGGTCAACTGCTGCAACGCAGATGATTTTTACGAATGGTCTGAATATTAAATTACCACTTTTAACGGCATCATTGCCATTGCAACTCGATGCAAGTAATAATATTATTACGCAAAATATTAACCTTGCCGGGCAAGTTACAGGGATATTGCCGATTGGAAATGGGGGCACTGGAGCAGTATCATTGGGCGCAAATGCAATTCTTACTTCAGCTGGCTCTGGAGCGCTTAATCCTATTAATTTAACTAATGGGCAGATACTTATCGGCTCAACTGGCGTTGCACCTGTAGCAAACACTATTGCCGGAACTACAAATCAAATTAATGTTGCCAATGGTGCTGGTAGTATTATACTTTCAACTCCGCAAGATATTGCGCCGACCTCATCACCAACGTTTGTTAATGTGGCAACTACAGGATATGGAATATTTCAAAGTCCAACGCAAGCAACTGTCTCACTGGGTGCCCAGACATTAAATGTTACATACACACTTAATTGGCCAACAACAGTGCCACAAACAAATCAGGCATTGTTCTATAATGGCAACAATCAACTCAGTTGGGTAACAACACTAACAGGTGGCATTGAAAGCTTGAATGGTAATACAGCGCCAGTACAATTTTTGACTACTTCAACAGCAGGTAGTGTGGTTGGCTATACACAATCTGGCAATAATACGAATCTTTTAACAATACCCTATGCGGGTAATGTTACTGGTAATAATGTTGGTTTAATCACCGGAGTCGATTGGCAAAATTTTGAAACGGCATACAATGCGGTTGCTGCGGCAACGCCAAATGATACACCAAACACGTTGGTAAAACGTGATGGTTCTGGCAGCTTTGCAGCAACAAATGTGACGACAACGGGAATACTTTTTGTTGCTGCTGGTTCAGTAACATCGCCAAGTATTCAATTTAGTGGATCCACTGATACCGGTTTATCTGCAGGCTCTGCAAACACGCTCGCATTAAGTACTAATGGCAAGAACGCACTCTCAATTAATCCGCAGGGCGCAACCACTATCGCGGCCCCTTCTGCTGGTACAGCGCTTACGGTGAACGGCGCTTCAAATGCTGCAACGGCATTAAGCGTAACCGGCACCGGCTTATTTACCACTGGGCTCGAATTTGCCACCATACCTAATAAACTTTCGGGTAATTATTTAAATGCTGTAGGAAGTTATCCAGCATCTGGCTTGCGTATCATAACGGGGAATATTACTACAAACGGTACTTCATCACCTACTATAAATTATGGGACAGGCTTTACCGCAGCTGCAGGGGGCACGGGGGTTGTCACCGTTAATTTTACACCGGTCTTCAGCTCTAAACCTGTAGTGATAGCAACAACAGAGGGCACGGCAGGAGGAGGATCAAATACATCAGCTACTAGTATTCTTATTACTACGGCACCAAGCACAAGTAGTGTAGCCCTTTCCATATCAAATGCTTATTACCAGCAGTTACAGGATGGAACATTTGATTTTATCGCTATCGGTCAGGCATGATACTGATTTTGGGTCAAAGTCGTTGAAAAATAATGAGTGCCAGTTTATTCTAAAAGTTTTATGTGTGCAGAGCAATGCAATATTATCACCCGTTAAGTAATGTGAGGGTACTGTACCGCACCATTCAGGTATCTTCGCATATAGTGTATTAGTGACACGCTCAATCTCATCATCTACCATTTTTTTAAATACCGTTCCCATAGGTCCATCGCTAGCTTCACATTGAGAATTATTGATTATGCCATGGATAACTTTTAAACGTTCAAGGGTTACTTGTCGATTAGGCGCTACTGGTTCAAAGGCGTATTTAAAAAAATCTATTATTATTTTCTCTTGATCTTCAAATGATGCATTATTCCATTGTTGATATAAAGTATTATGATCTACCACAGCATGTGAGCTTGATATATATAAGAATGTTGCCAATACATTGATGAAAAAAATAATTTTCATTCTAACAGCGCAATTAAATTGATTATTGACCATATTCCTGTCCTTTCAGTGTTAACTTAGTAGAGTAGAGTAACATAAGAAAACAAAAAACAGGAAATTTTTCACCGGCATTGGCAAATACCTATGAAGCTACGGCAATGGCTGGAACCTTTCATAACAATTGGGCAGGCATAAAGAATTTTATTGACCTGGTGTTATTAAAATCAATATCCTAAAAAAGATATTTATTGTCTGAAAAATTGGAGAGGTATTATGAAGCAAGCATTTTTCTATAGGGGTATTTTGTGTTTAATAACCCTTATATCTTTGCAGGAAATTAAAGCATTTTCTGAAAAAGAGCTTTATGACTATATATTTTTATTATTAACCGTTGATAAATCATTAGATGATAAAACTAATGACCCGACTTTAGGCGATATGCAAGCCAGCATCCCTATGCTTGTTGAGCTGTATAGTGAAGTTCAGCCGCAATTAGACCCTGATATCAAAAAAATAACTGACCAGTGCATCATGCGCTTGAGCCATGCAATGGCAAGTAAGGCACCACGCATAGGCGCACCAGCTGAACAACACATGATTAATGTTGATCCTCGCTACTTTGATGCCCGCGATGAATATCTTCGTAATCTTTTAGTCACCGGTATCTTGTCTGCACAATTATATGGTGATGTTATCGGCTCGATATCTGCAAATACGGTTGCCTTTGTCTGCGGTGTCCCCGCTTGTGCATTGGCAGAGACCTACTCATTGGTACATGCAGCTACCGCCTGCGATATTCAGCATACCTTAATATTACGTGATACAACGGGCAGTTTTGCAGCTACTACTATAACTTTGACCGGCAACAGCTTAATTAATTACAGTGCTCTTGGCGGCTGTGATACAGGTGAAGGCTTTGTGTGGGCACCAACCCTTCAAAACACTATTATTGGTCTAGGTGCTGGTACGAGTAATCTCAATGGTC
>JAKAUO010000041.1 GCA_021827715.1 bacterium | reverse complement strand
CCAAACTCATGATTGGGAACTAGTTTATAATCCAACCACTAAAGAAATCTGGCACGTACAACAATTAAAAAAAAGTTAGGTTTTATTTTGGAAAAAATAATAAAATTAATTAAAGAGATAAAAGCTGAAGCTATACCTCAAAAGAAAGAGAATATGATTATGCTTTTGCCAGAATGCATACAGGAAATATTATTGGAAATTAAAAATTGCGAAAATATTCAAGATACAGATTATTACTTTAGCATCATAGAAAATGCTCAATGTTTAGTATCAATAATCATATCGGAAGACAAAATAGAACTACCTGATACTTTATGGAAATTATATAAGGATTTTGACCGTATTGATGATAAGGAATGGCGAGAATATCTGTTTAATAAAATCAAAAATGGAAACTATTCCTTAAATGGAAAACCCGCACTGTATGACCCATTTCCCAATAAAATCTTATAACTGAAGCTTACCATCTTCATCATAAACGTCAGACTGGTCGGGCATTCACGAGCACTTCAATTTCAAAATCAAGCTCGTGCACATCTTTAAGTTAACGTGAGTTCGACGAAAAGCTTTATAATTAAAGCGATTTTTTGACGATCACCGTGCCATCCTAAAACAGTGCGTTTTGATCTTGCTACACTTTGGTGCTAAAAAAATTAAAAGATAAAAAGTCGAGGAAAAACTCCTGCCGAGATCTCGCCCTACACAGCTTGGGCGACGTAGGGCATGTCGAGAGCAGTAGGTTTTCCAGCTTCACGCTCGTGATCGGTGGGATTAAAGGGCCGGCCGAAACCTGGCCCTTTATGCTGCCCGCATCGGACATATTAATAACTTGATTTTAACGTAACGTGAGTTCTTTGATCGATTTCTTACTCATTCGATTGATGCTGAAACCAGTTCAGCATGACACATGAAGGATATGCAACTTTCTATTGAAATAACAGATTATTCGTGTACATTAATTATTTCTAACCGTTCAAAACCTCGATTATTTCTTTGAGCGAAAGATCCGCTTACTAAACTCACCCTGAGTGGTTCTTCCTGAGAATTTCCTCCCCAAAGATATTCTTTTAGCCTATCTAATAAACTCCGTTGAGTTGGATTACAAACAGGGATCACTTTCCCTTCAATGAAACCATCTTCTATATAAGCGATTGAAAAAACAAAACCATCTTTATATTTTATGAGTTTATCTCCCTTGTATAGTAATACTTTGCCTTTAAGAGATGCGCCACCTTCTAACTGGGAATCTTTTAATGTTGCATAAGCAACCCAGTCAATCTCAAAGACAGTGGGAATTATCCACGAGCTAGATGTCATTAATGCTATAGATAAAAATAATTTCTTAACCATACTCTTATTTTTTAAAAAAACCTAGAAAAAGAACAACGCAAGTTTACCATAGTTCTATCTCTTTTCTATCTATTTCTTATGCAGCAATTATCAATTACGTTATACTTTCAAAAAGTACAGCCATAAGAATCAGGATGCACCCATAATGTTTAAGGTAGTAGAAGTTCATAGTGGATATATCAGCTCTGCAATAGCGCTGATTATTCATCTTGTGGCTATCTTTTATTTTTTATATATCCTCAAAACGAGTCACGAAGGCTATATCCCGGGAAGCTCTGAAAAAAAGGTAGTGTGGTACAAAGCACCAGAAACTACTCCGCAACCCACCACCCCATCGACCAGCTATCAGGAGCCTGAAAGACAACAACCGGTCACCGCTACCGCATTAGAAGCAGCACCTGTTACTACCCCAGAAATAATAATTCCTCAAGAACAGCCTGTAGAGGTAAGCCCGTTACGCAAGGGCCGCTCAGCGCAAGAACGGCGCGCTGCCTGGGCAAAACCCGCAGCTGCCGTAACACGGGAGGAACCTAAAAAATTAACTGCCGGAAGTTTGATGGATGCCATTTCGCAAGAACAGGCGCGTAAACGCCAGGCACATGCGGTGTATACTAAGCAAGAAGCAATAAAACAAGGCATTGCAGCGCAAATGCGAGAAATTACTGAAGGCCGGCTTCGGCACAAAGTGTTTTCTGCCATGCAGATGGCTTTTTCTTTGTATAAAGAAAAGTATGTTTCACCCGTTGCTATTTCAAGTGAAATTCATCTTTCTTTAGTGATTAATCAGCAGGGTGAAATTGTTGCCGTTGAAGTGCTGCGGTCAACGGGCACCATAAGTCTTGATGAACATTTAGTAAAAATTATACAAAGTATCAAAAAGATAGCCCTGCCACCCTCAAAAAATGGTCAAGAATTTCATACAATCACCTTCCCCGGAAAAGTGACCATTCATGCCGGAAGTGGACAGATTATTTTTGATTATAAAGATGCCTCCGGTATACATATTGTGTAATATTCTTTAAACTTTACATAAAGCTATTTATACTCTCTATTCTGTAATGGTATTGTATGAGCCGCGCGGTACTTGCTATTTTATCAACGGAAAATTTATTACATAATCTTGCTGTTATCAAACAACAGGCACCACAAGCAAACGTTATTGCTATGGTGAAAGCAAATGCCTATGGTCACGGGCTGCGGTCAGTTTCTCTGCGGCTTGAAAAGCATGTAGCAAGTGTTGGCGTTGCTTCAGTTGATGAAGCGCTTGAGTTACGCAAAGCCGGGGTTAAAATACCCATCACGCTTATGGAAGGTGTCTTTGAACCGAATGAATTGCTTATCGCTTCTTGCCAACAATTCCATGTAGTGTTTCATAGTATGCATCAGATTACCTGGCTTGAATCATGTTCATCCTTGCCGTTGCCCTTAGTGGCATGGCTTAAAATTGATACCGGTATGGGGCGCTTGGGATTGCAAGGTGATGAAGTGTCACAGGGCTATAAGCGCCTGATTGCAAAAAAAGAATCGATTGCTTCTGTGGGCCTTATGTCACATCTTGCATGTGCAGATGAAAAAGAACATCCGCTTAATCAAGAACAATTTAAAACTTTTAAAGATTGTACTGAGCATTTACCCGGTCAAAAAAGTATCTGTAATTCTGCCGCGCTCTTTTCTTTTCCTGAACACCAGTATGACACTATTCGCCCGGGATTGGCACTTTACGGCGTTAACCCGTGCGCAACTGGCACTGCTGCTGACCTTGGACTCAAACCGGTAATGACGTTACAGACGCGCCTTATTGCCATCCGCTGGTGCAAAAAAAATACCACCTTAGGATACGGCGCCCGCTTTGTATGTCCTGAAGATATGCCAGTGGGTGTTATCGCCGTGGGTTATGGTGATGGGTATCCACGCTCTGCACAAGATGGCACGCCCATTTTAGTTAATGGAGTACGTTGCCAATTAATAGGCCGTGTATCTATGGATATGATAACTATTGATTTGCGCACCTATCCCCTTGCACAAGTACATGATGAAGTAGTTTTATGGGGCACGGGGCTACCCTTAGAAGAAGTAGCGCGACACACCAGTAATAGCCCCTATGATATTTTAACGTCGGTCCAGTTGCGCGTAAAATTCCATTGGACACAATTTAAAAATTCCTAGAAAGTAACTTTCTGAGTATGTTATCGTGGGGATATGATACGAATTTTTATTATCCCCTTATTTTTGATTGCGCCACTTTATACTGCTGTAGATATTCGGTTAGCACAGCAGAATGATTTAGAATCTGTTATGGCACTTGACCGCGAAATATCAGCGGTGCGCTTTGCGCAAAATTCATTATGGCCACAAACTATTTATTCTATTATTGCCTAATTGCAATAAAATATATTAGATGTCTAAGTAAAAATATCTTCGCACTCGACATTTATGCTATTTCATTTTATAACTTGCTGTGCATAAACATGAAGGAGCATGTATGGCAGATGTTGTAATTATCGGAGCAGGGCTCACCGGGCTTTCCACAGCCTACCATTTAGAAAAATTAGGATTTACTGATTATAAACTTTTTGAAAAAGAAACCGAAGTCGGTGGCTTATGCCGTTCGGTACATCAAGATGGCTTTACGTTTGATTATACGGGCCATTTATTGCATATTAACGACGCCTATTTTAAAGAATTCATTGCCAATGTTGTAGGCTTTGAACATTTTAATACCATTCACCGTAAATCATTTATATATAGTCAAAATACCTATACCCACTACCCCTTTCAAGTAAATCTGCATGGCTTGCCGTCAGAAACCATAGCTTCCTGTATTGAAGGTTTTATTACGCGCCCCACAACAAAAAAACCGCCCCTGGATTTTAAAAAATGGGTATTAACTAATTTTGGTAAGGGGATAGCGGAATACTTTTTTTATCCTTACCAAGAAAAAATATTTTCTTATCCGGTAGAGAAACTTTCAGCATCATGGACCGGAAGATTTGTTCCCAAAACCAGTTTAACTGAAATGATTCAGGGTGCATTACAGCCACCTCAAGAACAACAGATCGGCTATAACGCTCAATTTTTTTACCCTAAACAAGAGGGTATCTATTTCTGGATAAAAAAATTACATGGGCAGCTTAAGCAGCCAGTCTATACCCAGCGTGAGGTTACCCATATTAACCTTGCACAGAAACAGGTAGTTTTTTCTGATGGGTCAACTGAAAAGTATAATACCCTTATTAATACGATGCCTTTAAATATTTTTTTATCACTTACTCAATCAACCACGCAAAACTTTGCGCACGCTTCAAAAAAACTACTCTGTAATAGTGTTGTTAATTTTAATCTGGGCATTAAACGAGAAAATTTTTCTGATAAACATTGGATCTATTACCCAGAAAAACAATACCCATTTTATCGCATAGGTTTTTCTCACAACTTTGCGCACTCTATGGCACCCCAGGGCCATTCATCATTGTATGGTGAGTTTTCCCATCTACAAAAGCCCCCGCATGAAGTGCAACAGATGCTTGCTACTGCGCTAGAACAAACAAAGAAGCTATTAAAAATTGAAGATCATGAACTAGCAACAGAAAAAATTATTACCATTCCGCACGCGTATGTTATATTTGACCGCTGGCGCGATACCAACTTGCCAAAAATTCTTACTGCTCTGCTCGATAAAGATATCCATTCTATTGGCCGGTATGGTGGGTGGAAATATTCCAGCATGCAAGAAGGCCTTTTAGAAGGTAAATCAATGGCTGAAAAAATAATACTCCCATAAAAAGAAAGAGGCTATGCTTTTACAAGAATTTTATAAAAATTGCATTATTTTAGTTACTGGGGGAGCTGGGTTTATTGGTTCGCATCTGTGTGATGAACTTGTCTTGCTCGGCGCAAAAGTGCGGATCTTGGATAACCTCAGCAGCGGCTCTTTGGAAAATATTCAAGCTATTAAGAATCAGGTAGAATTTATTCAGGGCTCTATAACCAACTTTGATGACTGCATGCGTGCGACAAAAGATGTTGATTTCGTGTTTCATTTAGCGGCAGAAATTTCCGTTGCAGAAAGCCACTACAACCCCTACCCTGCATTGACCACTAATGTTCAAGGCACTAGTAATATACTTGAGGCTGCACGGTTACATAAAGTTAAAAACGTGGTCTTTGCTTCAACTGCTGCAGTCTATGGTAACCGGGAAGGAATGTGTTCAGAAGATATGGCGCCAGCCCCAGTTTCTACCTATGGTTATTCCAAATTAATGGGTGAACAGTTATGCCAATTATATGCAAAAACGTATGGCCTTAAAACCGTATCTCTGCGCTTTTTTAATGTCTATGGCCCGCGCCAAAACCCTAAGGGGGGTGATGGTGGCGTGCTTGCTGTTTTTAATGAAAAGCTTAAACATAACCAACCACTTTCCCTATTTGGCGATGGGCTGCAAACCAGGGATTTTGTACCAGTAAAAATGGTTGTGCAAGCTGTGCTTCAAGCTGGATTGTTTGATAGCAGTCTGGCAAATGGCCAGCCTTTTAATGTCGGGACAGGAACCAGTGTAACCTTACTGAGTAAATTGGATGAACTTTTAAAAGAATACCCGTTATACCAGCAACCTATTAACCATCTTGCCGATCGTCCAGGTGATATTAAGCATTCAGCATGCGATTGCTCAAAGTTGCAAAAAGCGGTATTATAAGAGTATAAACAGTAAAACATTCTTTAAAATAAAAATAAAAATAAACTATGGCTCAAAAAGATTTTTACGAAATACTCGGTATCCAACGCACTGCTTCTGCAGAAGAAATTAAAGCAGCCTATCGCAAATTAGCGCTCAAATACCACCCAGACAGAAACCCGAATAACAAAGAGGCTGAAGAGAACTTTAAAGCAGTTTCTCAAGCCTATGAAGTACTTTCAGACACTACCAAGCGTAAGCAGTATGACCAATTTGGCCATGCAGGCGCCGATATGGGCAATGGTCAAGGCTTTGGCGGGTTCGGTGGCTTTGGGCAAGGAGCTGATATTAACATGGAAAATATTTTCGATATGTTTGGAGATATTTTTGGTGGCGGACAGCAGAAAAAACGTAAAAAGTCTGGGCCAACGCCTAAACGGGGCCATGATCTAGCTAAAGAAGTAACCCTTTCTTTTGAAGAATCATTTAAAGGGGTTACCAAAGAGATAACCTATTACCACTTTGTGGCATGCTCAACTTGTGAAGGTAAAGGCACTGAAAAGGGCACATCGGTGCACGTCTGTAAAGAATGTGACGGTACGGGACAAACAACTTTCAGACAGGGAATGTTTGCCTATTCACAACAGTGCTCCCATTGCCACGGATTAGGGTACACCATACCTTCACCGTGCAAAACATGTAAAGGACAGTCCCGCATACAAAAATATGATACGATAAGTGTTAATATACCTGCTGGCATTTATGACGGCGCAGAACTGCGCCTGGCCGGAAAAGGGGACGCAGGGATATTTGGCGGTGAATACGGAGATCTCTTTTTAAAAATTTCAGTTACCCCGCATAAACAATTTAAACGCGTTGATGATGACCTGGAATCAGCGATCACGCTTACCTATCCACAATTAGTTTTTGGCTGTCAAATGGACATTGAAATGTTAGATGGCCTTAAAGAAACTATTAAGGTTCCTCGAGGATGTCCGGTGGGTGAACGCATTGTTATCGCAGGAAAAGGGTTTTCTAAAGTTCGTGGTAAGGGCCGTGGAAACTTGGTGATCACCACACAATGTGATATTCCTAAAAAATTGCCTACTGATGTGCAGGAAAAGCTTGAAGAGTACTCAGAGCTTATTGGCACAAAGACTAACGGCGCCCAAGGCTCAATTACCGCATTTTTTAAAAAATTTTTGCGCTAAAGATTTATTTTTAACTAAGCAATTCCCTATACTTAAAGTAACGTGAGTTCGATATATAAAAAGACTTTAAAAATATTGTTTTTTCAATAAGAAGTTTGATGTTCTTCATGTGTCATGCTGAACTTGTTTCAGCATCCATCGAAT
>JAKAUO010000025.1 GCA_021827715.1 bacterium | reverse complement strand
TTCTCTTTTCCTGCAGATCTATACCCTTTGTGCGAATCTAATCCCTTTCTGTAGGCTGCGGCAAGTTCTTCAATACGCTTCTTGTTGTCTGGTAATTGGCCATAGGGACTCCAACTATAATACTTAAAAGCATCATCAATATCTTCTTGCGATACGCCCTCTCTTTGCATAATTTCTTGCTTATTTAATTGTTCAAATTTCTCTTTATTTGCAGCTCTGTACCCTTTGTGCCAATCTAATCCCTTTCTGTAGGCTGCGGCAAGTTCTTCAATACGCTTCTTGTTGTCTGGTAATTGGCCATAGGGACTCCAACTATAATATTTAAAAGCATCATCAATATCTTCTTGCGATACGCCCTCTTTTTTCATAATTTCTTGCTTTTTTAATTGTTCAAATTTCTCTTTATTTGCAGCTCTGTACTTGGCCATATATTCTCTTCGATCGGTACGCGCAGAAATAAACTGTTGTGCAGCTTGGTTGATATCGTCGGCTGTGAAATCTAACGGCGTAGAAGGCATGGGCGTGGCAGGATGTTCACTTATCCACATCAATGCATTGATCACCGTCTGCTCACTTAATCTTTTTGCCTGCGCTACTTGATCAACGGTGGTGTTGTACGGTTGTAATAAGTTCTGGGCTGTTTCTCGAGCTTGTTGCTGCTCTTCATGCTCGAGAAACTCTGGCTCTGACAATTCCTCTTCAGAGGAACCTGTTTCTGAACAGCTTGTGAAGAATGGTAGAAGCGTGAACATCATGAAAAGCCAATTTTTTTTATGCATAACTCAAACCTCATTTTTAAATTTTAAAAATATATTTTTTGCACATAAATACTCTATCTTTGCTACCTTTCAACATAATTAGATAATTTCAAATTGTCAACAAATTCAAAGGGGTAGCCATTTCCTGCGCTTAGGTCATGCTGTTTCGCGTGAAAGTCTTGTATTTAAAAATTACAAGGCCGTAGACTAAGGATAAGGGACACTTAGAAAAAGGGGGGAGCCGTAATGAAAAAAAATATCAAACCATCTAATACTGAACATGCACCAGAGATACTGCCAGTGATTCCAACTATGGATATAGTTGTTTTTCCTCGGATGATTGTGCCGTTATTGGTACTTGATGAGCGAATTATTAAAGGAATTCAAAATTCTATTGATTCTGACACTAAAAAAGTTTTTCTTATAGCCTCACGCAAACAATCGCATAGCCACCAAGGTGCAATTGGCACTAAGGACCTATACGAAATCGGTACCATCGGCTCTATTATGCGCCTTATTAAAATACCAGAAGGCGGCATTAAAATTTTAGTTCAAGGATTAGAAAAAGGCTTTGTCAGTGAAATAACTGCCGACCAAGAACTTCTTAATGCAACCGTGCATCGCATAGCGTCTCAAGAAACGGTGGACACACCAGAAATTAACGCTTTAATTAAAAATATTAAAGCAATATCAGAGACTATGTCGCTTGCAGGCCAATCATTGAGCCCTGATTTTCACCTTATTATTTCCAAAATGCATGATGCTGAAAAAATAGCAGAATTTATATTGTCTCACTTAACATTAAATGTTGAATCAGCACAAAAGCTTCTTGAATCTGAAACTTTTGAAGAATTTCTTGAAGGATTATATCTTCTTATGTCTCAGGAAGTTGAAGTATCTCAGGCTCAAGAACGCATAAAAAATAGTACCCGCGATTCAATGAACAAATCCCAAAAAGAATTTTACTTACGTGAACAATTAAAAGCAATTAAAAAAGAGTTAGGCGATGAAGAAACTCAGGAAGTAGATAAAATTCGCGCAAAATTAGAAACGTTACCATTGCCCGAAGAAGCCAGAACTGAAATATCGCGTCAAATTAACCGGTTAGAAAAAACATCACCAGATTCTATGGAAGCTGCCGTATTAAGAAATTATCTTGACCTTGCACTTTCGCTTCCGTGGGGAATACACACAGAAGATAAGCTTGATCTTGAGCATGCCCAAAAAGTTTTAGATGAAGATCATTATGGCTTGAAAGAAATTAAAGACAGAATTTTAGATTTCATCTCAATAAAAAAATTGAAAAAAGACGGATTTGCGCCAATTTTATGCTTTGCTGGGCCTCCTGGAACAGGTAAAACCTCTTTAGGTAAATCTATCGCACGCGCTTTAGGAAGAGAATACTATAGAGTATCATTGGGGGGCGTAAAAGATGAAGCAGAAATACGTGGCCACAGAAGAACCTATGTAGGCGCAATGCCAGGAAGATTTATTCAAGGTATGCGTAAAGCGGGCTCTTCTAACCCTGTTATTATTATCGATGAGCTTGATAAAATTGGTTCAGATTTCAGAGGAGATCCTTCTGCAGCAATGCTTGAAATTCTTGATCCACAACAAAATAAAACTTTTTATGACAATTATTTGGGACTTCCGTTTGATTTTTCACAGGTTCTTTTTATTGCCACTGCAAATAATTTAGAAAACCTCTCTGAGCCATTACGTGACCGCATGGAAATTATTTATTTAAGCGGCTACACCAGTGAAGAAAAAAGAGAAATTGCAAAAAAACATTTAATAGCACGCGCAACTAATGAAAGCGGGCTTGAGCCTGACTCATTAAACCTCAGTGATGATTCGCTAATGGACATTATTAATAGTTATACACGCGAAGCAGGGGTACGTGAACTTGATAGACTTCTTAAAAAAATATGCTCTAAAACAGCACGTATGCTTGTAGAAAAAAACTGCACTGAAATTATCACTCAAGATACTGTGGAAAAATATCTCGGGCCGCGCAAATTTGTTGACGATGAGTATGACAACCGCGCTCTGGTGGGTATCACAAATGGTCTTGCCTGGACATCAGTCGGTGGTGAAATATTGAAAATTGAAGCTATTATCATGCCGGGCAAAGGGAAATTGCTCCTTACCGGCCAACTTGGTGATGTTATGAAAGAATCTGCCCAAGCAGCTTTAAGTTATGCCTGTGCACATGCTCAAGAATTTAATATTGATCCAAAAATGTTCACAGACTATGATATACACATTCATGTGCCTGCTGGCGCAATTCCAAAAGATGGGCCGTCTGCGGGTATTACCATGCTTACCTCAATACTTTCTGCGCTTACTCAGCGCCCTATTAATGCTGAATATGCAATGACCGGGGAACTCAATCTGCGTGGCGATGTAATGCGCATTGGTGGTATTAAAGAAAAAATATTAGCGGCAAAAAGAAATCATATTTCTCATATTATTTTACCGCATAAAAATAAGAGCGATATTGCCGGCCTTGAAGAAATTACCAAAGATATTGAACTAATTTGGGTTAACCACGCTAATGAAGTTTTAAGCCATGTTTTAATGCCGCAAGAGCTTAAAAAGGTAGTAATTTAATGTGATTTTGTTGATCATCCCGGCACCACCTGCCGGGATCCGCATGGCACTTACCAATTATTTTTTATTTGTGCATCTGAAAAATAACATGATATACTATTTTCACCTAAGAGCTTAAAATTCATAGAATCAGATCACAGGAAAAGTAAGTATGCAAGAGAAAACTACCCCTATAAAAGGTACCGTTATCCGTGCCAGCGGCACTATCATTGATGTTGAATTTCCTCCATTACATACTCCTGATGTCTATAATGAACTTTGTATTACCTGGCCTGCTACTGAAACATCTCCTGAACGAACAGCGCATCTGGAGGTTGAGCAACAATTGGGTGAAGGAGTTGTCAGATGTATCGCTTTAGAAAATGTCTTTGGTATTGCGCGTGGGCTTTCTGTATCCGATACTGGCCACCCTATTAAAATCCCTGTGGGACCTAAAACGCTGGGTCGTGTTTTTGATGTCTTAGGAAGGCCCATCGATGACAAGGGCCCCCTAGAAAAAACGCCTTTCGATGTTATTCATAAAGATCCCCCACCATTTATTGATCAAAAAATTGAAAATACCATCTTAGAAACCGGCATTAAAGTTATTGATCTTATGTGCCCCTACTTAAAAGGTTCAAAAATTGGCCTTTTTGGCGGCGCCGGTGTGGGAAAAACTATTTTGGTTACAGAACTTATCCGTAATATTGCGCTTGAGCACCAGGGTGTTTCTGTCTTTACGGGGGTAGGTGAACGTACGCGTGAAGGTAATGAGCTGTGGCTTGATATGAAAAAATTTAATGTTCTTGATAAAGCCGTATTGGTATTTGGTCAAATGGGTGAAATGCCGGGCGCACGTTTACGTGTAGCGCTTACCGGGTTAACCATGGCTGAATACTTCCGCGATAAAGAACACAAAGATGTTTTATTATTTGTCGATAATATTTTTAGATTTGTTCAGGCAGGTTCAGAAGTTTCAGCGCTTTTGGGACGTATGCCATCAGCAGTGGGATATCAACCAACACTTGCCTCTGAGATGGGGGCATTTCAGGAACGTATTACTAATACGGTTAATGGCGCTATTACCTCTATTCAGGCAGTGTATGTTCCTGCAGATGATATCACTGACCCTGCACCAGCAACTACCTTTATGCATCTTGATGCAAACACCGTTCTTTCGCGCAAAATGGTGGAAGTGGGGCTTTACCCTGCTATTGACCCTCTTGAATCTAACTCTAAAGGGATGTCTGTCGCTATTGTGGGTGAACGTCATTATAAAGTAGCGCGCTCAGTACAGACTATGTTGCAACGCTATAAAGAGTTACAGGATATTATTGCCATTTTAGGACTCGATGAACTTTCTGATGATGACAAACTTCTGGTTAAACGCGCTCGCCGTCTTCAGCGATTTTTAACGCAACCACTCTTTAGCGCAGAATTTGCAAGCGGCATACCAGGAAGATTTGTTACCTTGCATGATACGGTTACTGGCTGTCAACGAATCATTTCAGGTGAATGCGATACCTTACCTGAAGCGGCGTTCCATATGGTTGGTAACTTGGAAGAAGTATATAGAAAGGCTGAAGAACTTAAAAAGAATTAACCATGAAATTAACCATCTTCTCTTCAACGCAAACGCAGAAATATGATATCAATTATTTAGAGGTTGAAACATCTGCAGGAAATTTTGTTATTCTTGATGGGCATGCTCCACTCTTATTATTCCTCAAGCCGCAACAACCTATTATTTTCAGCCGTACTCATGCGCCCGATTCCAAAGAAAAACAAACACTAGTCCATGGCGGTATTTTAAAAATCACCCGCACTGGCGCAACAGTAATCACCAACGAATAATTTTATAATGCATAATTTTTCAGAAAAACTATTAGGTACTGTTATTTCAGGTTCGCTTTCTGATGGCTTTGTTATGCGTATTAACGCTTCAATAGATCTAGATCATCTTAAAGCCGGTACTTTTGTCAGTATCTGCGGCAGTGAATATCGTTTTTTTTCAATGATCACCAATATCGCGTTACAGCAGCTTCCTCCAGAATTAATACAATACCCCCTACTACGCTTATCCGGGGCTTCCGCCTCGGCAAGCTTTGTAGGGCAGGCCTCTTTAGAAACTAAAGATTTTTTATATCAGCAAGTAAAAAAACAATATCTGCATGCAACAGCTATTCTGCGCCCTATGGTTGCCCTTAATAATACCTTAGAGCGATCGCCTGTTACCAGTATACCGGGGCATTTTTCACCGGTGCTGGCAGTAACCCCGCAGGAAATAACCGCGATATTTGGCAGCGAACAACAGGACCCTCTTACCTATTTTTCTATAGGTAGACCTTTGGAAATGGATGTTTCTGTATGCCTGAATATCCCTAAGCTCTTAGAGCGCAGCAACGGTATTTTTGGTAAAACAGGAACCGGCAAAACTTTTTTAACGCGATTAGTGCTTGCTGGCGTTATTAAAAATACCTCTGCTGTTACGTTAATTTTTGATATGCATAGTGAATATGGCCTGCAGGCGCGCAAAGAGGGTTCTGAAGGCTCTTTTGTAAAAGGACTTAAAACATTGTTCCCCCATAAAATCGCTCTATTTTCATTAGATCCAGCTTCTACCAAGCGTCGGGGGGCAACACCAGATGTTGTTATACAATTAAGTTACCAGGCAATTCAAGTAGAAGATATCTTATCACTGCAACAAGAACTTAATCTACACCCAACAGCCTGTGAATCTGCCTATTTACTTGAAGCAAAATACAAACATAATTGGCTTTCAATGCTCTTGTCCTCAAGTGATTTAAAGCAGATGGCGACTGATGTTGGCTGCAACCTTGAATCATTAAGTGCACTGTATCGAAAATTAAAGCAGGTGCAGCGATTACCTTTTTTTAATCCAGACTTAACGCGTGACACGGTGATTGATCAACTTCTTGAATATCTGCAAAGCGGTGTGTCGGTTATTATAGAATTTGGTAATTTCACTTCAACCTTTTGCTATCTTCTTCTTGCTAATATTATTACTCGACGCATACACGCGTTATATGTAGAAAAAACAGAGAAATTTTTAGGATCCCATAAAAAAGAAGATGAGCCGCGTAAACTGCTTATTACTATAGAAGAGGCACATAAATTTTTAAATCCTCAGACAGCACGTCAAACCATATTTGGTACTATTGCCAGAGAAATGCGTAAATATTACGTTTCACTCTTGGTCATTGACCAGCGCCCTTCAGGTATTGACCAAGAAATTATCTCCCAACTTGGCACCAAAATTGTTGCACAATTAAGTGATGAAAATGATATTCACGCAGTTCTTACCGGCGTACAGGCAAGCCATGAATTAAAAACAGTATTGGCAACCCTTGATAGCAAAAAACAGGTTTTACTCCTTGGACATGCTATACCCATGCCGATTGTTATACAAACTCGTTCCTATGATGAAACATTTTATGCTACTATTGCCCAGGATATGCCCAAGGCGCGACTTGATCAACTGTATTGATACAACTGTATAAAAAAGTAAAATTAAGATACACTAAAAGGACTTAGGTCCCGGATCCAGTCCGAGATGACACTTTTTTAGATTAAAAGAAAATAATATTATTTCTTACTCAAAAAAACTATGACACAAACAACCATCGATATCAAAGCTCGTCTTATGACCAGCACGCTCCAAACTCCTTATATCTATTACACCACGGTAGAAGGCTTAAATGAACAGGCCATGCATGCTTTAACTGCTGCAAATGGCTACTTTGAACAAAATAATCCTCAAAAAACATTGGAATATTATCAAAAAGCGGTCAATGCGCAATCTGCATCTTCACACCTTTTGAGCAATTTAGGTTCTATGCAATGCGCTTTGGGCCATATTCAGGAAGGTCTTGCCAACTTAAAAAAAGCGGTTGCTTTTGAAAAGCCAGCTTCTGCTGCTCTTTATAACTTGGGAACATTTCTTTCAAGCAATAATATGCATACTGATGCTGAAAAATATTTAAAAAAGGCGCTTGAGCAAGAACCACAGGCGTCTGCTTTTTATAATAATTTAGGTATTGTGTATATGTATCAGCAAAAATTTGAATGGGCACATGAAAAATTTGAAAAGGCCATTGAATGCGACCCCAACTTTGATTACGCGTATAATAATCTTGGGATGCTTTTTTATGAAAAAAATGATTACGCAACAGCCCATGCATGGCTAGAAAAAGCATTTGCAATAAACCCGAATAATTTTACTACGTTGAATAATTTAGGATGTGTGCATTTTATGATGCATCCGCAAGATCCTACGCGTGCCTTTGAATTGCTCAAAAAAGCCGCAGAGCTTAATCCACATTTCCGGATGCCGTTATATAACCTGGGATTTATAGCAACTTTTACCCATAAAATTTAGAAACTCTTTAAATAGTGGAGAAGCTCTATGAAAAGCCTCAATAAGATTATCATGATCATACTGCTTGCGACAGCGACAGTAACCGTGCGCTACTTTAAAAAACCGAACACATTAATTCAAGAGATCGTGGTAGGAACCAGTGCAGATTACCCACCTTTTAGTTATATTGATCAATCGGGCGCAATTGTGGGTTTTGACATAGACCTTATTAAAGAAATTTTTAAGCGATTAGGTCAGCCGTATCGCCTTGAAAATATGCCTTTTGAAACCTTACTTCCCCAAATGCAATTTGGTTCAATTGACGTTATTGCAACGGGTATGTCACCCACGCCAGAACGCGCAGCGCGTATTCTTTTCAGTCAATCGTATTTACAGGAAGATCCCCTTACTATTGTCACTCTTGCTGATTCAACTATACATTCGCTAGAGGATTTATACGGAAAACAGGTTGCGGTCAATCAAGGATATGTTGCAGACATGCGTCTTTCAGAAAAGCCTGAAATCTCCCTTATTCGGCTACCAAGCATAAGCGATGCGCTCTTGGCTTTAAAACATGGAAAAGTTGCAGCCTTTGTTACCGGTGCCCGCACCATAAAGCCTTTACAAGAAACACTCGGGAACACTACACTTAAGACAATACCTATTCCAGAAATGCAAGAAGAAACGGCTCTGGGGATTTCAAAAAATAAACCAGAACTTGCACAGAAAATTAATACGATTCTTCAGGAAATGTCAGCAGATGGCACCTTAACACTATTATCTGAAACATGGAAACTATAAAAACATGATCAACCTATCGCTGATTATTCAACGCCTTCCAGAACTGCTGTATGCAACAGGTACTTCATTACTGCTTGCTGCGGGTGCACTCATTATCGGATCAGCCTTTGGAACATTTCTTGCAATACTTGAAACATCCTCATCAGGCTTGGCGCGCGGATTAATAAAAATATACACGACAATTTTGCGCGGCACACCCATGCTTATACAGATTGTTTTCATGTATTATATTCTTAATAGCTATCTGCAATTTTCAGCATTCTGGTGCGCGCTCTGTGCTATCGGCCTTAATAGTAGCGCGTATATCAGCCAAATTATTAAAGCAGGTATCCGTTCTATTTCACATGGTCAAATTGAAGCGGCACAAACGCTGGGAATTCCCCGCAAAGAACTTTTAAAAACTATTATATTACCCCAAGCGGTACGTATGGTGCTTCCCGCACTTGGTAATGAAGCTATTACCCTTATAAAAGACACCAGCTTAGCGTCTATGATCGGCGTAGCTGAACTTTTTTTTGCAGGCAAGGTAATCATAGCCCAGACGTATGATGCGCTTTCTGTATATGTTGTTATCGCAGTAATATATCTTATGATCACCATAAGTTTATCATATGCTATCACCCTTTTAGAATCAAAGCTTTCCTACCATGCTGCAGATAAAAAATCTTTCTAAAAAATTTGTATCAAAAACGATCTTACATGATATTTCATGTGAGATCCCCACAGGAACAATTGGTGTTTTTTTGGGTTCATCCGGAACAGGCAAATCGACGCTGTTGCGAATTATAGCAGGCTTGCAAGATCGCGACACGGGGACATTATTACTTAATGATAACCCCCTGCAATCATCTGATGTTGGTATGGTGTTCCAGCATTTTAATTTATTTGAAAATTTAACGGTTCTAGGGAATATTACGTTTGGTTTATGCAAAGGGCGCACACGCATGCCATTGGCACAAGCACAGACCGTTGCCTATGATCTTTTAGAGCGTTATGGATTAAAAGAGTTTGCTACAAAATTTCCTGATGAACTTTCTGGTGGACAAAAACAGCGGCTAGCGATCTTGCGCACTATCGCACAAAAACCCGCTATCATTTGCTTTGATGAACCAACGTCTGCATTGGACCCTTTACTCAAACAGTATGTCGCGCGTGCGTTGATGGATCTATCGAGGCTTGGCTACACTATTATTATTGCAACGCATGATATTCAACTTGTTGAACAATTACCATGTACTATTTTTTTAATGCATGCCGGTGCTATTATTCAATCAACATCATCAATTGAATTCATGAAACATCCTGATAATTTTCCGGAAATTAAAAAATTTATGTATCATCAATCAGAAATGTGAATAATCAATTTACGGCAAGATAACAACATTTTTTATGCGTTTAAAAAAGAATGTAAAAAAACTTATGGATAACTCGCTTGACTTTAATAAAATGGATTGTTAGTCTCATCCAAAGTTATAGTAGTGAAACATCTCTATTTCAAAACGTCCCTAAATGAACAATTCATTCTAGAATTGTTCTCCCCCCTAACCCTTCAGCTTTTAATCGAGTTGAAGGGCTTTTTTTAATAGATACAAGACACTTTATATTTATGAATCATAGGATCCTTAGTGATCAAGGGAACTTTTTCAACAATGCTTTGCGCAATTAAAAGACGGTCGAAGGGATCACTATGGATATGAGGCAAATGTTCTACATACAAAGCATGATCTCCTGTCATGGGTAAAATTTTGAAAGAATTTTCATGTAAAACTTCTTTCAAGAAATCAGGCGTCTTTAATTTATTAAGGGATTTTTTAATCGCAATTTCCCACAAAGTAACTGCACTGACTATAATCTCGTTATCCGGATTAGATAAAATTGCTTTTATTTTCTTAGTAAGTTTTTTATCGTCAGATAACCACCATAACAATATATGCGTATCAATTAAATAGAGGCTCATTTAAAATGCTCCATAAAATCATCAGGCAATATATCAAAATCTTTCCTTATCGTGACCTTACCTGCCCATGCTCCAGGCTTACGCACTTTTTTTTCAGGAATAAAAGGCATTAATTTTGCAACGGGGTGACCCGCCTTACAGATAATAACTTCTTCCCCTTGAAGGACCATATCAATCAGTTTAGAAAGATGCGTTTTCGCTTCATGCAAATTTGTTTTTTTCATATATATCCCTTAAAATAAATATAATTATCATAAATTAGTCTAGCTTAGCTAAGCTAACCATGTCAAGAGAATTGTCAGACAACCTGTTACTTTTCAAGCACCATTTTGACCTCACATCCACATTGCAAAACTTTAAATGTCTTGCCTGTTTGGTGAATAGTGCCTTGTGCGACGATTTCATAATCCGCATGGTTCCAATCAAGATCATACTGAAAAATATCCCGAATAGCTGCAGAACACGGCAAATAAAGACACAGACTATATAAAAAAAATCTCATAAAAATACCCCCAGATAATTTTCCATGTACATTTTTGGTATAACGCAAATGCATGAACAATTACTAGAGGTATTAAAAAAATTAAGATTATAATGCTGAAGCAGATGATGCTCTATCGGCTCCTGCCAACAACTCTAATCGCCTTGTATCTTGACGAATTATAAGTGCTTCATCGGCAGCTATTCCATCTATTCCTGAGAAACCTGATGCAGCGGAAGCTCCTGGCTCATAAGACGCATGTACTTCATCATCCAATCTGATATCAATTTGCAGGGGAAAATGTCGTGTAAGATTTCGTGAAACCTCTAGCAATGTAACTACTCGGTCTTCTAAAGTGCGTATTCTTTCTTGTACGGCGAGCGCTAATCCAACTGGCTCACGAGGTTGGAAAACAAGATTTAACGGTATTGAATTAATACGCTCAAATGGCCGCGCATAATAATATTTATAGGTGCTAAGAGCCGCAGCACCCGCAGCAAAAGGAACCAAAAATGGCCATTGAGATGCATTATTATTTCCGGAAGCAAAATTTATTCCTGCGGAATATAAAGACAAATTAGTCATTAAAGTTCCAGCAAAAAAAGCCAATGTTGCGCATTTGTGACTTAATGGAGACAGCGGGAATTTTTTTTCTATACCTTTTACAATAATATGAGTGCCTACGCCATATAATGCTGCAGATGCAAGCAATTTTAAATTTTCATTGGCGGCCAAAGAATTAAGTAAGAAAGCTGATACGAGAATAATAGATAGTTTTTTCATAAAGTCCCTTTACAATTATTACTCACAGCATATCATAATAATTTCAAATTGGCAAAACGGATCATTACTTTGAATAGATAATTATATCAGCCTCTGTCTCTACAAGATTGGCAGAGTTTATGATGCTGGTAATCGAGCTCCAGAGGCAAAGATAATGTGCGTTATGCGTTTTAATAAAGTTGTACAATTTCTCAAAAGGGGCTTCGAGAAGCATCTTTGCTTCAGTTGCATGATATCCTGAATAAGTTGTAACTTTTTCAATCGATACTTTTTTCACCGTAATGCCAGCATTGACCAGATCTTTAAGAAAGCTGTTATACGAGCCTGCACCCCACAGACGCTCCCTTATGGCTTTTTTATGCTGATTTTGATGTTCCTGATCATGTTCAGTATGTTGCTGCAAGGTTTCATGTTCTGCAATGTTAAAGCGCAGTCTGTTTATTTTTTTCTCTACTGGCAGATACGCAAAAAAGTACCATAAAGCGCATAGCGCAACCAGTATAATAAAAGTAAAGCCCCATCGTATTACTGATGAGGCTGAAAGAAAATATATTTCTAAATTTTTAAAAATCATGCTTGGTCCATTGCAGAGGGTCAACTTGAATATCATATATTCTCATCTCCCAATGCAAGTGATACCCACTTGCGTATCCTGTCATTCCTAAGGTTCCCACCGGCGTGCCTTTTTTAATTTTTTGCCCAACTTCAATGCCAGGGGCATACGAATCAAGATGATAATAAAGAGTAATTACTCCACACCCATGGTCCACGCCCACGGTAAGGCCACTATGCTCATAACGCTCTTTAATGACAATTATGCCATCTTGGGCTGCCCATACCACACTCTTAGGCCGGGCAAGTAAGTCAACGGCATTATGAGCGTATTTACCTCTGTCTTGGGTAGTACGTATGGTACCATATTCAGTAGAAACACCGGTGATATCGCATGGAGTATAAAAAACGCCATGCCACAACTTTTCAGCCACAGAATTCTGAGAAACGGTCTTTAAGGCAACTTCCAGCATATCTGCAGGCAACCCTAATTCCTTTTCTTTTTGAACCTTCTCTTTTTGAACGGTTAATTGCTGTTTTTTAAAAGGGTACATAACCACATGGAACTTATTATCCAAGGTTATGGTATTACCCACCCAATCTTCTATCTCTATAGCAAATAAATACTCACTGGGGACTTCTTCAGAGTTAATAGGTACAAAACACTCATAAATATGTGATTTAGCCATTTCAGGCACACAGGGAAAATTGTGTGATAATACTTTAATTGAAGCGGTTTTTATCGGCTTATTAACCTGAAATTGCACATGTAAGGTTCTTCCCTGAAACACCTTAAAATCTGCATCAGCTTTAACAAAGGCTGCCTGTAAAGGGGTATTATCAATAGTAAAAGATATCTCTTTAATGGTGGTATTTTTACGGTAAGAACCATCTTCTGCCTTAATCTTCAAAACATGCTTGCCATTAGCGATAACCTTTGAAAAAACAGGTATAACCCGCTCAAAATGGCTGCTGTTTACCTTAAATCGGTCAACCAAGGGCTTATCATCAACCCATAACGATACATTTTTAATGGAATAGTCACTATGGATCGTTAATAGGCACTCCTTATCACCAGCATAGTATCCACCATCTACCAGGTCAGAAATCTTGATGGTGGGGGGGGTAGTGGTGCCAAAATAGAGATATGCTCTATACCCTATAAAGCTGGTTATGGCAAAAAGGGCTATATAGATAAAACGGGAATTAAAAAACATGCTTAAACTCGTGTTATTGAAGATTAAATTGAATTAAGTTCTCATAATATACTCTTTTTTTAACCCTCTGTGAATGAAAAAGAGCCACCTTATACCAATGATTCGATCTAGTGCTCATATTACTACCCCTTTTGACACTATGAGCTATTATCCTATACTGGTAATATATGCTTAAGTGAAAGTACTTCATAACTAAAACTTCACACAGAAAGGAAAATATATTATGAAAAATATACACAAAGCTATCAAATTACCTCTTATCTATTTAACGGCATTCGTATGCCTTGCTTCCAGTGCTTCTCTTAATGCTGAATCTACACCTGAACAGCAAGCATTAGCGATATTCAAGCCTCTTTTAACTGACCTACAATATAAGAATACTGAATCATTCTACAGTATGTGTGTCAGGGCTATTCCACTTCTTAAAAAATCAAACGATCCTGACGTGGTAAAGTTTGCTGAAGCATTGGATAAAGTAGCTTCAAAAGGTAACCTTCTGGTTATTGGAAACGCACTTAAAAAATATGAAGCTGTTATTGTGAAATATTTAACCGAAAAACTTCTTAATACCAATATATTAATTGCTCGACTTAAAGAAGCGTTAACTCTTAAAAATTAATATCTTGTATCTGACATGAGATGAAATCATATGAGGGTGTTTCTATAACACCCTCTTTTTTAGGGATATATGAAAAAGATATTTTTAATCCTTACTGCTATTGCAGCACAGAGCCCTTTGTGCGCTACCCGCACTTATGAGTTTGAACCTGAAGCCACTTTACTGGCGCTCGGGTGCACTGCCGCTATGGCCTATATACATGAGCACTATAAACTGACCCCTTCTCTTAATGCATTTTATAGCACCGTTATCGGGTTTGGCGTCAGCGCGGCAACTGCCTATGCTGCACCTGCTTTTATCTGTGTATATGACCATCCGCAGATACGGGACACATTAGTATTTGCAGCAGGCTTAGTAAGTGGTTATTCGTATTTTATCTATCGCCCAGAGCAACGCGCGCAAAGCATAGCCAATGCAATAAAAAAGTTGGAAAAAGATTCTTTTGACGATAACGATACATCGCAACGCACGATCAAGCAGTTAGAAAAACGTATTAAGCAGATTACCTACCAACAACAAGAACTACAAAAGATACAGGATTATCCTTATTTGGATCGTGAAACATTACTCAAACAAAAAACATTTTTATCACAAAATCTTGAACACATTCCCGTATTAATTTCTAAAATTCAACAAACCATAGAATTAAAATAGAAGAACTAAAGGAAATAATTATGAAAAAGATATTTTTAACACTCACTGCTCTTGCGGTAATCAACTTACAAAGCATGGATACATCTTCAAACTATTCAGCTGCGATAGCCTTAGGAGCAGGCCTTGCAGGCTTATATGCCACTGGGCGAGTACTCTGTTACGCGGCAGATGTTGACGTAAGTGGCAAGGGCGATTTAGATGGGGTAATACCTTTAATGGCGCCTTTTATTGCCCTCGGAACAACAGTAGGTTCTGCTTATCTTATTCAAGGGGCAACAGGCTTGAGCTCAGAAGCATCGCTTGCGCTTGGCACAGGTGCAACATGTGCACTGATTACCAAAGGGCTAGCAGACAGAATAGCCAGCCATAAGAAGATTAAGCTTACCCGCACATCAATGGGTATTACCAGCGCATTGCTTGGTGCAGGAATTGCAGGGTCAACTAAACTTGGTCTTGTAACAGCACAAAATTCACACCTTACTACTGGCATTGCATTAGCAACTGGCCTTGCGGCTGCGTATGGTTATTATACCTACCGCCCGCAACAACTTACTCGTAAGCTTCTTGATAAAACGACCGATTTAACTAAAGGACTTGAATCGGCTGTAAGTATCGGCGATATCAATCCTAGCCATGGGCGATACATCTTTACCGCGCTGAGATCAGCTGATCATTTACTACCAACAGCACGTGCTACACTCGTTAAATTAGAAGATACAATCCAGAATTTCCCTTCGCTTGCGCAATCATTAAGAAGCCCGAAAGAGCTTTTATCAGGATCTATTGTAAAAGCCGAAGCAATGTTATCTGCTGAAAATGCCCAAACGGTGCTTGAAAATGGTAACGGATACGCTGATCAAACATTAGTAGGATATATGCATTAATAGAACGGATGACACTTTTTTTTAGATTAAGAGACATTATGAAAAAGATATTTTTAACACTCACTGCCCTTGCGGCAATCAACTTACAGAGCATGGATACATCATCACTAGGCAACAAAGAAACAGCGCTTGCTATAACTGCAGGGCTTGCGGGTCTTTACGCCACCGGAAGTGTACTATGTTACGCTGCAGACATTGATATCTGCAAGAACGGAAAAACGATGTTAATGCCATTTTTCGCACCCTTTGTTGCCGCTGGAACAGCTATTGGCTCTGCTTATCTCATGCAAGGGGCAACGGGATTAAGCTCAGAGGCATCACTTGCTCTTGGCACAGGCTTAACAAGCGCTCTGATCGCCAAAGGGTTAGCAGACAGAATTTCCAGTAAAATAAAACTTACCCGCACATCACATGGTATTACCAGCGCATTACTTGGTGCAGGAATAGCAGGGTCAACTAAACTTGGTCTTGTAACGGCACAAAATTCAAACCTTACTACTGGTATTGCATTAGCAGCGGGCCTTGCGGCTGCGTATGGTTATTATACCCATAAACCAAATCAACTTGCTGGAGATCTTAATCGCAGAACTTTTGATTTGCAGAATCAACCCCTCACAACTAATATAGACCATAACCGGAAAAATATGATCATTGATGCAAGTGGAGATACTTATTACCCGTATACTAAAGCAATTCAAAAAGTTGAAGATCATTTATCAAAAGCGCTTAATCTACGAGCAGAATTAGAAAGAATTCAGAATTATCCTGGAATAAAACAATCATTAACCATACCGCAAGAATTCTTAGGCTGTCCTTCAGATCACATTCTAGCTACCGGTAAAATGCTTGAGCGTTTAGAAGAACCAAAAGAACTATTAACTTGAGGAATACACGATATAACACAATCTTACGTTCTACACTGAAGAATAAAATTCTAGATAATCATTGATAAAGGGACATTATGAAAAAGATATTTTTAACACTCACCGCTCTTGTAGCAATTTCTTGTAATGCAACACCAGAAGAATATTCACGAGCAACGTATGCTATTGCCCGCAGCATTCAACAAGCACCATTTACCAGCAATGACATTGTACTGGATACGTTCTTCCCACGCATAACTGAAAATTACGAAAATCTTATTCAACAATTTAAAGTAATTGCTGATGATACACACGATAAACTATCTCAAAAAGAGAATAAACAATTGCTCAACTATGCAAAATTATGCTTAGATTACAGAAGCGTTGAAGCGCTTTTAGTGGATGCCGCTCACCTAGACGCAGAAAATTTAGAAGGCAATAGCTTTTGCGCTCTTGAGTTAGCTCATGCTATGTTACATATTATCGGAGGAGACTTTGACGCTTTGGAGCCAGTAGTTGCTTGGGATAGCCACGATGTTATGACTTTATCTGAGTATTATGAAAAATTAGAAGAAGAATGCAGCAGATTATTACAAGAAACTGGCAAAGAATTTTCACTCTTTATAAAAGGCTAGGATATTATGAAAAAGATACTTTTATCAGCTGCTTTACTGCTTATAGTGAGTCATCTTCATGCACCTGCAAACTTACCTTTTGTTTACAGAAACTTTACTCAAAAATTAACACGCGTAATAAAAGACGTACTCTATGGCAAGCTTGATGAAAAAAAAGACATCGGCTTTGCTGAAATGCAGGGGCACAGGGCATCAATGGAAGATGCGCATCATATTGAACTTAAAGACAATTTCGCTTTTTTTGGGTTGTATGACGGCCATGGTGGTAAAGATGTTGCCGATTTTGCCGCCGACTTATTACATCTGCCATTACTTTATGATTTTAATTATGAATATGCCAGCGTTCCGTTTGCCCTTCATGAATCATTTTTAACAACGCATAATAAACTTAATAAGGTATCATTCAATACACAAGATCAGGGCTGCACAGCACTTGTAGCATGTATACATAATAACACATTGTTTGTTGCGAATGCCGGTGATTCTCGTGCAGTACTCTGCAGCGCAGGAAAAGCTATCCCATTATCTACTGACCATAAACCAGACAGAGCAGATGAAAAAAAACGCATTGAAAGCTTAGGCGGCTTTGTGATGAATTGGGGCGTACCGCGTGTTAATGGTCAACTTGCCGTTTCGCGCGCATTAGGTGATAAAAGGTTAAACCCTTATGTGATTCCTGATCCTGAGATAACTGAAAGAAAACTCATTGCTAAAGATGCATTTCTTATTTTAGCGTGTGACGGCGTATGGGATGTTATGGATAACCAGCGTGCAGTTAATGCGGTACAAGAATCACTTAAGAAAAATAATAATGATTTTAATAAAGCTGCCGAAGATCTCCGCGACCTGGCATTTCAATTAAGCAGTACTGATAATATAAGTGTTATTGTTATAAACTTGAATAAATTTAAATAAACATTTTTTTATAAGCTTATAAAAAAGGCAGTATCGTGCTATAATCATGATACTGCCTTTTTTAGTATAAAGAAAAACTTTAAGTAACCATGAGTAATTCACCCTCTTTTGATTTTGATGTTATTGTCGTAGGCGCCGGCCATGCCGGTAACGAAGCTGCCTACGCTGCTGCTCGTATGGGCTCCAGGACCCTGCTTATTACTTTAAACAGAGATAAGATAGGCCATATGCCCTGTAACCCCGCTATCGGGGGCATTGGCAAGGGCCATATTGTCTTTGAGATTAGTGCTCTCGGGGGCCTCATGCCCCAACTAGCCACCCAAACCTATCTTCAGGCCCGCATGCTTAATACCAGCAAGGGCCCGGCAGTACAAGGTTTGCGCCTTCAAATCGATAAGGTAGAATATAATAAACTCAGCCAAAAAATACTCCAAGAAACGCCAAACCTGACTATCTTTATGGGAATGGTCGAAAAATGCCTTTTAGGTGAACAAGGATCAATTATAGGCATTGTTACCCGAGAAGGCGCCAGTTACTTAGCACCGGCTGTTATTTTAACCACAGGCACGTTTTTAAATGGCCTTATCCATACCGGACAGGTCAATTATTCAGGCGGGCGCCAGGCAGAAGAAGCATCCACCGGGTTGGCCCATTTTTTAAAAGGCCTAAATTTAACCATGGGAAGGCTTAAAACGGGCACTCCCGCTCGTTTATTGCGTTCAAGCATCAACTTTTCAGTGATGGAGCGTCAAGGCTCTGATGAGCTTGACCACCTTTTTGAGTTTACGCCCCATAGAGTTACTCATAAAATGGACTGTTTTATTACCTATACTAATGAAAAAACCCATGAAGTTATTAAAAAAAATTTCCATTTATCACCCATTTACACAGGCCATATCAAAGGCACACCGCCTCGCTATTGCCCTTCTATAGAAGATAAAATTTCACGTTTTGCCCATAAAAATGCTCATCACATCTTTGTCGAACCAGAAAGCGCTTCCAGCGATGAAGTGTATCCAAATGGTCTTTCTACCTCATTGCCACTTCCGGTACAACGTGAGTTTCTGCGCACCATTAAGGGGTTTGAACAGGTAGAAATTGCACGGCCTGGCTACGCGATTGAATATGATTATGTATCGCCGCAGGAATTGCACCATACGCTTGAATTAAAGAAAGTGCCGGGCCTTTTTTTAGCGGGCCAAATTAATGGTACCACGGGCTATGAAGAGGCTGCTGGTCAAGGAATTGTGGCAGGTATCAATGCTCACCTCAAGGTTCATGGTCATGAGCCCTTTATTCTTGACCGCAATGAAAGTTATATCGGTATTATGATCGATGATTTGGTAACCTTGGGTGCAAATGAACCGTACCGCATGTTTACTTCTCGGGCAGAAAGGCGCCTCGTTCTTCGCCAAGACAACGTTTTTAGCCGCTTTTATAAACGAGCGTTTAGTTTAGGGTTAATCAGTAAAGAACTGTATGATGCTATTGATGCGGAAAATGGTATTGTTACTACCGTGACAGGAGAGATTAAAAAAAATAAAGAGTATACGATTATTACGCAAAAATTAGGGGTTGGTGATAGCACATATGTATATGAGGCCATTAATCGACTCAGTGGCCAAGAGCTTTCTTCCAGAGCCCAGGCTTCAATTTTTGCAGAATTGCTGTATGGCCCCTATTTACAGCGCGAGCAACGTGAGATAGAAAAAATGCAACACTACAAAGAGCTTATTATACCAGCGATGCTTGATTATAACGCGGTCCCTGGACTTTCTATAGAATTACGTCAAAAACTTGCGGCCATAAAACCGGGAACCATTGCTCAGGCGGCATTAATTCAAGGCATGACTCCGGCAGCGCTTTCAATACTTATTTTCAAAAGCCGGGAATTATTGGATAACCACGTATTTTGCCAACAGGATGGCTCATGTTAACTATAGGATTTAATCCAGAACTTTTTCATATTTTCGGGCCCTTTTCACTGCATGCCTATGGTATATTTATTGCATTAGGTATTATCGCTTTTATTGCTTTAACATTTAACCACCCGATACGCAAAAAATATCTTACTGCAGCGCTTTATGAAAAGCTTTTGTTTTTTACGGTAATCATAGCGCTTTTCGGAGCACGCATCATGCATATTATCAGCGAATGGCACACCTACCATTCACTCAGTGAAGCGATTTCAATCTGGAACGGCGGCCTTTCAGTTTTAGGCGCTTTAATGGCGAGTTTACTTTTTATACCCTTGTTTTTACGCGCATATGCTATTCCGGTATTGCCTATCTTTGATCTTACTGCCCAGTATATCCCGCTTACACAAGCGATTGCTCGACTTGGATGCCTTTTTGCCGGCTGCTGTTTTGGCTGCCAAACCCATGCTCTTTGGGCGATTACCTATACGCATGCAGGCTCACATGCACCTCTGCACCTTGCATTGCATCCGACACAATTGTATAGCTCACTTATTTTCTTAACTATTTTTATACTCTTACAGCTCATTTCCCGTACAGTATCTTTACGCCCCGGGCAGCTCATGGCGCTTTATATTATACTTTCAAGCCTCGAGCGCTTTACCGTCGATTTCTTTAGGGGCGACCGCATTATTAATAGTGATACAGCGCTTATTCAAAGCTCCTGGCTTTCTATGCATCAATGGATCAGCATTGGCCTTGTGGCAACAGGGATTGTTCTTTTTGCACTAACAGCATTTAACAAAAATTTTCGCAACAATGCACAATAAACGAAGCTCACTTTTCTTCATAGCCCCAAAATATACCTATATTTTTTCCAATACGCCTATCTGAAAGCCCTATTTGCCATCTATTTGCTGATATTTTAAGGTATGATATCCTTAAAATATAATCAAAAATAGCATTTTTAAACAGAAAAGCATGAATTCTAAGCGATATTTCTTAGCGTTAGCCTATTTACTGACCATAAGTATTCATAGTGTTCAGTCAAGTGCAAGCGGCATATATAGTGAGAGTATCAAACATTCTCCCCTGGTCCTGAGTAACCATGACCTGAGTGACAACTCTTTACAAGAATCTGTCTATGAATTATTAAATACAGCTCAATCTTCTCTATTAATTCTTTCATTTACCTTTTCTGACTCAAAAGTTATTCAAATCGTTAATCAGAAAGCGCAGGCGGGCCTTAAGGTGCAGCTTGTCATTGATTGCGATCATATGAGTGAGTTCAAAGAACAGCTGCACCCTTCAATACAGCTTGGTACACGCGCCCAGGGCGAGGGTCATTTGCATCATAAAATCTTGGTTGTAGATAATGAATATATTTGGCTCAGTTCTGCCAATTTCACCCCTGGCGGATTTACTACTTCTAAAAATTTAGCGATAGGCTTTTTTAGTCCCAAAATAGGCGCTCAACTTCATCAAGAGGCCGCTGATATTATTTCGGCTAACTCACGGCGTAATACTGCCCATCTTTCTTGCTTATATGGCGATCAGCTTTTAGAGTTGTATCTGATTCCCCATAATGATCCTGAATCTCCACGTTCTGCAGAAACTCAAATGAATGAGCTAGGACAACAAAAATTAATAAGTTTAATCGATAATGCTCAGCACCATATCAAAATTTCTGTTGATGCATGGACCTATAAAGATGCCAGCCGCGCTGTTATTAATGCCTTGCAACGCGGCGTGCAGGTTGATATCACCGTAGGGGACACTACTGCTGAAGCCGTTAAAATAATGGTTCAAGCCGGATTTAAGATAAAACAGGGAAAAAATCTTCACCATAAATTCATGTTGGTGGACCATAAGATACTGTTGAATGGTTCACCAAATTGGAGCATGAATGCATTCTCAAGAAGTGATGAAAGTTTTATTGTCCTTTACGACCTTACGCATGAGCAGTTAAAGACATTAGAGGGTTCTTTAACAATAGCGGGATTACCCATTGAGATGCACTATAACGAAAAAGCAAAACTGCAGAGTGAAACAACTATACTTTCTAATGAAGAAGTAGATAAGAAAATTGAGCTTATCAACAGAACCATAATCGCATTAAATCATGAAATACATACAACGCCGGGCAACCAAGAACATTCACGACTCATTGGCATTGCCAAACGATTGTCGGCTGATTTAGTTAACTTTATACCGCGCATGAAAACTGCGCCGGTTCCTGGATGTTGTTTGTATAATGGCGACAATTACCTTTCTCATGTAGTGGTTATTGCAGAAAAGCAAGAACGTGTTGAAGCTGCATTAAGATATATAAAAAATGTTGGTGGGGTTGATCAAAAAGTTACTGACTATTTTGAAAAAGCGCTTCAAAAATTGCAATCGGGGATGAATGTTGCATTGCCCGATTATTTCCATGCTACAAGAGAAGGATTAGAAAGCATTTTAGCGAGTCACACTATTTTACAATCAAAAACTGGTGTTACTGGTCCTGGAACATACATTTCATGCAATAATGAAGGCGACCATGGTTATGGTACCCACACCTTTGCAATTGATGAAAGTTGCTTGGTTGATACGTCGGGAATTTTTCGTACCGGAAGACACCCTATTACCAATGTCTTTTTCAGTCTATGGGCTTCAGTATTAAAAGATATTCCGGTAAGTGAACAAAATATCGCTTTCATTGACACATCAGCAGGTGACATTCCGTATGTTAAAGCGCTTCTTGAAAAACAACAGTTAAACATTGATGTTGTATCACGCGATACCGCGGAAGGTATTTTAAAGATTTTTGATGTAACAACACATAGACGAGAATTACCTTCATTTTTCTGGAAGAAGCATGATCTTCAGGATTATCTTCCGCAAAATATGTATCCACGCAGCCAGCAAGGAACCTTGCGCCCATTTATGTTCAGTCTGTAATAAGACTGAAAAATAAAGTTTTGCAGAACTTTAATACAAAAATAAGTTTCCTGAAGTATACTTATTGATTATGAATATCTTCTTACTTATTAAAACTCATGTTTCAATTTTAGATGTGGCAAAGGAGTATACCAACCTTAAGCCCGCAGGCAACTATTTAAAGGGCCAATGCCCTTTTCACCATGAAAAAACAGCCTCATTTACGGTGAGCCCCCACAAAGGCATATTTTACTGTTTTGGGTGCCATAGTGGTGGCGATGTGGTTGCTTTTATTACCAAAGCTGAACGTTGTACCCCTTTAGAAGCGGTTAAACATCTTGCAGAACGACACGGTATTGAACTACCCCAAGAAGCGTCTACTACTGCATCACACAAGCATGAAAAAGAGCTGTATACCCTGGCACATGAAGTAGTTGCCCAGTGGTGCATTGAACAGTTTAAAAAATCTCGCCCAGCCCAAAACTATATTCAAAAGCGCGGAATCACTGCTGAAAGTATTCAAAACTATGGTATAGGCTATTTTCCCGGCGGGCAGCAGTCTATAAAAAGTTTACTTAAAGTTGGCAAAGAGAAAAATCTTCTTGCTCAAGACTTTATTCAAGCAAATATACTACGCACCTCTGAACGGGATACGCTCTATAGCCCCTACGAAGAGCGGATCACCTTTCCGATACATGATGCCCTGGGCAGAGCTTGTGGCCTTGGTGGACGCATCTTTGCTACAGATGATACTCGGGCAAAGTATTATAATTCCCAGGATCACCCCTATTTTTCCAAAGGGAGCATTCTTTACGGGTTCCATCAAGCAAAAAAATATATCCAAGAAACTGGTACTGTTTTTTTAGTTGAAGGGTATCTCGATTGCATAGCTTTTGCCCAAGCGGGCCTTCGGCAAACCGTGGCCACCTTAGGGACGGCATGCACCGCCGAGCATATTAAAATATTATCCCGCCATGTAGAAAAGCTTTATACGGTATACGATGGCGATGCCGCGGGCCAAAAAGCCGCCCTGCGCCTGACGCAGCTTTGTTGGGATGTTGAACTGGAACCCTATGTTATTCAACTGCCCCAAGGCGATGACCCTTGTTCATTAGTGACCAAAGGGTTTGCCGTTGAGCAACTCCCCCAGACAGCAGTTAATATTTTTGAATATTTTATCCAAACAACCGCCGCTCAGCAGCCCAAAGAGATAAGCTTACAAGAACGTATAGCAAGCATAAAATCAATTACAGAACTTATTTCACAGATTCAGGACCCCGTAAAGCAAGATTTTTTACTTCAAAAGGCGTCCAGCACCTGCAAAATACCCTATGCAACCCTAAAAGAGAGTTTGCTCTACCAACCTAAAAAGATTTTCAAAAAAATAGTCCCTGAAACACCCCCGACACATCCTATAATAAGGCCTGAAGAAATAAAACATAATACACAAATAGAAATTAGTGATTTGGAGAAAAAAATATTTTCTGCTATAATAAGTAAAAAATATATCCTTAAGCCTGAAGAACATGCATTTTTGAAACTTGCATTTTCTCCTTATTTATTTCCGATTATAGAGCGACTTCAATCATACAAGGGCACATTAGATGCTGTTTCGGTAACTGATCTGTGTTCCGAAACGCAGCGTGAGTTTATTGTGTCACTCTTAATGGAGGATGAAGTTCAAGGACAAGGTCCAGCGCTGGATGAACTTTTTTTACAGTTTTATCAAAAACGATGGAAAATGATAGTAAAGAGTGTCAAAATTAAAATAGCCGAAGCTCAGAAATTGAATCATAATCAAGAATTAGCAATGATAATAACTCAATTTCAAAACCTTAAGCAAAAAATATTTGGGAAAGATTCGATATGACGATACGCAAAATTCTTACAAAGCTTGCTTCTAAAGTACTGGCAACCGATAGTGACATTGAAGCTGAATCAACGCCCCCATCGACTTCTGGAGCCAAAACTAAAACTTCAAGTAAAGCTGCACCTAAATCAAAAACAGCTAAAGCGGTGGTTTCTACCGGCAACCCAGAACTTGACCTTAAACAGGAACTTGTTGAGGGGTTACTTGATAAGGGCCGACGCGCCAATGTATTGACCTATGAAGAAGTGATGGATTTTGCAGAAACCAATAACTTCCTGGACCAAGAAATAAATGATCTTTTAAAAACAATCGAGCGTGAAAATATAGAGCTTGTTATGCATGACGAGCTGGAAGCTGGATCTGAAATAGAAGAGTTTGGTCAAGATGAAACCCCAGCGGCCCGTAAATTCTCTGGCGATATTGAAAATAATTTCGATTTTACCGAAGAAGATGAAGAGGCCACCGAATCAGAAGATGACCCAGAAAGTGATGAAACCGTCAAAGAGGCTTCTGAATCAAGCTATATGCCCGATGGTGTTAAATGTTATTTACGTGACATAGGTAAAATACCTCTGTTAAATAAAAAAACTGAAGTAGTAATTGCCGAGCAGATTGCTTCCTGTAAAAGTGAAAGTATTGAAGCTCTTTCAAAGTTTCCCTTTATTCATAAAGAACTTATTGCTATTGGCGAAAAATTAAGTAAAGACAACTCTACTTTAAAAGATATTATTCAGTTTTCTGAATTTGGCGAAGAGAACTTGCCCAAATATGAAGAAGAAAAAGAAAACCTTTTAAAAAAGGTATCAGAAATTCAAGCGCTCATGGATAATGAAGAGAAAATCTATCGTTCATACCGAGGAAAACTTGAAACTGACGCTCAGAAAAAGGCAATGCTTTCTGAGGTGAAGAAAAATAAAGAAGAAATCAGTAAAAAGATTCAAACGATTAAGTTTTCAAATAAATTAATCAGACGACTGGTCAAACGCATTGAAAAAGCGCTTACAAAGATTGAAGAAAAAAATGATCTAAGCAAACAATGCAAAGAAGAGATTGCGCAGTTAACCGCTTTAAAAAATCTTGATGTTGATCAGAAAGAACAACTTGCAGAAACTGAATCAACCATGCGCGCAGCACAGAAAAGTGTGAAAAAAATAGAACATGAAGTAGGTTTACCGCATGATAAGATTATCCAATTGTTTAAAAAGCTCACTGATTGCCAAATAAAAGACAAACGAGCAAAAGATAACTTAGCTCTAGCAAACTTACGCTTAGTGGTTAATATCGCAAAAAAATATGTAAACAGGGGGCTCCACTTCCTTGACCTTATTCAAGAAGGGAATATAGGGCTTACTAAAGCGGTAGAAAAATTTGAGTTTGAACGTGGGTATAAATTCTCAACCTATGCCACGTGGTGGATCCGGCAAGCCATTACCCGAGCTATTGCCGATCAATCCCGAACAATTCGAGTTCCGGTACATATGGTAGAAACGCTCAATAAGATCAATAAAATTAAACGAACCTTTATTCAGGAACATGGCCGTGAACCGAGCCATGCCGAGCTTTCAAAAGAATTAAATATTGATGAAAAGAAAATCAAAAATATTATCAAAATTTCTAAAGAGCCCATCTCATTAGAAACTCCTGTTGGAGATAGTGAAGACGCCTTTATTAAAGATTTTATTGAAAACGAGAATGATTTTTCTCCGGCAGACACGGTTGCCAATAGCGATTTGAAAGAACGGGTGCGTGAGGTACTTAAATCGCTCACTCCACGTGAAGAAAAGGTACTTAAAATGCGTTTTGGTATCGATGTTGCATCCGAACACACGTTGGAAGAAGTGGGTAAAGATTTTGGTGTTACCCGTGAACGCGTGCGTCAGATTGAAGTTAAAGCATTGCGTAAGTTGCGGCATCCATCAAGAAGTAAATCACTTCAAACATTCTTTGATAAAGAATATGAATTTTCAGCCGAAGAGGCTTTAGAAGGCGATAATGATGAAGAATAATATATGTGTCATAAGAAAGGTTAATTAATTATATGGGGCCCATTCCGGATAGTAGTATATATAGTCAAGGTATTATTTTTGTAATATCACTGGGGTTTTGCGCACTCTATTCTTTTTTAGAGACGACCATTACCGCTATGCGTCTTTTTAAGCTTAAAGAAATTTCGCAATCAACCAGGGGTTACAGAAATTTACTTATCACGCTGGAAGAACAACCGCATCGCATATTTTCTGCCATACTTATTGCAAGCTGCCTTGCAAACGTTGCTGCAGCTAATGCAGGCTCGCTTATCACTCAATATTTTTTTCATGATTTTCCTGCATCATATCTTATTGATATCCTCTTTGTTTCAGCAGCAATTTTGATTTTTGGTGACATTATCCCCAAAAATGTTGCTAAAGCTTTAGGCGACAAAATGTTCCCCTATACTTTGGGCGTAACCGGTGCCACCTACTATTTGCTCTATTACCCAGTAAACATATTGGTGAGTATATCAGACTTTGTTGTTGCAAAAGTTGGGGAAAAAACGAATGTGCAATCTGAAGGTATTACTTCAGAAAAAGAGATCCAATTTCTCATAGACTACATTTATGAAAAAGGGATGATGGAGACAGAAAAAACGGCCATGCTAAAAAGCATTTTCAAAATCGGTACCACGGGTGTCCGTGAGATTATGGTCCCCTCAACGAATGTGATTTCTCTTTCTTCAAGCACCACGCAAAAAGAGGCGCTGGAAAAATTTAAAAAATACCAGTATTCCCGCTTTCCTGTTTATGAAGGCAGTTTTGATAATGTCATAGGAATGCTCCATTTAAAAGATCTTTTTGTGGCATTTTTACACCATGAAGATAAAGCCATAAAGAGCATTGTGCGGCCTATTTTATTTATCCCGGAAAGTATTAAAGTCAGTCAACTGCTTAAGGAATTTAAACAGCAACATATGCATATTGCGATGGTACTTAATGAACATGGCAGCATTATAGGTTTGGTGACGCTTGAAGACGTGCTTGAAGAAATTGTCGGTGAAATTACCGATGAGTACGAAGAAGTTAATGAAAAAATTGTAGCACTCAAGCATGACAGCTGGCTGGTTGATGCCAGCATAGAACTTGATAAAGTGGGCGCCTATTTTAATATCACCTTTGAAACAGAAAACTCTGTTACATTAAGCGGTTTTCTTATTGAAAAATTGCAGAGGCTTCCAAAAAAGGGCGACCGATTAACCTACAAATCGTACCACTTTCAAATTCAGCAAGCCAGCCCAAAACGAATTTTACAAGTATTGGTCTTTGCTCATGCAATCCCTGATACTATTGAAAGCACCGATTAAATAAATTCAAGTGCGAGAATTTTAAAAAAACTCTCGCACTTGAATTTATTTTTTTAGTAATCTCTTGAAGTACTTTCATTATTACCAAAAGGGATTTTTTATATGAAACAGACGCGTATACTCTTTTTTGCCGCTCTTGCAACCAGTTCATTATGCGCAGAGCCTGAATGTCTTTTAGAATCTGATACTAAATGTGCCAATTGCAAACCACAAAAGCCATCAAACTCAGAAGAGACGGGCAAAGTTGTTGTCGCCAATTTTCTTAATATGTTTGCTAATTTCTTAAGAATGGTTACTGCAGAAAAAGGCGATAAAGAAACGCTCATTAATGGCGGCATGGGTATAGCAGGTAGTCTTGCAGCCATTGCAACGCAAGCATGCAAATGTGTTGAACTTACAGAAACATCCCCTGAAGAATTACTGAACTATATTATCACACAATGCGCTCAAGCCAATGTCGAGGAAGAGCTGACGCAAGAACTTACCAGAGAAATTAAGCTGCAGTATTACAAAAGCGCTCTTCTTGCTCCAGAAACTCGTGCGCGATATGCAGAATATGCTGCGCATTCTGGTACGTCAAACGATTAAAAGCATCTTTATACGGCAACCATATAAACCCAATATGCTCATGGGAAATAGTTACTTCTTTTTCAGTTGATTTGCCCAAAAAGAATATCACTTTTTTATCTATCTTAATTTTCTGGCCACGTTCAGTTTTGCTAAACATATATTCGAGCGATTCCTGGAAGTTAGTATGTATGGTTGCCGTTAACCCAGTTTCCTCTTTAAGTTCACGTAATGCTGCCTGGGTGAAACTTTCACCCTTTTCGAGCTTACCTTTGGGCAAATCCCAATGGCCGCCCGCGTAATGAAGAAGAAGATAAAGTCGCTCGTGGATAGCAGCATCATCTAAATAGACAATAACTCCTGCTGAAATCTCTTTTTTGATCACAGTAATTACCTTGCTTTATATAATTTCTTTAAAAAAAATTTATCAAAACTAGAGTAACTTATTTTGAGTTCATATTCAAACAAGATGAACATTTAAAGCCTGAACTGGGCAATGACAATGAATTTTTATCAAGATCGCTTTTGTCTGTAAGCTTGCATGATTTCTGAAGATAGCGCTGTCCTTTGGCAGGATCCTTCGGCACAAAAATGCCGTGCTTATAGAGGTTAGCTAAAAAAATAAAGCTCGATTTACTACCATATTTTTCTAATATATCCAAATCATGGTTAAGTAATGCAGGGTATTGCTGTTGCAACAGACGCAATTGTTCTTGATAATCGCTTCCTCGGTTAAGCTTTTTTTTGATTGCCCAATTATGTAAAACTGCTATTTTCCACTCAGCTAAAGAGAATGTGTATGGTTCACATACTACTTTATCCGCTTGAAGAAAGAGTTTAAAACCTACCTCCTCAACACGTGTGGTTGCACACGCACGACTGAAAGGTATATCAGGCAAAGCAAACCAGCTACAAAGAATATCTTGGTCATGGGCATTTTCTATATCTTTGGTAAGTAAATATTCAGCTATTTGAAAAAGAGCTATTTTGTAACGTTCAGTAAAATCCTTTTTAAACGTTTGTGCACTTTTCTGAATCGCACGCACGTTTTGTGCGCAATGGGAATTTAATTGAGGAAATTTAAAAAGTTGGCTGATATCTTCTAGCTTTTTTTCACAGTCTTTGAGATCCTGTACCGTTCTGACGATTTTACTGCTGGTATAAGACGACATGTCTTTAAGCTCTATACTATTTTTATCTTCAGCTGCAACCAGCAACCCAAATAACCCCAGAGTAATACTTATTTTTTTTATCATACAATATTACTTTACTTTTATTTTAAAAAATGGACTTTCACGCCAAAAAACTTTCGTGAAAAATAAAGAACGGCTAATGCACAGGCGCATAAGGGCACAACCCATAACCAGGCTACAAAAGTATGCATTAGTAAAAAGCTGTAACGTGGAACACAGCTACTAATTAATCGCAAAGCGCCATAGTACAATAAATGGAACAGTGAGAACACTAGTACCAGTTGAAAGAGGTACCGAATAAAAAAATCATACAACTTCTGCAAATAAAGATTTATTTTAAAATAATAATGCAGCACCAATAAAAATAAGAGTGTTTGAACGGCAGCAGAAATAGAGGTTGCCATAACAAGTCCATATGCTGCAAAATAGTTCATCAAACAATAATTAAGAATAATATTCACCAGTGTGCCGGCAACAGAAATAAAAGTGGGAATAAGGGTTGAATGGAACGCATAATATACGTTTACTAAAATCTTGTTAAGCGAAAAAAAGATAAGACCGAATAAAAACCCATGCAAGAGCGTGCTCACCTGCTGAACATCAGCCAGCGTGAAATTTTTAGAATAGTAGGTGGTATAAAAAATATCATAGGAAAAAAAGGCCATAATTATAGCTGCAGGAAGCGTCACCCAAATAATCATTTTAATCGATTCTAAAAGGTAGAATGGTAACCGCTTTGGTGATTCTACAGAAACGCGCGAAAAATGAGGCAATAATATTGTTGAAAAGGCGACCGCAAATACTCCTAACGGGATCCGCATAAAATCAGACGCATACGAAATAAAAGTAATCGAACCAGACTGTAAATAGGATGCAAATTGTCCATCAATTAAGAGATTAATCTCCATGACACTCATCGTAATTAAACAGGGGAAAAACTTGGTTATTACCATGGCAAATTCTTTCACCGTTGTTGATGTAGGCAAAAGCGCCTGCAACCCCGCGCAATAGTAGGCCACTAAATGCATAAGAATCTGTACCATCCCCGATGCAATAATACCATACGCAAGGTATATAACCGGCAAATTATATTTCAAACAAATAAGTAAGGTGCCAATAATAATAATATTTAACGCAATTTGTGATGAAGCAGGAATAAAAAATCGATTAACCGCTTGTAACCCGCCTGCCAATACCGCACTACTTGAAACAAACATAATATAGGCAATAAGTACCTTTAAAAGAGGCACGGTGGGCGCATGTTGTTCCGGCGAAAAGCCTGGAACGGCAAAGGAAATCACCGCATCTGCCTGCCACCAGATTGCCATGCACATCAGTAATAAAATAATTTCTACAATAACAAACGTTAACGTAACCAATCTACTTGCAGCATTCACACCCTCTTTTTTTACCGTATGAACCAAGGTAGGAATAAGAGCAGCACTTAAGGCGCCTTCTGCAAAAATCTTACGCAAAGAATTAGGTATGCGGAAAGCGGTAATAAAGGCATCAGAGGTGATTCCTGGCATCAAATAACGCGCCATAAGCATTTGTCGTATAAATCCGAACACTCTGCTTAAAAGAGTGAAAATAGCCACCTGAATAGTGTGACTTATGATAGTTTTCTTACTCATTCGTGACATAATTTCCCTTTATGGATCATAAGTTTATGCTGCATTTTTTCAACAATAAAAGAATCATGCGAACTGATAATAAGCCCAGAACCAAACAAAGTACTGCAATCTATAAGTAATTCAATGACTCTTTTTTTATTATCTTCATCCAAATGAGCAGTCGGTTCGTCTGCAACAATAAAAGGTGGCCGCAACATTAATGCACGCGCAAGCGCAACACGTTGCTGCTCGCCTCCAGAAAGTGTTGCCGGCATGGCATCAGCTTTATGGAGCAACCCCACTTGATTAAGCAATTCATGAGCCTGCTGTGTTGCCAACGCATAAGAAATGCCAGCAATTCGTGCTTTGAGTGCAACATTTTCGCTTACTGATAATTCATTAATCAAATAAGCATATTGAAAAATAATACCCAGGCGTCTATTTAAATGGTTACGTTGCCTTTCTGCTGAAAATGTAGCATAGGAAACCCCATCATACTGGATAGCTCCTGAAGTCGGCTTTTCTATGCCGGCAATAATATGTAATAACGTCGATTTTCCTGTACCTGAAACTCCCGTAAGCGCATAGGTTTGCCCCTGCGTGAAGGTATACGAAACATCAGTAAAAAGTGTAAGCTTCTTGTCAGCCTGATAAAATTCTTTTGAAATCTGCTTAAGTTCAATGTGATTTTTCATACACATCCTTTTTGTTAGATAGCACCCTTGGTATACACGGCGATATTCTGGTCAAAAATTCATTTTGTATCGAATCGGTCATGGCAGCTAGGTCATGGGCGCGCAATCCTGGGAAATCCCCGCACAGGACAACCTCGTCACCAATTTGAACCGAACCAATATGGGTTACATCAGCTAGCATGCTATTCATAGAAATAATCCCAATAAGGGGCGCATAGGTATTTCTTATAAGAACCTGTCCTTTGTGCGACAACCCGCGTGGATAACCATCATAATAGCCTACGGGTAAAATTGCTATTTTCATAGGCTTTGGAGCGATAAACGCTCTATGGTACCCTACTGCATCACCAGGATTAATATCTTTAAGGGCACTAATGCGCGTTTTCCAGGTTAAAATAGGCTGTAATGAAAGAGAACTTTGTAAAGCAGAAAGCCGTTGTTGCTGCAAGGGCGATTTCCAGTAGCCATACACATTGGTGCCTACCCGCACGCAATCATAACGCTTTTCAAGATGCAATGCCCCTGAGGCAAGAGCATGTATAAACAATCTTCGCTTAAGAACGTTCTCAAGCTGGTTTGCTGCACTATCAAAAATGGCTAATTGCTGCTTAATAAAAGAGTAATCGCTATTATTGGTATCTGAAAGGTGCGTAAATATGCCGGTGATAGTAAGTCCCGGCAAAGTACTCAGTTCCTTATATGCTTCATTAAGGGTTTCTGATTGGAACCCAAAACGGCTCATTCCCGAATCTATTTTTATATGTACCGCTATTTTTTTGTAAAGAGGCGCAGCTATTTCAGAAAGGTGTCGCGCCGTGTGTATATCTGATACGCCGTAGGTAATTTGATAATCGAGCAAAGCCAAAGGATTATCATCAGCATAAGCAAGTACCAGTATTGATTTGGTTATTCCGTTTACGCGTAAACGAACAGCCTCTTTTATTCCTGCAGTAAAAAGCCAGGAAACAGCATCGTTTTCCTGGCATAATTTCCCGATTAATTCCAAACTATGCCCATACGCATCTGCCTTTACCACCACACCTAAGCTGGTCCGCGGGCCGACAACAGAACTGAGTTGAGCAATATTATGATTAAACGCTACTGAATCTATTTCAATCCACGTACGATACTCATTAAAACAGGGATTATTTGTCATGAACCTCAGGCGCTATTTTTTTATTTTTTTTGGCCACTTCCTTTTTGGGTTCTTCTTTTACAACCACGGGAATTTTTTTACTTTTTACCGGCTCAACAAGAGGGATAGAGAGAATTAACTGTGTCCCTTTATACTCAGCGGTAATTTCCTCTAAATTAACCCCCGCTGATATCACTTGCTGCATACACGATGCACCATGGAATGAGGTATACTCCCTTATCTGCTGGGCATCTGCAAGATTTTTTTCATCTCCCTGGGAAGCAACTTTTTCAGAGCACAACGAAACAGCAAAAGAATGCTTAGTGGCATCAAGACCAAGCTTAACGGTATGGTCAAGACCCTTAATATCCACTGCCACATGATTATTTCTATGGGCAATGCTAATATCTTCAGCCGTTACCTTTTGCACCGTGTCCACGGTTATAACTACCGCAGAATCTTTTTTTTCTAAGCTGAATGAATGCGAAAAGGATTGCTCTGAAACCCAGGTAAATGCAGGGATTGACATGATCATAGATAGCGAAAAAAGCATTTTATAATTCATAATAAAACTCCTTTACATAAAATAGTCATAAATATTTTCATTAATAATTTTAATTTTCACTTGCAAAAAAGGCAAGCCTCTGGACTTTTTATAGCTGCTCTTGGTATAATTGTTTATATAAATTAATAAAATCTTAAAAGAAAAAAGTAAAAAATATGACAACTTTTAAAAAAACCTTAACGTTTACAGCGTTATTTATAACCATTTTTAACCATTCTTTATCAGCTTCTGAATGCTCTATTTGCTTACAAAACCCAAGCCCCAATCCCTATGTATTGGCATGTACACATGCATCGTGCATTACCTGTCTTGAAAACTTGGTGACCTTTTCACTCAAAGAAAAAAGAGCTCTCAGTTTAGAATGTCCCCGCTGCGAAAATCCTCTTACTGAACAAGATTTAAAAATTATATGTCCTGATCATGAAACTCAACAGAGAGCGATAGCATTGCTCAAATTGGCCCATGCACGCAAGGACCCACGCTTTAAGCCGTGCCCCACAAGTGATTGCTCCGGATATTTTATCGACGAATTTGGAGTAGGCAGAATCATTAATTGTGGCTCATGTAAACATTCTTATTGCTCTTCATGTTCAAAAAATCATAAACAAAATATAAGTTGTGAAAAATTCAAACAGTTATCGCAGATGCAAGAACCTCAAAAAGAAAAACAGCGCTCCTTGGATGACCAAATGACTCAAAAATGGACCCAAGCAAACACTAAAGAGTGTCCCAAATGCAAGACCATTATTGAAAAAAATGGTGGTTGCAAAAAGATGACCTGTTATGATTGTCGCTATGTATTCCATTGGGATTCATAAAGACTTTTAAACTACCCAATAAAGTAACCGGTTGAATGAGCTTTTTTATTAAAAATACCAAAAGTATTGCATTTTAGCTCACTAAAGGTTTAAAATTTAAATAGTAAAAGAAATAATTTACTTTAAAGGGGGGTAGTAATGGAAAAAAGAAGTTTATTGATCCTTGTAGCGCTTGCTATAGTCTCTGCTGATGTAGCATTTCTTTATGCTCGCGGAGGAGGAGGCAGCTGCAACGGACGTAATTTTTGCAGCAGGGGAAATGCTTACAGCAATGTAGGGCATGCATGTTCACGAGCGAGGGCGACTTGTTCAAGTTTAGCCAAAACAGGGGTTGATCGTACAACAGCTGCACGTGCAAGAAACCGTACTGCTCATCAAAACATCAATAAAAACTAAAAGGGGCCGCACGCATGGAAAAGATATTATTTTTACTCAACTGCATGGCATTAGTCGTATCGCTGAATGCTGAACATTCATGGGCACAATGCGAACGCAATTATCGGGCCTATCCGGAAAAATCACTTAAGGCTACTTTTGATCCTGAATGGGAACGTTGGGATGAAGGATATTGCCCTGCAGGATCAGGCGAATGCAGCAGTTGTGAAGAGGACAATTCTGAGCTGATAAACGCGGTGTAAATACGGGGTAAAAATTATGAAAAAAGTATTCTATGTCATAACAAGTACACTATTTTTTACTACCAAAGGCATACAGCAGCCCCTAGAAAATAGGATTGATGGCGTATTTAAGAAAATACCTGCAATTATCATCGGAACAGTACCTGCACAGTGGGAAAATATTGATAAATTTCTTACAGAAAGACCGGGTAAAGTATTCACGGATCTTGTTCTGCCGCTCTTGCAAGCAGACAAAGAAAGACTCATGAGCAAAATAATGCTAGAAAGTTCAAGATGGCCGGTACCAGCAATTATTACAGATCGCACTCGACGAACATCTCTTGTTTGGGCTATTCGACGGGACCTCTTGGCAGCGATTATTGCAACTGGCCTTGATATAAATACAACTTTTTCTGTATCAGCCCTCCAAGAAAACTTTTTAGAAGTATCGATACACTACAATGATTTGCAAGGTGTTAATTTTGCTCTTCAGCACAATGCAGCGCTTGCTGAAAATATCTTAAATGCTAAAACATTGCCCATAGGCCAGGCACTTCTAAATGGTATGCAAAAACAGGGAGCTTTTGAGAAATTTTTTAACAATCCTCAAAAATTATTCAAGTTAATTTTAAATTGCTTGGATTTCAGTTACGAACCACGACTACTTGGTCTTTATTTTCAGCTCAGCAAAAAAAATATTATTAAAAATTTAAATTTCAACGATGTTGATAACAAGGGAGATACATTTCTCCATATTTTAATAAGCAATGCTTCTCAATATAAAGATAAACCTACTTCATTTTTTGAAAAATTCTTGATTCTCTACAAGAACGGAGCGGTTAACCTTGATGCACGCAATGATAAGAATCAGACTCCCTTAGATATACTCAACACTCAAGATCAGGCAAATCCTGCCGTTAAATTGGCAAAAAGCCTTTTAACCGGACTTAAAGATAATCCAACGGCGTGGAAACATAAATTAGGAATATAAATGAAAAAATTATTACGCATTACTTTACTTTTTTTAAGAGTTTTAATCTATTCAGGAGACGCACCATCATATATCTTCCCTGATCCAGAAACGATTACGCATGAAGAACCTGATACTATAAAATCATTGGCAGATCGGGCAAAGATAAATATCTCTCATTTGCCGGCTCTTTATGAAAAATTTTATCCACAAGCAGATATTAACGATCTTGAATTTTTCTTTACTATACCTGTTGCTCAAAATTTCAAAAAAGTTATTGAACCGCTTCCTATAGATGATAAAAACTTACTGATGCAAGAAGTATCCAAAATATACACAGGCCGTGAACGTTGGCCAATCAAAAGAAATTTCTTAGCGTTAATTGTTCATTCCGGAGCAGATCTTAACACCGTTATAGTACCTTCGTTTGGCCACCCATCAACCTTTTTGCAGGAAACAAAGAAATTTAACGATAAGCAAGGTGAAGCATTTGCATTAGCAATTAAAGAGATGCATGGCCCAAAAAATGGGGAAAAATAATGAAGAAAATTTTACTCATAACCCTTCTTTCTTTATTCTCCGCCTATTGCCAAGAAGACGAAGAACCTAATACTTTTGTTTTTCCTACTATTGCTGAAACGGAACAGCAACCGACAGTAGAATCACTTACCGCTGAAGCGCGCATAAATATCAACAACTTGCCGGCGCTCTATGCAAAATTCTACCCGGGCTCTGACATTAAAGATCTCGAGTTCTTCTTTACTATACCTCTTGCGCATACCTTCAAAAATAAAGTTGAACACCTTCCTGTACCTGATAAAAATAGATTGCTGCAAGAAGTAGCAAAAATATTTACGCCTTCTGAACGTTGGCCGTCAAAAAGAAATTTCTTAACATTGATTATTGATGCCGGAGCAAATGTTAATACTAGTATTCTTGCAGGAAATGAAACACCATCAACATTCTTAGGAGAAAGCGTCATCAATAATGATTTTCAAGGCGTACAATTTGCGATTGATCATAAAGCAAATATTTTTAATAAAAGAGGGAATTTGTACCCATTGATGTTAGCAAAAGATATTCGCATTGCCAGATTGCTGTTAGAACATAACGCCTTAGAACCCTTTAAAGGGGATCAAAATTTACAATTGCAGCTTCTATTATTATATACGCAGCCTGCATATCCTTATCAACTATTAAAATTATATAAAGATAGGGATTTACGTATTCCTAGCTCGAATGGGATACTCCTTAATAATTTATGCTATGGGGCTGACAAAACCACATCACAACAATTTTTTGAAAAATTCCTGATTCTTTATAAGGCTGGCGCCGTTGATTTAATAGCGCGCAGTAGTAGTGGTAAAACCGCACTAGAGATTATCAAAGGCAAAGACCAAAATAACCCTACGGTTAAATTGGCGCGTAAATTATTAGAAGATTTAGAAAAAAATCCAGAACTTTGGCAAAGCCAGATTAAATCGGTTCAGCAGGCACAGGCTAACCTCTTATGAAGAAAATTATACTCATAACCCTTCTATCTTTGTCTTCACTTTATTGCCAAGAGCAACCTGAACAAAATCCGGTAGAAACTATCTTTAATGAAATTAAGCAAGAAATTGCTGCTGCAGGACCATTAAGCGTCTTAGTCGCGCCCAAAAACCCTACACAATGGGATTTGCACACATTTTTGCAAAGTTTAAAAGCTGACGAGTTTAAACCAAAAATAAACCAATTGGCATTGGAACAAAAAAATCGTCTTATGCAAAAAATTTTTAAAATTCCTGACGACGTCGCACCCTGGCAAGCACAAAGAGATTTTCTTGCCCTTATTATAGAAGAAGGTGGCGATATCAATGCAAATTCTTCTCGAGAAACTTTTTTAGGCAAAGGCGCGTTGTATAATGATCTTCCTGCTGTAACGTTTGCTCTTAACCACAAAGCCGATACGCGTATTAAAAGTGGATCTGATTATCCTTTGGAATTAACTAAAGATCTTCGCATCGCACAATTACTGGTGGCGCATGGAGGTTTAGAGCCTATAAAAAATAGCCCGTTTCATACGTATAAACTTTTAAGTACCTGTATGCAGCCGCAATGCTCTTATCAATTACTAAAATTATATAAAGATCAAGGTTTAAATTTTAACCTTAAAGATACATTCCAATGGACGCTTCTTCATGCATTATGCGCATGGGCCCCTAACACTAAACCTTTTGAATTTTTTGAAAAATTTCTCATTCTTTATCAAGCGAGCGCGATCAATGTGCAAGAGCGTAATAACAAGGATGAAACAGCTTTAGATAGTATTAAACAAATCAAGAACCAAAATAATGTAACGGTTAAATTAGCACGCGCCTTATTAGAGGGGTTAGAAAATAATCCTGGGGTTTGGAAAAGCAAGCTTTTATCACGCAAAAGGACATTTCAAGAATTTCAAGAGGGACAAGAATACTAGTGAAACAACTCATGTTCCGCAGCATGCTAATAACCATCATTTTTCTATCTTTATCTGTGGCGCATTGCGCAGAACAACCGCAGTGGCGACAAATAACACCAATTTTTAAAGAATTAAACGACACACGGCCTAAAGGCCGTGGATTTTGAAGCGCGAGCTGAAAGTTTTTTATTGATTTTTAACATAATTGAGAATCGTTTCCTCAGAACAATGTCCATAGGTTTCAGAAAAAAATCCTT
>JAKAUO010000012.1 GCA_021827715.1 bacterium | reverse complement strand
ATCTGTGCATGAACAGCTTCCATAACACTTACGGTACCTTTTTTTGTAATAAGAAGATCTGACATGGCCATAATATCGGGCATTTGATCGGTAAACCCAATAATGGACATGGTAACATGATACGGAAGCTTTATTTTTTCTATCTTCTTGCGCAAGGATTCATTGCGTCCCAAGCAGACAATCACGTGTAATGAATGCTTACTGCAGGAAAGGGCTCTGACATAATCATACGTTGACGACGAACCAGCTGCTCCCATAAGTACGGTTACTACTGGTTTGGTCAGCGGAATTCCAAATTCATTCTTGAGTCTCTTTATATTTTTTTTAGTAAAGAACTCTTGGCGCACCGGAAAACCACCAAAGACAATTTTGTCTTGGGGAATATGGGCCGCTTCGATTGTTTTCATAATAAGAGGGTCATCAAAAGGCAATACATATCTATATAAGTCATAATCGGTGGGCGCAGCGTCCATTCCCGCTATAAACATATGGTTATCAAGATCGGTAGGTATAATTAAAAGCGGGATCCCTTTGTTTTTAGCAACCGATAAAATAGAACTATTTACCCCGGGTATAACCGAAATCATAAAATCTGGCCTATTTATATCAATAAAATCAGAAATTAATTTTTGGATTTTCTTATCCTTGCGCGGCATTGCATAGCGGCCGTAAGAGCATAAGGTATTAGTGAACCACACGTACCTATTGGTGATTAAATAATTATACAAGTCTTCACCAGAGGAGTATTCAAAAGAAAATTGTCTTACAAAATCCAAAGGCGCTAAAACGTCACGGAGTAAATAAACATCAACAATTTCATATTTATCTTGCAAAATAGATCGAACGGCACGGGCGGCAGACATATGCCCCCCACCACCACTACTATTAAAAGTAATAATTCTTTTTTTATAAATACTCTCCTGCTTCTCATGTGGAAACAGACGCTTTACATACGGCTTTGGTCGTTTACAACCCGTAAAGATCCCTGCGACAAGAAAAATTATCAGATAGAATTTTTTATTAAAGATATCCATATGCATCACAGTATACTATAGAGACTATTTTTTGACAAATTGCCTCACTAAATAGGTCCCGTTTGTCAAATTCAGAGGATGTGCGATAATTAAACCATAGTGTGGATATCAACTTATTTAAGGGCGTACAAAATGGCTGAAAAAGAACATCTTATTTCCGGTTATGAGACGGTTATTGGCATAGAAGTACACGTACAGTTAACTACCCAGAGTAAAATATTTTGCTCATGTCCTAATATAGTCAGCCACGAACAAAATTCTACCATATGTCCCATTTGCGCAGGGCACCCAGGTGTTCTTCCTGTTCTTAATCAGCAAGTGGTACAGCGAGCCATTATGGTCGGCTTAGCAACAAACTGCACTATAACCGAAGACAATTTTTTCGCCCGCAAGCACTATTTTTACCCGGACCTTCCCAAAGCTTATCAAATAACGCAAAGCACAGAACCAATCTGTAAAAATGGTTATCTAGAGATTCCTTTAGAAGATGGTTCATTTAAAAAAATACGTATTAATCGCATTCATATGGAAGAGGATGCCGGTAAGAATCTCCATAGCACGCTCACTAATGAAAGCTACGTAGATTTGAATCGCGCAGGAACACCTCTTTTAGAGATTGTAACAGAACCTGATATTTCAAGCCCTTATGAAGCACGCATGTACCTTAAAATGTTGCGAAATATTGTTATGTACTTAAATGTGGGAACTGCCAACATGGAAGAAGGCGCGTTTCGAGCAGACACCAATATTTCGGTACGCAAACCTGGCGCGCCCTTGGGAACCAAATGTGAACTTAAAAATATTAATTCATTTAAATTTATAAGTGACGCCATTGAATACGAAGTGGAACGTCAAATCGCTTTATTAGAAAACGGCCAAAAAATTATTCAACAAACGCGACTTTGGGACACAAAGGAACATAAAACGGTGCCTATGCGCAGTAAAGAAGAAGCTGCTGATTACCGTTATTTCCCAGACCCGGACCTTCCGCCTTTACATATTGATGCTGGATGGATAGCACAAGTTAAAAACACATTACCTGAACTACCCAATGCCCGTTACCAGCGCTATCTGATCAGCGGCCTTTCTGCTTATGAGGCAGACGTTTTAGTTAATGATAAAGATATCGCTGATTATTATGACCAGGTGACACAGTTTACCAAAAGTGCATTAGCTATTAACTGGATATTGCGCGAACTTATGGCATTTATTAAAGAAGAAAAAACTTCTCTTTCTGAATGCAAACTCACCCCTGCTCTGCTTGCAGAATTGGTTACCCTGATTGACAATAAAACCATTAATAATCGCGCAGCTCAAGAAGTTTTTGAAATTGTTGCTAAAACAGGCCAATCGCCACAGGAAGTTGTAAAAGAAAAAGGTCTTGAGCAAGTAGGCTCATCGGAAGAGCTTGAAAAAATAATTCAAGAAATTATTTCTGCAAATCCAGGAAACGTTGCTGAATATAAAGCGGGCAAAATTAAATTATGGGGATTCTTTGTTGGGCAAGCCATGCAGAAAACTAAGGGCAAGGGCGATCCACAAGTTATTAATGATCTGCTGAAAAAATATTTATCGTAATTTCTCAAGGCATTATTAGTGATCAAATTATTATTTTTTGCATATCTTTGGTTTTATGTGTCTGGAGCACTAGCAAAAGATCCTGTAATGCACCATGTGCCTGTTGCCTACCTGAATGTTGAGACTTTAAAAGAACATCTTCAAGAGAAATTTTCAACTATTAAAGACCTTAAAATCGTTGCTCATGCCTTTGATGCAGGCGATTATGGTGTGAATACCCTGATTCTTATGGCTCAGGAAGAGGATATTGAAGATGTCATTGAGTATATACATACAATCGATAATCATCTGTCAATCTGCTTTAGAGCTTCACCAGCCACCGCTAGCCCATCATAATTATTTGTCTTTATCTTCTAAATACTTTTTTATAGAACCACCTGCAACTACTGCCAACCCAGAATGAATACTACCCATTCGTAGATAACCAGATGACGTGCTCCAGCTGTTAATGCAAGTTTGACATCATGCGCAGGTCCGCTAGAAATAAAGCCAGTAACCATATTAAAAGCAACGGCACTTGCGGCTGAATAAGTAAGACCCAATACCGATCCTCGTGCATAAGCCTTACCTGCATGAAACATGCACTGCGTAGATGCATGAAAAGCAACTATAGCTACTAAATATTTTATTAATTGTTTTATGGAACCCCTGTTTACTCTTTCATTCTTACGTGGTTATAAATCATATTATACATCACAAGAAATGATAACCCAAAATATATCCTCAAAAACAAAGCGCCTAATTTAAATAGCTGTAATAAAAGAATGGTTTTATCAAGTCCTGGAAATACAAACATAAGCACCAATAAACTTGCGACAACAACTCCCCAAATTAAGGTAATTAAAGCGAGACACTTTAAAAGTACAAACCAACTTTGTTTTACATAATTCCATGAAGTGCGCCACGCTGAAGAAAATGAATAGTAATCATCATAAAGCATCAGTTGTCCATAAAATAGTGGCAGCGCAATAAACAGTCCATAGAGAATAAACAAGATACCACCGATAACTAATGCAAGATGCCATGCTAGTGGAAAAATAGTGAGGGTAGCAAATACTACACCAATAATCATCATGGCTATCATCCATGGTGCTTTTAGCAATGCATGCATTGTATGAGAAACTTCTGCAGTAAATGATGCAGCGCGTTTACGCAATAAAGCCTGCGCAAAAAAGCTGAGTGCTAAGGTAAAAAAACCAATAGCAAGATAGACAACACACACAGCGTAAGGCATATAGGCACTAGAAGCTAAATTTTGAACACTTTCTTCAGGAAAAATATTTTTAAAAAGAGTGCCGACTTGCATGATTTCTGCATACGATGAATTTTGAGCCGCCTGTTGATTTACTTCCAAAAACAACCCTACCGCCTGTCTCGCTTTAATTGCTGCAAGATACCCGAAAAATTCACTCACCAAAAATATTATAGTGTATATAAAAGTGAATTCTACATTCTCTACTATAAAACTGTTAGCACTTTTAAAAAGTGCGCGTGCTTTCATGTGTGTCATAATACTCCTTAATAAATTTATACTGTCTTTTTCAGGACCGGTACTTTTTTAAGCCCATATTCAGATAATTTACTGTCCTCCACCGGCGTTGGCGCATGCATCATAGGGTCAGTGCCGCTTTGTGTTTTAGGAAATGCAATCACTTCTCGAATTGATTCTAAGTTTAATAAAAGCATAATTAAACGATCAATTCCTAGAGCAATGCCCCCATGAGGCGGAAAACCAAGTTCCTGCGCTTGTAATAAGAAACCAAAATGTTGCTTCATAGTGCCTTCATTGAACCCCAAATAATCAAAAATCTTTTGCTGTAATTCAGGTGTGTGTATACGAATAGACCCTCCGCCAAGTTCAACACCATTCAACACAATATCATAGGCGCGCGCTTTCATATGCGCAGGTTCTTGCGATTCCCAACCAGCTTGCGGACTAGTAAATGGATGGTGCACCGAGGTCCATGTTTGCGAATCTTTATCGTGCTCCAAAAGCGGGAAGTTGACCACCCAATGTAAACTGAGTGTATTTTCAGGAATCAATTTCAAAGCGGCAGCAAGTTGTAAGCGCAATCTACCCAATTGCGCCCAAGCATCTTTTTCTGGACCCGCAATGAGAAATAATGTGCTTCCTGGCGCAACATCAGGAATAATAGTCTGAACCTGTTGCATGAAATCTGCTGGTAAAAATTTAGCAATAGGAGCTTCAAGAGAACCTTCTTGAGTAAAACGTATCCAAACCAGCCCTTTTGCGCCATTTTTTAAAGCGCGATTAACCCAACTTTCAAGCTCTGAGCGGGTAAACGAATAATCTTGTACATGTAATGCACCTATTTTACCACCAGCTTGCACAATAGATTTAATAAAAGAAAGTTGCGTGTCTTTAAATATATGCGTCAGCTCGTGTATTTTCATACCAAAACGTATGTCTGGCTTGTCTGATCCATAATTACGCATTGCATCATCGTAATCCATACGCATAAGGGGTAACTGCACATCAATATTAAATTGAGTTTTAAGAATGTGAGCAAGAAGCCCTTCTATAAGGTTTTGAATATCAGCTTCGCTGATAAATGACATTTCAATATCAAGTTGCGTAAATTCAGGTTGACGATCCGCACGAAGATCTTCATCTCTAAAACAGCGTGCAATCTGAAAATATCGCTCCATACCCCCAGCCATAAGAAGCTGTTTGTATACTTGCGGGGATTGAGGAAGCGCATAAAAACTTCCTGGATGAATACGCGAAGGCACCAAAAATTCTCGGGCGCCTTCTGCGGTATTTTTGGTTAAAATTGGAGTTTCTATTTCGTAAAATCCCTGATTATCAAGAAAATCACGCATTGCTAAAAGAATCTTGTGTCTTACTTTAAAACGTTGGTGCACTTCAGGGCGCCTGAGATCAAGATAGCGATATTGCAACCGCAACTCTTCTTCAACCACTTGAGCGTCCTCAAGGTTAAAGGGTAACGTTTTAGACTTATTTAAAATAGTTAAAACTGAGCCCTGTAACTCAAATTCACCCGTAGCAACCTCTTTATTGATCGTTTCCGGTGAACGACGCACAACCCTTCCGGCTACTTGGAGCACATATTCTGAGCGAACCTCATGGGCTATTTTTCTGGCATCGGCTGAAAATTCCTGGCTGAACACTATCTGCATTAATCCGGTGCGATCACGTAAATCTATAAAGATAACATTTCCGTGATCACGTCTACGATTAACCCATCCACAAAGAGTAATAACCTTATCAAGAAATGAGCTATCAACCTGTCCGCAGCCTGTAGATCTTTTAAAAAATTCCATAATTTTCAACCAATTAAAATAAAAAAAGTAATTTTTTTCTATTTTAACATAAGTTAAAAATTAATTATAATTTTTCTTAAACTGTTGCATTTAAACCACGGACAAAGAATACACCACTTATTAATGCAAGTAAAAAAAGTACCACAAAGACAAAAAAAAGAGTTTTTGCTATATCTATAGCACCATGCTCTATACCAGAAAATCCAAATAAACCTGCGATGATAGCAATTACAAAAAAGACTGCCGCCCAATATAATAACATAGTATCTCCTTTTGAAATATAAGGCTTTAAGAAGATTAAAATTATCTCAGTTTAAAAAACAAGAGTTTAGTTAAGGAAAAATTATGAAACTTTTTTTCATTTTTTATAGTTCAATTTTTATTATTATTAAACTTTATTGCCCCACAGTTACTCAATGGCACCATGTCACTAAAACTATGCCTCCAGATAAAAAGGTAATTAAATCTCTCATACCCGGGAATCTTTTTCTTTCTTATTTAGAAAGCTATATCATCATGCAAAAAAAGTTTCTTCGGGAAAGCCCCTGGCTGCAAGAAAAACTCAATTTAAGTGATGATCAAATTAATAATGCACAGGTAGTTCAACCAGTTATTTTGAAATATACCGTAGATATAGGCGCTCATATTTTCTTTTTTGGTGATCTTCATGGTGATGTTCAAGCATTAAGTAGTTTACTGTATAAGTTATATCAGGACCAGATTATTGATAATAATTTCAAAATTATTAGCTCTAAAGATCATTTTTTCTTTTTAGGCGATTTGGTTGATCGTGGAGAACATGGATCAGACACGCTTGCATTACTTTTTACGTTTGCGCTAAAAAATCCAGGTCGCGTAATCATTTTAAGAGGAAACCACGAAGACATGTCTATTAACAGAAACTATGGAGAATCAGGCTTTGAGGGTCAACTTAAAAAACTTTATAACGATTCTCCTGAAAAGTTTAATCAGGCAATTTTGCGAATAATTAATTTTTATAATCTACTACCCGTTGCAGCGTTTGTAGGTTGCAATGACACCTATTTGCAATGTTGCCATGGCGGACTTGAACCTCGCTATATAGCTAATCCCAATCAAATGCATACGCATCAAAATGCTTGAAGTGCGGCTTCATAAAGATTGTTAGAAAATTGCGGCAAAAGTTGTCGAATTTTATTTTTAAGTGGCGCCCAAAAGTGTTCGATTGGATTAAAATCTGGCGAATAAGATGGCAGATAAAGAAGTTTGCAGCCAGCGCTTTCGATCAAGTCCCTGATTTTTCCGCCGTGATGAAAAGCGGCATTGTCGAGCACAAGAGTTTTTCCTGGCGTAAGAATTGGAATCAAGACCTTTTCTATATAAGTTTCGAAAATATTTCGGTCACAAGAACCCGTGAATAAGAACGATGCGCAAAGGCTTTTTTTAAAAAGTGCGCTCACGATACTTACTCGTTCTGATTTCGCCCCTTTTTTCATGGCATGCAAGCGTTTTCCCTTTTCTGTCCAGCCAAATTGATAAGCCTCTGTATCATCCATACCTGTTTCATCCATATAAATTATGTTGTCAGAATCAATTTTCGATATGATTTCTTGATATTCTTGACGAGATTTTTCATTACGCTCAATATACCCAAACGTCTTTTTTTTTAACATAATAAATTTTTTTCATGGCTC
>JAKAUO010000015.1 GCA_021827715.1 bacterium | reverse complement strand
AAGACGCTCTCAATCAATTTGCCATTGTTTTTGGCGAACGTGTTACAGAATTGTATTAATCATGATTTGCTGTTTACACAAAATTGCTGACACGCTCTTTAAAAAAAGCCTTTGCGCATCGTTCTTCTTCACGGGTTCTTGTGACCGAAATATTTTCGAAACTTATATAGAAAAGGTCTTGATTCCAATTCTTACGCCAGGAAAAACTCTTGTGCCCGACAATGCCGCTTTTGATCACGGCGGAAAAATCAGGGACTTGATCGCTGGCTGCAAACTTCTTTATCTGCCATCTTATTCGCCAGATTTTAATCCAATCGAACACTTTTGGCGCCACTTAAAAATAAAATTCGACAACTTTTGTCGCAATTTTCTAACAATCTTTATGAAGCCGCACTTCAAGCATTTTGATGCGTATGCATTTGATTGGGATTAGCTATAATTTCAAAAAAGGGTCCTGCTTTAGTGGCGCAACTTAAAGAGAAAAATGCTTAGTTTTATAAATTATTGACAAATATAAAATATTTATGAGAAGCTATAAGTGTTAATAATAACAAGGAAGAAAGCGTATGTCGTTGAGAAATTATTGTATCTTGTCGATAGGTATAACAGCGGTTTTGCCCGTAGAGGCAGTACGGTTACGCTTTATTTTATCAAATTATACCAATAGTAATCTCTATGCATGTCTTCGCACCCATGACTGCGACCCTCTTTTAGAAGCACCAATGGAACCAGATACTCGTGAAAATATTTATACAGAAAATGCCAGTGGCAATGTGACCAATTATAAACTCAAATTTCTTATCAATAACGAAGTAACTAATTATGACATAGTCTATAAACCAAAATCAAAAGTTCTTCAATTAAGGCGAGGAACATTTGTTTATGATGAAATACCCTATAACTCAGATAAAGTTTCCATGCCGGTTGTGATCGATATTGATAGAAAACTTGATGCGCACTTTAATATTGATGAACTGTATAATTTTGGCAAACAAACCGGTATGAACACCCCTAACTCAGTAGGCTACCGCCCGAGCTTATATTTGGGCAATAATGGCCCGATAAAAATCAGACGCGATAAAAACAATTTCTGTCCAAAACGCTCTGAATGTCGCGATGAATTAGCCTCCCTTACTTCTTATGTGGGCAGATGCGAGCATACCAAAACGCACGATAACCTCAACCCATTTTGTAAAAAAGAAAAACAACACAGAAAACGCTTTAACAAACGTGCGTGTTAAGAACTATAAAAATACACTTCTTTTACTATTCACTTTTTCTTGTGTCCATGCCACCGAATCAAGCAGTGCTCACTCACAAGAAAGTGATGTAGTTACATTTTGTTGGCTTTTAAAGCTCATTAAAACTCGAGAGGATTGGCATTCTTATAAAGATGACCTGCTTGACTATATCAATTCAGGAATCCCCATTAATACACACCATGATGACATCTCACTCTTTGCTCTTGCAGTAAAATTTGATGATACACCTATATTAGAACGTTATTTAAGCCGTGAACCGTTGAGTGACTTTCACCGAAACACTCTTTTTTTAAAGGCAAAATCTCTTGCTATGGTGCAGCTTTTACATACTTATAAGATTATCTACCAGAGTAATGATGCCGATAGCCCTTTATGTTATGCTAGCAGAACTCCTAAAGTTTCAAGCGACGTAGTGCTTTTTTATTTAAGGAAATTTAAAGAAAACCCTTTTGAAACAAAAGGTGCCATAAAACATCTTTTTTTAAGCACAGAAAGGTACAACAACCCTTCAGAAAAAAATACCTTTAATGAAAAACTTAGTTATCTTACCGATGAATCATTAATACGTCCAACCTATGGCCAACTAAAAGAAACATTAGCTGAATTAATTGATGACACACAGCATGGTATTGATGATAGAAAAAAAATGATTATACAGAGACTTGAAAAACTCACTCAACGGCTGAGCAAACAAATACTTTAACTGCACAAAAAAGGCCTGGTAATTTCTTACCAAGCCTTTTTTTTATTTTCAGAAAATAACAACTTATATATTAAATAGTTGTTTCAATTCGCGACGAGCAGTATCTGGCGCATCGGAACCATGCGTTGCATTATATGAAATGTTTTTACCAAACATTTTACGTAATGTACCAACTGCAGCTTTTTCTGGATTAGTCGCACCCATAAAATCGCGCCATTCTTGAATAGCATTCTCTTTAGAAAGTGCCATTACAATAACAGGGCCGGCGATCATATTGTCTACTAATTCAGTGAAAAAGGGACGCTCTTTATGAACTTCATAAAAATCTTGCGCATCTTTTTCAGTAAACTTCATTTTTCTCATTTCAACAATAGAAAAACCATTGCGTTCAATAAGCTCAATAATCGCGCCACTTACGCCTGTTTCTTGAACAGCATGGGGCTTGATTATAGCACATGTTCTTTCAACCATGGTGTATCCTATTCTTCATCGTTTGAACTTTTACGAGCAGCATGCTTTTCAAGTTCAAGTTGGAACTGTGATTTACCTTTTGGCTCTTGTTTACGCTGCCTGTCTTCTGATCTGTCGGCCGTAGCTTTAGAATACGAGGAAGATTTCTCTGGCTGCGCTCTTCTGCCACCACGTTTTTCGCCATGTTCTTCAGAGCTATTCAATGCAAGACCAAGTTTATGATCTTCTTGGCTCACTTTGATAACCTTAAATTCAGCTGCTTGACCAACTTTAAGAGCCTGCGCTTGCGCTTGAGGGAACTCAGAAATATGAACGAGCCCTTCAATACCTGACGGAAGTTTAACAAAAGCACCAAAATCGGTAATCTTTGTCACTTCACCTGTTACCACGGTACCTACTGGGTATTTCTGTTCAATATTTTCCCATGGGTTTTCAGTTAATTGCTTAATGCCAAGGGATATTTTTTTCTTTTGTTTATTAATGTCGGTAATAATCGCTTCAACTTCATCGCCCTTTTTAAAGATGTCTGCTGGATGTTTCACATGTTCAGTCCAAGAAAGATCTGAAATGTGCACGAGCCCATCAACGCCCGGCATAAGTTGAACGAAAATACCAAAATCAGTAATATTGCTGATCTTGCCAGTAATACGTTGGCCAATGATAAATTGATCCGCAATAGCTTCCCAAGGGTTCTTTTCAAGCTGTTTGATGCTTAAAGACATACGTCTGTTTTCTTTATCTAAAGAAACGACCAATGCTTCGATCTCTTCACCAACTTTATAATGTTTATGAAGGTCAGTAATACGGTCGGTCCATGATATTTCAGAAATGTGTACTAAGCCTTCTACGCCTTTTGCAACTTCAATAAATAGACCGTAGTCTGTAATGCTTGCAATAACGCCTTTGACTTTTTCACCCACTTTAACAGACTCAGAAAGATGTTCCCATGGGTTTCCATTAAGTTGCTTAATGCCCAAGGATATTTTTTCATGCTCTTTATCAAGAGTAAGAACCTTAACGGTAACTGTATCACCAATTTTAACCAATTCGCTTGGGTGCGCAATGCGGCCCCAGGTCATATCAGTAATATGGAGTAATCCGTCTACACCGCCAATATCAATAAAGACACCGTAGTTAGTGATATTTTTAACGGTACCTTGAATGACTTGACCAACTGACAACTCATCAAGAACCTTTTTACGAGATTCTGCGCGTTGCTCACCAAGGAATTTACGGCGAGAAATAATAACGTTACCACGTTTTTGATTAACTTTAATAATGTAAGCGGTAATAGTTTGGCCAACAAACGTATCAAAATCAGCAACACGCTGCACATCAACCTGTGAACCAGGTAAGAATGCAGGCATACCAATGTCAACACTCAAGCCACCTTTAACTTTATGAAGAACGGTACCTTCAACAGGTTTACCTTCTTCAAACATTTTCATGATGACCGACCACGCTTTTTGTGCTTTTGCTTTTTCATAGGACAAAATCACATTACCATCAGCATTTTCAAGCTCATCAATGATAACTTCAATAGGCGCGCCGGGAGTTAATTTTTTAAATTCGTGTTCACTGAATTCATATAACGGAATAAGACCATCAGATTTGAATCCAATATCCACCAGCACTCCATCGCTGCTTGTACGCAAAACAGTACCTTGAATAATTGAACCCTGTTTATAGGTATCAAGAGTACCAGCATATAACGCATCAAGTTCTTTGACTTGATCTGCATTAAGAGAAAACTCTGCAGGCATAATAACTGCTTGCGCATGCGCAAATTGGCTAGGATATATACGTTCTTTTGACATCAACTGCTCCAAAATCGTCCATTTCTGCGGCAGTTTGTGCAAAAATGGGTTTAAAGATATAAAATATAACTAACTTTCCCAGTATAATCTAAATTTAATACCCTGTCACTAACGCATTATCTGAGCAGCTTGCTCGATCCCTAACCTTCTTGTGAGCATCATTTTCACCGCACGGGCAGCTTGCTGCACCTGTTGAATATTCGTGTGATGGTGCGTTGCACGAGCAATACGGATCAAATTACAGAATCGTTCTATTATTTCAATTTCTTCACTATACAGATATTCAGCAACTACTGAACCATATTTAACCCTATAATAAATACCTGCGTTCCATAAAAGACGTGACTTTAAAGCTTCAATATTTTCATCTACATGGAAATTCATCAAAGCATACGCACTATTATCAATATTAAGCGCGTTATACGTATGGTGAATATAATAATCTAAGTTATCACATTCTTTTTTAATTTTGACCGGCAAAATATAGTGCATATAATATGCGCGGCCAGCAAGTCCAACTGCAGCCACCAATGAAGCTTCTGGGTGATCCGCAATAAACTTACACGGCGCCCATGCTACATAGCCTGCTGCTTTAGCTAAATCATACCCGACAGAACCTAGTTCTTGCACAGCATTTTTAGACCTGGCGATAAACGAAGCAAGCTTCCCAGCAACCGTTTCTGGCACAACCACATCTTTCAGCGTAGTGACTGAAACTTTTACCGGTGCCGTAAACGCTTCTTGTGCTGCTTGTGGTACTGCTGGAGCTGATGATATACGGATACCAAAGCCCAAACGTTCGGCCCAAGACACTGCGTGATTTTGCGCCTGGAAGCCTAAGCCCGCAGACATAAGTAAAAGTATTAATTTTTTCATAAAATGTTTCCCCCTTCAATAATTTTTATTATTTGCAAACGTCCCGCAGCCGCTCGCCCTGAGCGAAGTCGAATGGGTACGAGCAAAGTCCCTTATGGTTTAATAAGATAAATAACCGGCTTTTTGGTCATATATTTATAGCCTGCATAGAGTCCATAGCCAAGTACCATGCCTGCTGTAACGCCGCCTATAACACATGCTGCTGTCTTATTTTCAGCAACTAAAGTAGCTGCTTTCTGCTGTGCGCTATCCAAGCTGTCTTTAATGTTTACTGAACTTATAAAGCCATATACTTTACTAAAAAGATTTTTCGCTGAAGATTGCATGAAACCAAGGGTACCCAGTGTTTTACCGTACCAACTATTTGCTGCCTGTTGACACATAAGCTGTTCTGCAGCCTGTATATCAGCTTCCCATTGAAGGTTTTCATGCTCTGTCACCAAGGCATCCACTTCAGCAAATTTTGCCGCCTGCTGAGCCTTAGCCACACCATCTTTGTAGCGGGCATAAAAGTTGTTCTGAGCCCTATTGGTATTAGCCACAAATGAGTAACTTGAACCGACAAACAATGCCGTTAATGAAAGTACTAGATATTTTTTCATATTATAACTCCTTAAAACTTAAACAATAACCTTATATTAATAGTACCCCATTCCATAAAATATGTCTTTTTCGCTCGAAAATATGCTCTAGTTAGGCAAATTAAGGATATTTACGGGGCAAAAAACCCTCAAATAAGTAAAAAGCCTGGGATTTCTCCAGGCCTTTTACTTAAAAAGTTCCTATAAAATTAATTATTGAGCAGGTTCAGCCGGTTTTTTCATGTATTTATATACCGCATAAGCACCAACGGCTGCCAGAGCCACTGCTGCTGCCGCACCACCTACTGCATACCTGTTTTCACCTATAAAGGTCATCGCTTTTTCATAAAAAGAAGGTGTTTTTGCTGTTTCAACCATAAGAGCGTACCAGGTACTGATACAGATTCCATTTGCGATCTCTACAGTGTCAGGATTCACGCCTTTCTCTATGACCCCTGGGTGATATATTTCTACAGAAGAAAATTGTCCCTGCGGGGCAATTTCTTGCGTATTTAGGTGTGTTCTGGCCATATGCAGAGCACCTGCCAAGGTTCCTGCCATAAGCACTGATCTTAGATTGATTGATGGGGTCCAAAAAGATTCAATATGCGCTAAAGGCAAAAGTGCCGTTAATGCTAAAAATATAGTTTTTTTCATGTAATTGCTCCTAGGTTAATTACTTCTTTAAAGAACGCATAGTAGGCGTTGATTTCATATACTTATAAATGCCATACGCACACAGACCTGCAAACGCTACAGCAGTTACACCACCGACAGCATATTTATTTTCACCGATAAACGTAGCCGCTTTGGTATACCAAGGTGCATTCGCCTGAGCTATCGCTAGAGCTGCAAGATCAGCTTCTAATTGATCCGCTTGTTGGCGCGCAATTAATTCAGCAAGCGCCTGTTGTTCTGCTGCTTGCTGCGCAGCCAGTGCTGCCGCTTTTGCAGACGCATGCGTCCAGTAGTAATCATAATTTTCAGAAGCCTTTTTAGCTGTCCAAGAAGCAATATCGGCAACCAAGCAACCAATTGATTTTCTTGGAAGTTGTGTTTCATTTGATAACAATGTTCCACTTGCTGTTAATAACGCTAATGAAAGTACTATTTGTTTTTTCATAAAATGTCCCTTCTTGTCCCGCTATTTCGACTTCGCTCAGTATAAACTGCGCTTCAGCGCAGACGGATTATTTATTTTTGTCAATTTTTAGAGAATTTTTGCCCTAAAATCGCCTATTTTTACTATTTATAGCTTACCATAGGCTTAAAATAGTGTCTTTTTCGTCTCAATAGAGGCTCAGGGACGGTTATTGAGGTGATTCCCAGGCTAAAACGTAGGGTCACCTCTTCACGCGTACTTGTTATGCAGTCCAAAAAATGGAAGGCGCATTATTAATTACGCGTGTTTCTTTTGTTTTGATATCGGTGAAACTTCTAGGACAGATAACTTGTTTTGGTGGATAGGTAAGATGTTTTATCTTTTCCTGAAAGTCGGTGATATTTTTGGTAACATACGGGTCATCCAAAAGTGCATAGATATAGATTCCATAATCCTTATATACAGAAAAGAGGGGATCTGGCATCGGATACTCGTCAGTTATTGGAGCAGATAACAAAGCTTTTTGTATGCATGCGGGTAACATTTTAATATAGAGAGTTTTTATTTGATTTTTTAAACCATCATCTTGAGATGGTTCAACATCGTGTGATATCCAATGTGAATATGTTCTGACTGATGAAGGTCTTTCAAAAAAACTATTATATTCATTTAAATCAAATGACTGATTTATCTTGAGCCTTATTGAAGAGAATGATTGTGGCAGATTTTTTGTGAAAAAATTCTTTGACGAATTAATGCGTCTATGATTGATAGCTATAGAACTTTCCGGATTTTGTTCCATTCTT
>JAKAUO010000022.1 GCA_021827715.1 bacterium | reverse complement strand
CTTGCGTCATGCGCACTTTCTCAATCTACCCATGCACGTGATTTTAATGTCACTATTACTACGCCCGATGCATTGATCGATGGCTTATGCAACATTGCCCGAAACCCAGCAGTTTCAGAGACTGCATTAATACTCGGTGCTTTGTATGCTACGCCCATTTTAACTAAAATGGCTCTTTCTGGCTTTAGTAAAATCTCTCAGGCCGCAAGCGGAGTTAATCAAAAATTCTGTTCTATGCTTGGCATGCATGATGCAGCACACTACATAGAAAGATATCAAAAGGTGCTTACTAAGATCTGCGAAGACGATGAATTAGCAGCTCTAATTGCTTGCTCAGTGATTCTTCCAGTTGAACTTGCTATCTATCTTAGATCAAAGATATCGCTATAAAGACTAAAAATCAACATTGACGAGTAAAAACTCACTATGTGAAAAAAAGCCGCGATTTAAAAATCGTGGCTTTTTTTATGCCCAAAATATAGACAAATACCTCACCTATACTACACTGAGCACAGTTTAACAACAGTAAAAGGATACAGGTATGAATTGCTTAAAATATATATCCATTTTTTTTCTTCTCATATCATCTGATTGTTTTGCATCAGAATCGATAGCCGAAAAAATCCTTCCTGTCGGTACTATAATAGCTGCTCTTAATTCAGTTATAATAAGCCCGCAGGATACTTTAGAAAATATGCAACGATATTTTAATCTCAGGCGCGCATTTATTTACGGTTTACGCACCTATAAGTATAGGCTTGGCACCTATTTCACTTTTGTTGCTTACCATCAATTAGCACATGCTTGTCATGACATACCTCCCCATATTATGGAATATCTTCTTACTAATGCACAACGCATGTCCGATGGCGCGGTTCTCTTAGATCGAGTAAATAGCAATGGTCATAGAGTATATGTATTGCCAACCTCAGAAGAATTTAATCGAGCTGAATATATATTGTCGCGCAATAAAAAAAACCAGTGCTTATCATGTAGGAAATATCAAAGTTTTTTAGAACAACAAAAGAAACTTGTATTGGATTGATACCATGAAGATAGTTTGACCGGCTTTTATTTTTCTACTCTGTTTTTTCTTGAAAGCCTTTGCTACACTTCAAGAAACTGAATAATAAGTCTTTCAAGCGTTATAAGGATAAAATATGCATTTTGCTCAAAAATTAATACTCTTTTTACTTTTTTGCTTGCCAAGATGTCATGCATGTGAGGCATCGAAAATAGAAAAATCCTTCAATACTTATTGGCAAATAATGGGAAATATAAGTAAAACGCCAGAGCATCTTACCAAAGATGAGATAGCAGAAGCGCGCAACGTTCTAATAGCAAGCTTTGGTTGCATAGGGCACAGCACTAATAAGGTTTACTATTATCTCAGAGACCCATTCCTTCTTGCAGAAAAACATGCCGCTGTTCCTACAAAAGAACTTTTATATTTTCTTGAAAATATTAAGCGGGATGCCGATGGCATAATTGAACTTGAACCGGTATTTATGTGCGGCTGCGAATCTATGCCAAAAAATTTAAAGACGACATTTGGCCTGGATGATTTTAGTAAAGCAGAAAAATTACTTGATGCTGATGGTGAAAAACAACACAGTCCTTCCCGAGAAATTCTGAGAAAACTATTCGCGGAGCAAAAAGTTTTGATCCAACAAAAAAACTTGGCCTCTGAAAAAGCTTTGCAAGAAAAACGGTCCAAAAATGTTGCGAGTAAATTATTAGGTTTATCATAAAAAAGGTAATATTTCTATGCCTTATGCTCAAAAATTATTTCTATTTCTACTCTTTTCATTACCAGTATGTTATGCACAAGAAGCGTCTCAAGAAGGGTTAAGTATTTATGCGCAAAAATATAGAGAATTAGAAAAAATTCCTTATGAAAAACTTACCAAGGAAGATCAAAATTTAAGAAATTTATTATATAAAGGCTTCGAATTCAGCCCCATAAAACCCCAGCAACAATATCACCTTGCAAATCCTGGTATTATTGCTGAAAAATGCGACGATGTATCTATAGCATTACTCAAAGAACTTTTTGCCCATATTGAATGTGACGAAAATGGCATAGCAAAGCGTGTGCCGCGCGTTCAAATGAAAGCAGAAGCAAAAGAAGGAAAACCTTTTACCCAAGAAGATTTTTTAGAGGCTGAACGAATAGTTGCAACCAAAGAAAATCCATCAGCACTTATTGTAAAACAATTCTTTGCTCAACAAAAAGCATTAATACAGCAACATAACCATAAAAATTTTGTGATGCGGACATTGAGTAAATTTAAAGCAGTTTAATTACCTATTCGCCTAAAACAGATAACCATGCATCATCAAAAAAGAAAACGCTAAGAAAAGATAAGGGACCTTAAAAAGTCCCTTATCTTTAATCATAATCTTCTTGCTCTTCATCTTCATCATCAATTGAGGCACGCGCCATTTCCTGAATAGATTCAGCATCACGCGGAAGTTCTGCACTTAAGCATTCTGCGCCGCCGCTGACAATCCAGTAATCATCTTCAATACGAATACCGATATTCTCTTCAGGTATATAAACGCCCGGTTCAATAGTAATAACGTTACCCTCTTCAAGTGGTTGCGTGTAATCACCCACATCATGCACATCCAGACCCAAGTAATGGCCGATACCATGTTTAAAGTATTGAGCAAAGCCCTTTTTCTCTAAATGCGCCACGGCTAAATGGTGCAGCGATATTTCAGGTTTTTCTGCATTGCGCAAAAACATACCCGGCTTTACAAGAGTAGCAATGTATTCATGCGTCGCAAGAACGGCTTCATACACTTCACGTTGCCGCTTGGTAAATGTTCCAGAAGCTGGGTAAGTTCTGGTAATATCAGCGCAATAATATTCATACTCAGCACCAATATCTACCACCACTAAATCATTGGGTTTAATGGTTGCGTCCCCGTTATGATAATGCAATATCGTGCTATTTTTGCCCGCTGCGACAATACTGGGGAATGCAGGAGAGCCGGCCGACTCAGCAAAGATATACTCTATACCCGCTTTTATGAGCGATTCTTTAACGCCGGGTTGAATAACACGTGAGGCTGCCTCTTGGGCAACCATAGTTAATTCCACGGCTTTATACATCAATTCAATTTCAAATTTATTTTTACGAGAACGTTGAGCCGCTATAGCCAATCCACTATCATGCACGCTTTGAGCAAGCTCAGGAAGCAATTGACGCATATGCATTAAAAAAACCGGATAAAGCATACTTTTTTGGGGGCCCGTGTAGGTAAAAATAGTCCCTTGATTATCAATAATCTTTTTAAGATACGCAATAAGATTATCATACTGCTGCGCATCGGCTAAAAGTGATGGTTCATATCCGCGCTGCGGCTTACCCAAGTAACTGACATCGCTCATTGATAATTGTTGAGCGCATTCTTTGGTAGCAACTACCTGTTCAACAAGCCAATCAGAGCGTGGCGTTGCATAAACAGGAATAAAGAGCCGCGATTTACCCGAAAATTCTATGATGAGCACAAGTCCCGGTTCAGTGAGCCCCGTGTAATAATAAAATGATGAATTTTGTCTGAAGGTATGCTTACCATCTTCAAAACCTGCAAGAAGCATCACTGCTCCATTTTTTGCATTAGGGTTCTGCTGTTTAATAAGCTCAATTAATTCTTTACGTCGACGATCATAAAATGCATAAGATTGTTTCAAAAAAGGCGCCTTTCTGCTAAAGCTTTACATACGGTGACACGATCAACAGACTCTAATGAAGAGCCAACCGGCACACCGCGCGATAAACAAGTAATTTTAAATGTCCGCTCAGGATGAGCCTGATTAATTTTCCGAGCAATATATGAAGAAGTTGCCTCACCTTCTGGGGTTTGATTTAAAGCAAAAATAAGCTCTGCACATCCCTGGGCAAGACGACTTACCAGTTGTGTTAACGAAATGTCTTCCGGCGATATGCCATCTAAAGGCGAAATAGCGCCTCCTAATACATGATAAACACCTTGAAACCCGCCCGTTTTTTCAATGGCATATAAATCATACCAGGTCTCTACCACGCAGATAATCGACTGATCACGCTTGGTTGAAGAACAAAAACTACAGGCGCCCTGACGTTCTTGCCACGCACAACATACAGAACATTTTTTCAAACCTGCATGAGCCTCTTGCACCGCTGCACAAAAGTGCGCTAACCGCTGTGCATCCATTTGCAAAAAATGGTGGGCAACCCGATACAAATTCTTTGATGCCAAATAAGGGACCTGTTGCAACTGTTTTAACAGCTTAGTAAGCGTTGGCAACTGATCATTCATCATATGCTCCTCAAGCAACCATCTTTTTGATACGCGTAATTGCAACGCGGGTAAGAACATTGGTTAAAATAAAAAGCACCAACCCTGCCGATAGTTGCGCTACAATGCCGCATATAAGTAATCCGATACCAAAAGAGGTCGCCTTTTGGCGAATATCACCCATATTGATACTCGGCAATGCAATAGCAAGAAATACGCACAGAGGCAAAATATAGTAAGGATCCTTAACTGACAAATCGGCTATCCACCCATAAAATGGCGCATGATACAGCTCAACTGAAGAAGAAAGAACTTTATTTAACCCGATAAAAAAAATCGTCTGAAATAAGAATGATACGCATCCTAATGCATCAAACGCACCATGCTTTTGCATTAATTCAGATCGTTCTTGTGCAAGGCGCTCTTTATCATGCTTGTACTTTTGTTCAAGGTATTGCATTTTTTTACTAAAATCAGTCGATTTTTGAAGAACTTTGTCACCACGTGCTGAAAAAGGGACAAGAGCAACATTTAATAAGATGGTAAGAATAATAATGGCAATTCCAAAGTTATGGACAAAGTTGTACAAAAATTTAAGCAAGAACAACAAAGGACGCGCCAGGGTAGCAAACCATCCATAATCCAGAAGCTCAGTTAAGCGAGGATCGCTTAACTGCAAAGATTCAAATTCTTTGGGCCCGCAATACCATGAGAGCTCCCATGATGTCTTGGTAGAAATTTCTGGGCCCTCTACCACACATTGCAAGAGATCATTCTTGGTCATAAAATAGCAGCGTTGAGCAAATGCAGGAGTATTCTTAATAAGGGCGTTCACAAAATAACGGTCAATACCCCCACACAGAGTAGGCATAGCAAAGGCTTTGTCTGCAAGTTCTGATTTTTTTAAACGCTTAAGGGCATGATTATCATTCACTAATGCAAGATCATATTCTTTTCCTAAACCGGCAAGTTTCGGTGCATTAAAAATAAAACGAGGCGTTTGCGGATATGCAGGATCAATGGTAATCCGCACATCAATAGTGTACGTGGTATCATGTACAGTAAATTCTTTAGTTATAGTACCCACTGTACTCTGAGACTCGTATACCAGTACATGCTTACCTTGCGCATATTCTTGATTGATTAATGTATAGTGCAAGGGGGTATTCTGATCAAAAGCAAGTAAGAAATTAGAGGGAGCTTGAGCAGACTGGCGAAGTATCTCCAAAGGGGTTTCAACATGACCACTTACCTTTTTACAGATCAAGTGGTCAATGGTAGCTCCTTGGGACGAAAAGATAATATCGCTATAGGGAGTAACTATTGTGGTAAGTTCTGGCTGACTTTTTTTGAAAAAAGTGATATCTTCATCTAAAAAATTAACTTCTGTTGCAAGAGGCTTATTCATCTGCTCTAAAGGAGTTACATGAAAAGCTTGTCCAGATTTAATCTCTTGGGTATCTTTATAGAAGAACCGATCAATAATAAAATAATTGATCAACATAGTAGTTACTATGGCAAAAGAAATTGAAGTAAAAAATTGTTTTGTATCCATGAGGTTTTACCGGTAAAAATGATATACGTTATTTATAAATATGATACCATGAAGAACTATATTCGGCTAGCACACAACGCGCATAAAGCGCATAAAAAAACATGTTAAAAAGGAGCATTTTATGAAAATTTCCAAACAAAAGTTCCGGATAGGTGAACTTGCAACCAAGCTTGAAATCGAACGCTTTGTCATTCGTTTTTGGGAAAAAGAGTTTAATATTAAGGGTTTTCGATCAGAAGGCGGACAACGCTTTTATGATGATAAAGATCTTCGTAAATTTGAATTGATCAAAGACCTTTTATATACCAAAGGCTTTACTATCTCAGGTGCCAAAAAGTACCTTAAAGAACATAAAAACAATGCGCAAAAACTTCTTAATGAAGCCCATATTATCGCATCCAGCATTACTACTATGGATCAGGAACCTGTGACAGAAAAGCCGGTTGATGGGCGCCGTAAAAAACAGCAAGCGGTAGAACTTCCAGAAGATATCGCTACTCAAATTGTGCAATTACAAAAAAAATTGCTCAAATTACGCGAATTACTCTAGGAACTTATTATACCCATGTATAAGAAGAAAAATCATATCCATTTTATCGGTATCGGTGGTATCGGCATGAGCGGTATCGCCACTATCTTGAAAAGTCAGGGCTATCACATTTCCGGATGTGATAGCGACCTTGAACAAAAAAGTATTCACGATCTGACGCTTTTAGGCTGCACTATTCATCACGGAAATAACAGTCCAGGTTGCCATGATGCCACCATTGATATTTTGGTCTATTCATCGGCAATTCAAAAAAAAAATCCAGAAATTATTGCAGCTCAGCAGCGAGGAATTCCTACTATATCTCGAGCTCTTATGCTCGCTGAATTAATGCGCACCAAATATAGCATCGCTATCTCAGGTTCGCATGGCAAAACGACGACCACTTCTATGATCTCCCATATTCTTATTGAGGCCCAGACTGACCCTACGGTGATCATCGGGGGCCACTTAAAAAACATTTCGAGCAATGCTCGTTTTGGTAAAGGGGATTTTTTGGTAGCAGAAGCAGATGAAAGCGATAAGTCGTTGCTTCGACTTTACCCTACTATTGCCGTGGTTACTAATATTAATTTTGAGCATGTTGATGTCTATAAAGATATTGATGATGTAAAAAATACCTTTAAAAAATTCTTAGAAAATATACCTTTTTATGGCAAGGCTATATTATGTGATGATGACCAGCATATTGATGAGATATTGCCCTTAACCACCACTAAGACCATACGCTATGGCTATAAACCCACCTCAGACATCTTTGCCCAAGATATAGTGTTACAAAAAACCTTTTCTACGTGCACCGTTTGGAAAAAGGGCGCTAGCCAGCCCCTTGGCGCGCTTTATCTTACCATGCCGGGCAGGCACAATCTCTTAAATGCGCTTGCGGCAATTACGGTATGCCTTGAGCTTGATATCTCTTTTCAGACTATTATGAGCGCCCTTGCCCATTTTAAAGGCGTTGATCGCCGTTTTACTTTTAAAGGTAAACATCTTGGGGCATCAGTTTTTGATGACTATGGGCACCACCCTACTGAAATAGCTCAAACCCTTGCAGTTGCTCGTAAACGGACCGATAAAAAACTTATTGTCGCCTTTCAACCCCATCGGTATACACGGATGGCTGGCCTATGGAATGATTTTCTGAATTTGTTTTCGCAAAACACTATTGACCATTTAGTTATTACTGATATTTACCCTGCAAGCGAAACACCTATTCCGACCATTACCAGCGAACGGTTTACCCAAGAGCTTAAAGCAAAAAACCCTTCTCTTTCCATCACCTACTGTCCGCTGGATGAAACGTTTAGCACTCTTAAGCATACCCTTCAGGACAAACTCGCCGAAGGAGATCTTTTGCTTTTACAGGGGGCGGGTAAAATCAATAAATTAGTTAATTATATAGAGCTTGAAAAAAACGATAATTAAAGCGTCCTTGCTGGGCAAAGACGCAGAGATTAAACGACACACGGCCTAAAGGCCGTGGATTTTGAAGCGCGAGCTGAAAGTTTTTTATTGATTTTTAACATAATTGAGAATCGTTTCCTCAGAACAATGTCCATAGGTTTCAGAAAAAAATCCTT
>JAKAUO010000052.1 GCA_021827715.1 bacterium | reverse complement strand
CAATAGAACATCATTGGGCTGCTATTAAAAGTGAGATTCGTAAAGTTGCCCAAACCATTCAAAACTTTTTTAAAGCGACCATACAAGTATTGGCAGAAACGTGTAAGGCTTAGTGAATCATGCTATATTACTACTATTAATAATAAAATATTAAAAAAGATGAAGTCAACAGTTACATTTTTTCAGGGGTAGATATCCCTAATAAGCGCAAGCAAAGATTTATTGTGTCGCGTAATTGCATGATCATTAAAAGGCGGGCGCGGGTAACGGGCAGCTGGTTAAGATCGATGACCTTTGTGTTTCCGTAATAATTGTGAAACAGTTGCGCTAAATCATACACATAATAGGTCAAAAGATGTGTCTGGTAATGGTGCGAAATATCCTGTAGTAGAAGCTTAAGCGAAACTATTTTCTTAATGATCAGATGTTCTTTATCAGTCAGCGCGTGAGCGTCCCGGGTAGTTATTGAACTGACTTCCGGATTACTTGCAGCTTTTTGCAGAATACTGAGCGTGCGTACATAGGCATATTGAATATAATAGACCGGATTTTCTTCAGTGCGTGAAAGCGCCAGCGCAATATCAAATTCTAAATGAGCATCGGCCTTTCTATGTAAATAGAAAAAGCGTGCTACATCTTTACCCACTTCCTGGATAATATCTTCTAAAGAAACTATGCGTCCTGCGCGCTTTGAAAGGCGCATGGTTTGACCAGATTCTTTGATAGTTACCAATTGATACAAAATAACATCAAGCATTGCGGGGTTTTGACCAAGAGCTTCAAGAACTGCCTTAAGGCGAACCACATAACTGTGATGATCTTGCCCCAGTATCATGACTAATTTATTTGCACCGCGTTCTATTTTGTTTTCAAGATATGCCATATCGGCAGCCACATAAGTAAGCTCACCATTGGCGCGCTTTACAACCCTGTCTTTGTCGTCACCAAAGGTTGTAGAGGCAAACCAAAGAGCGCCATCTTTTTCATATAATAAATTATTACGGGCTATTTTTTCTAAAACTGCTTGAATTGCACCTGAATTATGTAATGTTTTTTCAGAAAACCAGACGTCAAAGTCTATGCCATAGCCATGCAATGTTTCTTTAATTTTCTGTAGTAAATAGTCTTTGGCATAAGTGGCATAAAAACTCTCGGGCTGCTTTGCCAATGCATTACCCAGCTCAGAATGCGCTTTGCGCGCAAGCGCTTTAAGATATTCACCATGGTAGCCATCTTCAGGAATAACAGTGTCTTGACCGAGTTCTTGTAGGCAACGAATTTTAAACGAATTGCCTAATTTTTCTATCTGATTACCCGCATCATTGATATAAAACTCTTTCGTGACCGTGTGTCCTAAAAAACGCAATACGGTTCCTAGTACATCACCAATAATGCCACCACGTCCATGGCCCAAATGAAGGGGGCCTGTAGGGTTGGCACTGACAAATTCAACATTAAAATGTTTTTTTTTAACATCAGGTTCCAATGTAAAAAAAATATCGCCTTGGTCATGTAATTCAACCATGATAGTGGTGAAAAAAGTTGGCTTAAGGAAAATATTGATAAAGCCTGGGCCTGCAATTTCTATATTTTTTACATATTCATGGCTAAAGCTTTGAATAATATGCTGGGCCACTTCACGAGGATTTTTTTTAAGCTCTTTGGCATACAGCATAGCCGCATTAGAGGATATATCGCCAAATTGTTGACGTGCGGGGTCAATAGTAAGGGCAACTTCGTACGAGATATTCACTTTGGGAAAGAGTGAAGAAATATGGTCTTTAAATGTTTGAACAAGGAGATTGAAACTATTCATAGTAGAGTAACTTTACCGTAAAAATTCTTTTTTTAAAGATACTATAGGGAAGAAAAAGTGTCTATTCTGATAGAGTTTCCTGAAAAGGGCCCTTGGTTGTCAGAATTGATTCAGGAGTACACTGAATCAAACCCTTTTCAGGCTATTAAATAGTATTATTATTCTTATACTACCTTATGAATATTTATATTTGCAATAAATTAAATAGATCAATGGTACTATTTTTCTGTTGTGGTATACTAAAAGCATGAATATAGCAGTACTTATTTCAGGTGGTGTTGATAGTTCAGTTGCCTTGCATAAGCTCGTGCAACAGGGGCATCAAGTTACTGCCTTTTATCTTAAAATTTGGTTAGAGGATGAACTTGCTTTCTTGGGTACCTGCCCTTGGGAGGAAGATCTTTCCTATGTCCGGGCGGTATGCGAAAAGCTTTCGGTGAGCCTCGAGGTGGTCTCATTCCAAAAGCAGTATTGGGACCGTGTTGTTTCTTATACCCTTGGTGAAATTAAAAAGGGGCGCACGCCTAATCCTGATATGATGTGCAACCAACAGGTTAAATTCGGTGCCTTTTATGAACTTTTTGCAGCTCAATTTGATGCCATAGCAACGGGCCATTATGCGCAAACTGAACACCTTAATGACATAACATATTTGGTACAATCACCCGATAGTATAAAAGATCAAACCTATTTTTTGGCGCGTCTTTCGCAGCAACAATTACAGAAAGCCCTTTTTCCTATCGGCGGCATGACCAAAGCGGAATTGCGCGCGTATGCTTATCAGGCAGATTTGCCGAATAAAGAGCGCAAAGATTCCCAAGGAATTTGCTTTTTAGGAAAATTAAAATTTTCTGAGTTTGTGCATTACCATATGGGGGAGCAGCAGGGAAACTTGGTTGAATTTGAAACAGGGCAGATCAAGGGAGCGCATAAAGGAGTTTGGTTTTATACTCATGGCCAGCGCCAAGGAATCGGCCTTGCAGCAGGACCCTGGTACGTTGTTTCAAAAGATATCGTCACCAATACGGTTTATATCTCAAAGCAGTATCATGATCTAGGTAAAAAGCGCTCTTTCTTAACCATTCAGGATATACATTGGCTTTCTGGGGTGAGCCAACAAGAAGAATATCTTGTCAAACTTCGCCATGGACCAAAGAAAGTTCTTTCAAAAATAACCTATTTATCTGATAATGCAGCGCGTATAGATTTAAGCGAAGATGATCAAGGAATCGCTCCGGGACAGTATGCGGTATTGTATGATGACAGACGTTGTGTTGCAAGTGGGGTGATTATATGATCACGTGGGCAACACTTATAACGCTCTTAAGAATTATTCTTATTATACCATTAGTGGTACTGTTGCTCGATAATAATATCGTTGGGGCAGCAGTAATTCTTGCAGTGGCCTGTTTTACTGATCTTATTGATGGCTATGTTGCGCGCACTTATAACCAGCGTTCAAAAATGGGAGAGGTACTCGACCCGCTGGCCGATAAATTATTGATGCTTACTACTTTTACCACGGTATGGTTCACCATGGAAGACCTTGTTCCTACGTGGTTGCTGATTTTTTTATGGTGCAAAGAAGGTATCTTAGCCATCGGCGCTCTTATATTTTTTGTAACTTCGCATAGACTGCAGCCAGCGCGCCGTTCAGGAAAAATGGCTATGCTTTTTCAAGTAATGTATGGTTTGCTTCTTTTTTTTACACGGTATACTGAGTTACAGCCCGTATGGATAAAGGGCATGCAGGTAGGAGTTTTTCTTACAGCGCTCTATGCATTATATGATTATGCAAAGCATGGATTTTCGCTTATTAAAAAAAGTATTTGATATGAAAAGAATTATTTTTTTTGCTGGTTTTGCACTTCTTGGGTGCTTTTTATTAGTATCAGTTGCGCCACAAGAAAATTTTATAGTAAAAAAACATACGCATAAAACCTCGGGGCAGTTAAAAGAAAAATTGGGAAGTTTGCTGGAAGAATTGGCTCATGGTATCACCGAGCAGATTCAACTTTTAGCACAAGCGCAAAAACAACTTTTGCTGCGCATGCGTGAGCTTGTTGACGGGGATAGCACGGGCGCTTTTTCCGGAGCTACCCATAAAGTATTGCAGCACAAAGTGCAAAAAGCTGAATATTTGCTTGAGCAAAATCAAAAAAACCTTATAGATATACAAACACTCAATACTTTTTTAAAAGGAATATAATTATGGCAGGATATAATAAATGCGTTATGGTAGGTAACCTCACTCGTGATCCAGAACTTAAACAAGTGGGCGCTGGTAATGTGTGCCGTATGAGTTTAGCTTCAAACCGCCAGTATAAAAATAGGCAAACAGGGGCTGTGGTCCAAGAGGTTTGTTACGTTGATATTGTTGTATGGGGTCCTCAGGCAGACAATTGTGCACAATACCTTCAAAAAGGCAAGTCCGTTTTAGTCGAGGGTCGTTTAAAATTTGATTCTTGGAAAGATACAGACGGTAAAATGCGAAGCAAGCATTCAATAGTTGCTGATAGCGTTGTATTTTTAGGTGCTGGTCAATTAGCAGAAACCACCAGCATGGATGGATTTACCGATGAAGCACCTTCCAAGGCGGCCGCACCTAAAAGCGGAACGGCTTTTAAGGATGAGTCACCTTTTGATGACGAACTGCCCTTTTAGTACTTTAAAAGATAAAACATATAAAAAGCCCGAAATATTCGGGCTTTTTTATTATGTATATGAAGTTTTTATGTATTAATTGAAAATGCTGCTTGCAATCAAGTATACTGAAAGTAATAATTTAAATATAAAGATGAAACGGTATGAAAAGCAGTATTTTAAATAGTGTATATTTTTGTTTTGTTCTTTTGGAGGTTTCAATGGTTTGTGCCACATCATGTCTAGAAACATGTGATATTACCCAAATTTTAACAAAACCACTTACTGAGCGCTCCCTGATTATTTGGTCATTGCTCGATTTAGCTGAAAATAATGTCATTGTTGACCAGGAACTTTTTTATGATGAATTATGCAGAGCATCGCTTGGTTTATGCAAAGAGGTTCAGCAATTACAAGAAAGTAGTTATCTCTTATCCAAGTCTCAAGTTGAGGGTTATACAGAATTATTTAGCCACTTGCATGAACGGTTTAAGCGTTTGCCGCAGCAGCATGCTTCTCAGATTCGCTATCGTCATGCAATAGATGTTATTCTGCACTATGCTGATTTTTTTTTAAAAAATTAATAATCGAACCCAATATCAAAGCCACCTAACCCTGCTTTAAGAATATTTTTTCCTTTAAGTGGCTTACTAAAAAATATTTTGATTCGTGGCAACCATGGTTGATCATCATGTGCAAGATCGAGTTCTGCAGATAAATAAAGAGAAAACATCATCCAAGGGTTTATGCTCTCTATTTCTTTATTTTGCCCATCGCCACAGGCGGCACACAAAAATGATATGCGTGGGATAATATGGTCCAATTTAATATATGCTCCAGAACTCCAGATTGCAGCTTGGTTAAGGACAATGGCCTGAACATAGAGTCCTGTGGTGAACCATTCCAACGCGCCCAAAGCACCGTAGGCAGCAGCAGCAAATCCCGGTTTTTCGGTATAACCCACAGGAAAAAGAAAAGGCGTTATGGCTTTTTTTGAAGAAGGCAAAAGCGCGCCCAGCTCCAGCGTAAAATCAATAAAATCTAAGCGTTGTGTTTCTTCGTAATTTAAGGTCCAACCGGCAAAAAGCCCTGGACTATAGATATCGGCTTGATGGATATAATGTTCTATGGCAGAATGCGATCCATGAGGTTCAACATCGGTTAATTTTACTGAACATATAGGCAAATAAGCATGGAGGAAAAAACCTTTATTGAAATTCTGGTATAATTGAAGAATAAGCTCAGTGAATGCCAATCTGCCGGTATATCCCTTACGGTCAAAATGTTTTGTTCCACCGGCAAAAAGAAGATCAAAACTAAAAAGTGTTTCTTCTGAAAAGCGCGTCTCATCTAAAAAAATTCTTCCATGATAAAATTTTGGAATACTAAAGGAATAGATGGTAGCCTGATGCGCATACAACAAGATGAAAAAGAGTATGGAATATTTTTTCATTACGGGTAATATTTTGTTAAACTATACGAATAATAAGTTGATCAATCATACACAATAAAGGAATTTTATGGAAGAAAAAAATAATATCGTTGATGAATCGTGCCAAGCAGAGCAACTCGAGTTACAAAGAATCAAACAGCAGTATGCTTATTTGCAGGCAGACTTTGATAATTATAGAAAACGTATGGAAGCTCAACGAAGCCAATGGACGCAATCGGCCCAAGCGGATGTGCTTACTGCTTTACTGGATATTGTTGATGATTTTGACCGTGCACAGGGAGATATTAATAATCCTGCCTTTGAATTGATTTTTAAAGCGTTTAAGAAGCTTTTGCAGCGGTTTAATGTAGTGGAAATTCAAGAAAATGGCACTTTTGACCCAAATTTGCATGAAGCAATTATGCAAACCCCCGTTGTGGAAGGCGCTAAATCTGGCGCGATCGCACAGGTATTGCAAAAGGGGTATCGCATGGGTACAGTAGTACTGCGGCCTGTAAAAGTGGCAGTTTACGAATAATAGTTTTTCCTCAAGGATTTGTATGCATTTTTCAAAATATATTTTTTATTTTATTTTTTGCTTAAATTCTGTAGAGTACCTGAATGGAGCGAAATTTCTTGCTCTTCAGGAGACAACATGGCAACCGCGTCAACGAGATGGCTGCCCGGTTTATAGGCAGATCCCCGCTTCCTGCATAACTAGAAAAGAGATCGCTATGGACAATTGCTTTTGTGAAATGGTCTATCTGGGACAGCCCGTTAATCTTATATATCACGAAAAACATACAAATAAGAGCATCATATTGGCATGGAAATTACTTAAAGAACATTTAAATACAATGCACGCGGGTATATTTGATTCTTATAAAGAACATGAATTTGGTATACAATCTGTACCATTGACTGATAGTTTATGGAAATTTAAAGCTTCTTATAATTCTGCTCGAAAGCTCAATGGGGACTATTCCTTTGAGGATAATCCTCTTGGTATGTCTGTATATTCGAATAATCATAATAATATATTAGTGCATCCAAATATGCCCTTTAGAGCATTTAGTCAAATGGCAGATGGCATTACTTTTCCTGAGGTTAAAGCATTCTGCACGATACATGAATCTGGCGCACTTTTGCCGTCATTAGAATTTGATTATGGACGTATTCAGGTTTTCTTGGAGGCAGTTAAAGATAGTCGCTTTACCTTTCATATAAACAATTCGTACAAAGGGTATATTGATGCAAACGATGGGCTACTCTATAGAACTGAATTTATGAAAGAATAGATCATTAATAGCAGGCGTCCTTAGGAATTTAGTATCGAAGGGCGCCTGACATCAAATAAATTACTTATAAAGTGGTGCGGGTTCAAATAATTTGGCATAATCAGGCGCACTATCTTTCTGCTGAAATTCAAAAGATTGATAAAATTCTCTTGGCTGATTACTTCGGGTCCCTGGAACTTCTTTCCAGTTATTAACCAGGTCCAGAGTATAGTTGAGCGCCTTTTGTGTTGCATCGTTTTCGATAATAGTTCCATAAAATTGTGCTGTGTAACTTCTACGAGATTGATTGGGATTAGGCTCTATACCATAACGTGGATTTTCATCTGGTTTGAATTCCATTATGCAATTTTCAAAAGTGGTGATAGCACCATTATGTAAGCACTTGAGCTTATCGATATAGATAAAAAAGTGAGGTTCTTTTTCTCTCAAATCAGCTTCTTTTGCCTCGCTGACAAAACTAAGAAGTATATCTTGTAATGGTGTGGTTTCAGCTTCGATTTCTGCAAATCGATATCTTTTAAATCTCGGTACTAAAAAATTAACGTGCAAAGGTTATACTGACCCCCAGAAACTAGACATGCGCAATTGGAGAAAAGCGTAGGGTATAATGATATTTAGAATGGTATCATTACAAGGGGAATTCGCATGGCGAAAATTTATAAAAAACGCGGCAGTGCGCTGAAGAGTAAAGTGGCATTAGAAGCTATAAAAGGCACCAAGACTGTTGCTGAATTATGCCAAGAATATAGTGTTGCATCAAGTCAAATTTTTTTATGGAAAAAACAATTAGAAGACGGATGCGAGCGGCTTTTTGAAGACGCGAAAAAAGATAACCATAAAGAAGAAGTTGATAGATTACACAAGGTAATTGGTCAACTGGCGGCCGAACGCGATTTTTTAGAACATGTGCTCAAGCGTTAGATGTTGATGTGCGTAAAGAAATGATTGAGTGCGGAGATGCATCGTTGGGCATTAAAAAGAAATGTGAGTTGTTAAATATTGCGAGAAGTACGATGTATTATCAATCAAAGTCGACCGAAAATGACAACGCAGTTATCATGAATGAAATACGCGATATTTATCAAGAAACACCTTTTTACGGATATCGTAAAATTACGATTAGCTTAAGACAAAAGGGGCATATCGTTAATCACAAAAGGGTTCAAGGTTTACTAACTCTGGCGGGCATAAAGGCGATCTATCCTGCTAGAAAAACAACCGTAAGAAATCCTGAACACAAGGTGTTTCCGTATCTTCTACGTGGAATGACAATAGATCGTCCCAATCAAGTTTGGCAAGTTGATATCACGTATATTAAAATGCGTCATGGGTTCGTTTACTTGGTTTGTTTGATTGATGTTTTTAGTAGGAAAATTATGGGTTGGGACCTATCAACTTTCTTGGATACCGCTTCGTGTCTTGAAGCATTAAATAATGCCTTGCAACATGCAACTCCTGACATTATTAATAGCGATCAAGGTTGCCAATTTACGAGTGCAGCATGGGTTGAAGCGTTAACAAAAAAGGGTATTTTTATAAGCATGGATGGTAAGGGACGTTGGGCTGATAATGTTTTTGTGGAGCGATTGTGGCGTACTATAAAATATGAAAATGTTTTTCTTCACAGCTTCGATACAGTTAATCAAGCAAGATTAACGCTGCATAAATTTATAATTTTTTATAACGAAAAACGCTTTCACCAAGCGCTTAATTACCATACTCCGAATGACATTTACACCTTAAAAAAAGTGCCGAC